>JAQCJP010000099.1 GCA_027592945.1 Planctomycetota bacterium
CGATCCAGCCATGCTGGTATTGCGGGTTGGCCCAGGAGGTGGGCAGTTGGGAGAGCGACTCCCAGTAGCTGTAGACAAGACCGCCTGAGAGCAGCAGGAGAGTCAGACCTTCCAGCCGCCACCAGGCCACGGCCGCGAGGCACCCGGCGGCGATCACGGCCAGACCGGCGAGTGCCAACGATTTGACAAGAGCCACCATCCCGCTGCCGCCGCCGAGCCACGACTCGGCCAGCCACCGCCATTCCGAAGATTCGGCGTCGTACTGCCAGTTGAATGGCTCCAGATCCAAGAGCCCGAAAGCCGCGATCCAGCAGGGCATCGCCAGCAGGAGAAGGGTGCCGAGGTCCCGCTGCTTGATATCTTCGACAAACAACTTCGCCCGGCGGACGAAGCCTTCAGCCAGACCCTCGTCCTCCGGAGCCGGGGGGTGAGCCCGGGAGGGCGCAGCAGCGGCAGGCGGTGGTGAGACACCCTTCCCGCCGCCGACCGGCATGATCGGTGATGGAATCGACATAGAAAGCGCCCGAGTCCTGACGCCATCATCATACTGAAGAGAAAAACCATTTCCATGAGGTTCGTGCAAGCGGCCGCGACGCTGCGTGGCTCCCGGCGAAGGCGGCTGTTTTTGCGGCTGCCGGGCGCCGCTCAGGCGGCGGGCAGCCAGGACGCCAAAACACTGCCCACGGCCAGCCATTCCCGCCAAAAGGCGATCCAAACCGTCGCCGCGGCCGGGAGAAACAGTTGCAGGGTGCGAGGCTGCTGCCCGAACCAGGCGGCCGTTCGAATCGCGACAGCCGACACGACCGCCATGATCGTCACAGCCTGCCAGCCGAGGACACTTCCCAGCAGCGGCAGTCCCAGCCGGATTCCCGCAGTGGAAAACAACCGGCCCAGCAGCCAGCCCGTTGCCGCACCGATTGCGGCGGCGGCCCAGCCGGAATTGCCTCCCGGCCACCAGCCGGTTGGCAGAAGCGACGCTGGCGCGGGAGGCGGCGGGGCGAGGGCCGGCACGGCGGCGGCCAGGCCGATCGTCAGTGCCAAGGGAATGACGACCTGGCGGTCGGGCGGCTGCCAGCCGCCGCGGTCGAGCAGGCCCCAGGTGATCACCATCAAAACGACGGCCGCGTGAAGCACAAAGGCCAGCAACAGCCGCCAGTCACCTCGGAGCAGCTTGTCGATGCCGGCGGGGAAGCCGCCGTCGAATCCCGGCAGCCAGCGGCCGCCTCCAATCAGTTCGGTGGCGGCAAGCCCGGCCACGACCAGCCCGCAGCCCGCCTCGACCAAGGGATAGTGGGCTGGGATCGACAATCCGCAGCTGCGGCAGCGGCCCCGCAGCCGCAGCCAGCCGATCACGGGAATGTTGTCGCCCGGTCGAATCGGCGTGCCGCAGGACGGGCAGCGGGATCCGGCTGCGACGAGTGATTCGCCGCGGGGCACGCGGTGGACCACGACGTTGATAAAGCTGCCGAGGATCCCGCCCCAGGCTGCGGCGCAGAGGACGACAGCCACCTCGGCCCAGGGCCAACAGGCAATCTGCACGGGGAACAGGGGGCCGGTCATGTCGTCTGGGTGTCGGGGTCGGCTTTCGTGTAGGGTACCCGCCGCCGCCGATTCCTGGCCCGGGGGCCCGAGCCCGCTCCATGCCCGCAGACCAGCCCGCAGCCTCCGAGCAACCCCGCGTCCGCCGCCCCCTGGCCGGTTGGGCGACGATCATTGTGCGGCTGACCGCCACGGTCGGGCTGATGACCTGGGCGGTCTGGAACGTCGACTGGCCGATGTTCATGAGCAAACTAGCCGCTGCGGAGGCGGGCTGGTGGCTGGCCGGGCTGACCGTGACGTTGTCGGTGCAGGTCATTGCCGGCCTCCGCTGGGCCTCGCTGGCGCGGCCGTTGGGGTTTGACTTTCCCAGGCGATTCTTCGTTCGCCGGTTTTACGAAGGCATGTTCTTCAGCCTCTGCTTGCCCTCCAGCATCGGAGGCGACGTGGTCAAGGCGGCCCGCATCGGCAGCAGCACACCGCTGCGATTGCTGGCGGCCTGCTCTGTGTTGGCCGACCGCCTGACCGGCCTGTCAGCGTTGGGCGTGCTGGTGGGCACGGCCGTGCTGTCGCGGCGGTATGGGCTCGGTACGGCAGGGACTCTGGGGATCTTTGCCGGCCTGCTCGGGGCGGTCCTGGCGGCCTTCCGGCTCGGGCTGGCCCTGCTCGATCGCGTTCATGCGGCGCTGCCGGAAGACTCGGCGGCCCGGCGGTTCGTGGCCCAGCTGCTGCCGTATCGGGAGCGGCCGCAGTTCATCCTGCTGGCGGTGCTCTGGAGCTTCGTCGTCCAGGCCGGCGGTGTCTTGGCGGTGACGTTGGTGGCCCGTTCGCTCGATGTCTCCCTCCCCGCCCTCGTCTGGCTTTCGGTGGTCCCGCTGGTTGCCCTGGCAATGGTTCTGCCGATCAGCATCGGTGGCCTGGGCGTTCGAGAGAAGTCATTCGAGGCCCTCCTGCCCGCCTTCGGAGTCCCGGCGGAGACGGCCCTGGCCATCGCCCTGTTGTGGGGGCTTTGCACGACGTTGGCCGGGCTGCTTGGCGGGGTGGTGTTTCTGCTCGAGCGGCGGCCGCTCGAGACGCCCTCGACCACCGCGGCCGTGGGGTGAGCGAGGCCCGCCGTCGCGGCCAGCGGCCTGACGGCGGCGCAGCGACCGGCATCTGGCATCGTCAGCCGCCGGCTCGTCGCCGGGCATCGACGACCAGCAGGGCCGCCACGCTCTTGGCGTCTTCAATCCGGCCATCGAGGCACATCGCCACCGCCTCAGACCAGGGAACAATCCGCGTTGTGATCAACTCGCCCGGCTCAAGGGCCTGCTCGCCCGCAGTCAGGTCGCGGGCCACGAAGAGGTGCATCCGCTCACGGAGGATGCCTGGCGACATCCAAAACTCCCCGGCTGACTCGATGCGGCCGGCACGGTAGCCGGTTTCCTCGGCGAGTTCCCGCGCTGCGGTCTCGAGCGGTGGCTCGTCGCGGTCGAGGGTGCCAGCGGGAAGCTCGAGGAGGGCCGTCCCCACGGCGACCCGCACGACCTCGACCAGGCAGACCTCATCGGCCGACACGAGCGGCACGATCACGACGCTGCCCGGGTGGACGATCACCTCCCGGTCGCGGGTCGTGCCGTCGTTGCAGGGCTGGGCCACCCGCTCGACGTGAAACCGGCGGCCGGTAAAGAGAGGTTTGCCCGTGTCGCTCATCGCTGTTCTCCGGGGGCATGGTCGGCCGACGACACGACCCGGGCCCGCCGCCCGTCGACCTCGAGGGTGTCGGCGTCGAGCCACCGCGTGTGGATCAGCCCCAGCCCGATCGTCGAGCCGCCCTCCGCCGCAGGGCAGGCGGAGGTGAGCATTCCGGCCTGCTGGTCTCCAGCCCGAACCGTAGCCGGCAGCGTCAGCGGCGCATCAGCCGCAATGGCGAGCGTCACCAGCCGCCGGTTGACGTGGCCCAACGCATCGAGCCGGGCCACCGTCTCCTGGCCGAGGTAGCAGCCCTTCGTGAACGAGATGGCGCGGCTGTCACGGCCGAGTTCCTGCGGGAGTGTCTTGGGGGGAACGTCGGTCGGTGTCGGGAAGCGAGCGAGGATGCGGCCGGCTTCCAGCCTGGCCTCATCTGCCCGGAGCAGACCGGTCGCCACGAAACCCGCTTCGACCGCGGCTGCGGCCTCGGCCGGCAGCTGAATCCAGAATCCGTCGCACCCCTGGCCTTCCACTCGTACCACTCGGACTGCCGTTGCGTTGATGCTGGCCGACTGGTGACCGAAGGCGTCCGCGGGTGGCGGCCCGCCCGTCAGGCTGGCCACCGCCTCGGCCGCCGCCGCGCCGCTGACGAGGAGCGTGGCGGTGGCACCCGGTCGATGGTCGATCTCGACTGCTTCTCGGATGTGGTAGTGCTCGAGGTGATCGCGGAGGTGCTGGCCCTGGCCGGCCGCCGTCACCAGCACCAGCCCATCGGGCGTCCTGAGCACGGTCGCCAAGGCGATCACCCAGCCCTTGGCATCGGTGAAGAACGTCTCACCGCCCTGCCCCGGCTCGAGGGAGGAAACCGCAGCGGTCGTGAAGTTGTCGACGAAGCGAGCCGCGTCGCCTCCGGTGGCGGTGACGACTTCCAGGGGCAACGTCGCCCAGAAACCAGCAGCCGGCACTCCGGAGGCGACTGCTGGTCGGCCACCGAGGGCGGGCGGTGGGTCGGATCGGGACGGGTCGGTCATGGGGTGCAGGCGGCTCAATCGGCATGCAGCATGGCGGATCGCAACGTGTTTTTAGGCTATCAGGCCCACGTCCCGAGGGGCGCGAGAATTTTCTTGCCCTGGCGCGAACGATCTGTCTGCCGGCTCCGTATTCCCTGCTAGCCGTGACAGACCGTCGCATTCGAAAATCACGGGCGAAAGGCCGTCTTTTCGGGTTCGGCTGGACGCGGCTCGTAGGCTTGAAGCAACGGGTGATCCGGCAAGGCGTCACCCGCGGCGACAGGCCATCACGCGATTCGTCATCGAGTCTTCGGTTCGCGTTTCCCATCCATGCCTCGGCGGGCATCGTGCGCGCCGAGTGCGCTGGGGACGCAGCCCAGACTTTGGGTAGGGCAGAGGAGGCAGCGAGCATGGCCACCGTGGATTGCGATCGGGATTGCCGCGACGACTTCGATGATTTCGACGGTTCCTTCGGGGATCCGGCAGCCGTCGCTGATAGCGACTACTCCGATGCCAGTCGGGCTGCCGACGAGGCCGCCGGTGTGAACCGGAGCAAGGAGGTCGTCTTGCACCGCATCGCCGAGGTGCGGCAGCAGCAGCGTGTCACCCTGCGAAATGTCGCCCGCCGGCTCGGCCTCCCGCTGCCGCTGGTCCGCCGGCAGGAGCAAGCCGACTGCGACCTGCGGCTCTCAGACCTGCTCCGCTGGCAGGAGGTGCTGGAAGTGCCGATTGCCGAACTGCTTGTCGAGGGCGACGGCCAACTCTCGGGACCGGTGCTCGAGCGGTCACGAATGGTGAAGCTCATGAAGACGGCCGCCGCGATCAAAGAGCGGTCCGGAGAGCCTTCGATTCAGCGGCTCTGCGGCATGCTCGTCGATCAGATCCTGGAGATCATGCCCGAGTTGGCCGATGTCTCGCCCTGGCACAGCGTCGGGCAGCGACGGACGCGGGATGAACTGGGCCGGGCCGCCCGGATGATCGTATCGGAAGACACCTTCCGAACCCGTTGAGGCCGTGAGCGAGTTGCCTTGTGTCGCCCAGGGCGGCTGTCTACGATCCCGCCGAAGGTCGTCGCCGCACGGCGGCAGGCCGCCCTCGGTTTCGGGAGAAGATTCGTGAGTTCGTTCGTCGGTGTCCTGGGCATCACACTCGTCCTGTTTCTGGTCGTGGCCCTCACGGCGCGGCTGCTTCTCGGCCGGTAGCAGCCGGCTTCGTGATGCCGAGGACAAGCAGGGCCAGAAAGCCTCCCAGCACGCCCACCAGGATCACCCAGGTCGCAACGGCCAGGGCGAAATAATCCCGCAGCCAGACCCGTTCCGGGGGCTCAGGGCTCTTGGGCACCTTCCGCTGAACCGGCCCGGAGCGGTCTGATTCCCGCCGCATCGCCTCGCGGAAGGTGTCCCATTCCGCCTGCACCGCTGGGTCGGAAAGTTCGGCCAGGCGGCCGGCCCGCCACTGTCCGAGCAACCAGGGCGGAACCGCCAGCATCGCCAGCCAGGCGGCAACCACCCCGATCACAAACAGCCGCGGCCGGCCTGGTGAGAATCGCTTCATGACCGTCTCTCCTCGGTTCGTCCGGGGTGGTGTGGCCCGGGTGCCGGCGGGTGGCGGCCGCCCTCCCTCGCCCTGTTTCTGCAGACTGCCAGGCCGATCTGGACACCGCCCGCCGCGTCGTTTGCCGGAAGTCCAATCAGTCTGGCATCCCGGCGGCCAGGCTGCTAGCGTCCGCCGCCCGGTGAGCGGTCGCCGGATCCAGAACTTCCTCGCCTCCCTCTCGTCAGGAGTCGTCGCCGTGTTCGTTTCCGCCCAGTTCCGCGTGTCCGCGTTGCCGGTGCTTGCCCTTGGAGGGGCTCTCATCTCGGCCACCGTGGCGCCTGCTCAGGGCTGGCTTCCGACATCCTGGTTTTCACGTGCGGAGATCGACCCGCAGGCGATGTTTCCGCTGGCCGAGAAGGACGGCCCCTGGCTCGTTTTGGCGACGACGTTTCGCGGGCCGGCAGCCCGCGACGATGCCCGCCGCCTCGTTCACGAACTCCGCGGCCGCCACAAACTGGAGGCCTATACCCACGAGAAGGCCTTCGATTTCACGGGCGAGCAGCGGGGGATGGGGCTCAACCCCGACGGCACACCCAAGCGGATGCGGTATGCCAATGCCGGCCGAGTCATTGAAGTTGCCGTCTTGATCGGAGACTTTGCCTCGTTCGAGGACCCCCGAGGCCAGAAGACCCTGCAGACGGTCAAGGGCCTGCGTCCCGAGGCCCTCGGCGGCCCCGGTGCCAAGAGCCGGCTCGTGGCCGACTTCCTGCAGGCCAATCGTCAGCATGCCCGCGACGCCGCCGCTCGCCCTCCGATGCACGCGGCGATGCTGATCCCCAATCCGCTCCTGCCCGACGACTACTTCACGCGGCAGGAGGTCGATGCGTTTGTCTTGGCGATGAACGACGACGTCAGTCATGGCCTGCTCGATTGCCCGGGCCGCTACACGGTGCGGGTGGCCACCTTCACGGGTGCCGGCAGCTTCGACACCGCCGGCGGCGGGACGGCCGAGCCCGAGTCGGGCGGCCTGGTCGATGTCACAAGTTTCCTCACGGCCCTCAAGGGGAGCGGCTGGAAGGATCCCAAGCTCCGTGGCGTCGAGACGGAGAGCCGGCTGGTCGAGGCGGCCCACAAGGCGCATCGACTCACCGTAGCCCTGCGGCAGGCGGGCTGGCAGGCCTGGGAGTTTCACGATCGCGACTCGAGCATCGTCTGCGTGGGAAGCATCGATCAGTTGGCCGTGCCGGGGCAGGACGGCCGCCCGACACCCCACCCGGAAATCAGCCGGATCGTGGCGGCGCTCGGGCCCGATCAGGCGGCTCTCGCTCGCGGGCAGGTCTTGCCGCGGTCGTTCGACGGGATCATGCTCGATCTGCAGCCCAAGCCGATCGATGTGCCGCGTCGCCCCGCCGGCCGCTGAGTCTGGAAGAAGTTCGATGCTCCCTTCGCTCGTCCTCGGCACCACCAACGCCGGCAAGGTGCGGGAACTTGTCGATCTGCTGGCCGGCTTCCGGATCGGCTGCCAGTCGCTGGCGGAGCAGCCCGGGGCTGTGGTTGTCGAGGAGACCGGGGCGAGTTTTGCCGAGAACGCGGCGCTCAAGGCCACCGGCCAGGCACGGGCCCTGTCACGCTGGATCTTGGCGGAGGACAGCGGGCTGGTCGTTCCCGCCCTCGATGGGGCTCCGGGAATCTACTCGGCCCGCTTCGCGGAGCCCCGCACGGGCGAGCCCCGCGAGGCGACCGATGCTCGCAACAACGCGCTCCTCCTTGAACGGCTGGCCGGACACCGCGGCAGCGGGCGGGCCGCCCACTACGCCTGCCATGCGGCGCTGGCGGATCCTGCCGGCCGGGTGGTGGCGGTCGCCGAGGGGATCTGCTGCGGTCTGATTGCCCAGCAGCCGGCCGGTGCCGGCGGATTCGGCTACGACCCACTCTTCATCGTGCCCGAATACCATCGGACCTTCGGGGAACTGCCGGCAGCGGTGAAGGCCGTCATCAGCCACCGAGCACGAGCGCTGCGGGCGATGCTTCCGGCGATCGTGAGGCTGCTGTCCGACCGCTGACGTTCATTCGGCACTCGCGACCGTCCGGGCCCGCTGGGCGAGCCGGTGGTCGATGACCCGCAGGACATCATCGGTGCCGTCCATGCGGCCCCGGACGGACGCGAGTGCCGGGTGGAAGGACTCGAGCCGGCCCAGGAATGCCTGGACGCGTTGCGGGGAGATGTCTTCGAGCAGGTGGAACTCGCCGCAGCCCATCGAGGCGAGAAAGTGGCTGTTCATCAGCTGTTCGGAATGGGCCTGCTCCGGCAGCACAAGCATCGGCTTGCCGAGGGGAAGGGCCTCGCCAATGAGCTGGTTGCCGGCCGCCGAGACCAGGCAGCGGCAGCCGGCCAGATCCTCGACGAACCGCTGCTCATCGATCGCGTGAAACGAGATCGTGCCGACGGGCTCCCGCTCGCCGAGTCCGTAGATGCGGACGGGCAGGCCGCAGTCGGCCAAGGATTCCACCGCCGAGAAGGGCGTGTGGCGGCGGAGGTAGGAGAGCACGAAGCCCTCGTCGCGGGGCCGGGCCGTGAGAATCTCCCGGCGGAGGAGCGGGCCCACCTGAACGACATGCTCCCAGCCGCGTCGCAGCGGGGGCCGAAAGAAGGCGGAGACGACCGTGTCGGCGGCCTCGGTGACGTACATCCAGACCGCGTGGCTCATGAACCAGGCGTTCCACTGCAGCGACCACGGCAAGGTATCGAGGTCGTAGGCGAGCAGGAAGTGCTGGTGATCGATGCTGATCAGCGGGATGCCGAGCCGGCCGGCGGCCCGGGGCAGGGCCGGCTCGAAGTCGGTGATCGCCAGATCGGCGGAGAAAGCATCGAGGTCGCCGATCATCCGGTCGACGAGCGGCCCCAGCTGCCGGGCCTGGTAGTCGAGGCCGACCGCGATCGACCGCATCACGTCGAGCCGTCCGCCGGTGTACTGGAAGACGACGCCCGGAATCTCCTCGAGCCGGACCCGCGGGTGCCCGGCGAGCTGGCTCCTGAGGAAAGCCACCGCATCGGCCGAGGTGTAGACGAGCATCTCGTGATCGGACTCGAGCCGCTCGATGAGGGTACTTATCCGCGTGGCATGACCGCGTCCCTCACCGCAGAGGCTGATGGCAATCCGGGGCATGGCCGATGAACTGTTCGAGGAGGCGGACGACGAGCCTGGTGGCAGGGCCCGCCAGCAGGTCCATCCAGCAGGTCCAGTCTGCCCGGCTCGATTGTGCCTGGTTCGGTCGGAGCCGCCAACTTGATCGGCGGGAGGGCCCCGAGAGACTCGAGACGCCTTCTATCGAGGGCGGCCGTACGCTACTCTCGGCTGCGGGCGGCCCCGAGATCGGACGGTTTCCTTCCGTCGGAAAGGCGATTCCATGCGGCATCGAGCGTGGCAGAAAAGGCGTGCCCTCTGGCGGGCTGGGTGCAGGCGGCTGCTCATCCTGATCGGGCTTGCCGCTCTCAGCGGCGTCGCCTCCGGAAACCAGGCCGGGCCTGATCGGTCTGCCGACGAGCAGATTGTCGCCCGCTGCGGTGAGCGGCCGATCAGTCGAGGCGAGGTGACGGCGGTCATGCAGCGGCTGGGCATGGCGAGCATGCCGCCGGGCGAGCAGCGGCAGCGGGCCGAGGCGGCCGTGCTCGAGCAACTGATCGACGAGCGGGTGCTGCTCTCGATCCTCGACCAGGCGGGTATCAAGGCCACCAGGGACGAGGTGGAGGAGGGCGTCTCGAGGCTCCGCGATCAGGTCGTCGGCCGCGAAGGCGACTTCGACATCTTCCTCGCCCGGACCGGCCGGACGGTCGAGGATGTCAGGGGGCAGGTGGCGCTGGAGATTCGGCTCGACAAGTTCGTCAAGCCCCGCATCACCAGCGACCTCGTGGCGGATGCATTTGAGAAAAATCGCCGGCAGCTCGACGGCACCAAACTGCGGGTCAGCCAGATTATCCTCCGGCCCGACAGCAGCCGCGCCGACGGTGGCGTGGAGGGCCTGCTCGGCCAGGCTGCCGGGCTGCGGCGGCAAATCATCCAGGGCCGGATCTCCTTCGCCGAGGCCGCGCGGCAGCATTCGGCCGGTCCGAGCCGCCGCCGCGGAGGCGACCTCGGCTGGATCAGTCGTGACGGTCCGATGCTCGATACCTTTTCGAGCCAGGCCTACGACCTGGCCAAGGGCGGGGTCTCCCAGCCGTTTGTGACCCGCTTCGGGGTCCATCTGGTCACGGTGACCGACGTGGAGCCCGGTCGGATCGGCGTCGATGCGGTCCGGACGCGGCTTCAGAAAATGCTCGCAGCCCAGCTCGTCCGGGGCCTGGTGATGCAGGGACGGCTTCGCATGCCGGTCACAGTGGCCGCCGGCGTGCCCCACTTCGAGCCCGAGAGCCTCGGCAAGCCCCCGGCGGAGCGGCCGGTTGTCGTCAGGGCCCCTGAGACGCCAGAGGCGGGCTAAAGGGCCCTTCCGCGAGGCCTTCCCGGGCCGGATTCCGGATTGCCCGGTGCTCGGCAGGTCGCTAGCCTCTGCGGCCCCCGATGACGGAGCCCGGCCAGCGTGGCCGGGTGGGCGATGAAGGCTCGAACCTGCCTGCTGTTTGTCTGCATGATCGTCGTGCCGGCGCTCGCGATGTTCTCGCACCACGTGCCCACCGAGGTCTGGTCGGCGGCCCGAGCAGCCGTCTGTGATCAGGTCGGCTGGGATGAATGGACCAGCCGGCTGTCGACGGAGTCGGCCGCTGCGCCGGCCCGGGCGGCCGAGCAGGTGACGCCCGTGACGTCACCGCCGCCTCAGCGAGTTGCGTCGACCGGGGCTGATGCAACGGCCGGGCAGTCGCCCACGGCGCGTGCCCGGCTGGCGGCTTTGGGTGCTGCGGAGATTGAGACCCGTCCGCTCGAGGGCGTGCCCGGGATGCACGTCGCCTCCTGTCGCGTGGCGATCGACGCTGCCGGCCAGTTGCAGCGGGTCTTTCACGCGGCCGCTGCGAGCCCTGCCGAAGCGATGGTGGGGCTCGAGCGGCAGGTCGACGCCTGGCGGGGGCGTTTGGCTGCCCGCGCAGACGCGGCGGGCAGCGGCAGCCGATAGTGAGACTCGTTCGACCGGGGGCTGTCCACTGCCTGTCGGTACCTTCGCTCTGGAAGACGCGATGATTCCCGGACGGTCAGCCCGAGGCACGCTCCGCCATTGCCTGGCGGCTGTCGGTTTTTCGAGTCATCCGGCCCTGATCGATCCAGGCCTGGCGCGGCCACGTCGTCGCACCGACTGGCTGCTGGCTCCACCGGCTGTCGTGGGCCCGAAACAACCCGTCGGCGAGCATCCCCGTTCGGAGGAACTCGCCCGGCTGGAGGCCGCGATGTTTCTCGCCCGGGAACCACTCTCGACCCGACGGCTGGCCAAGCTGGCCCGGCTTCCCGATGGAACCCGGGCCCGCACCCTGCTGCGGGAACTGCGGCGGCTCCAAGACGCCTCCGGGTCGGCGATCCGGGTGGAACAGATCGCCGGCGGCTTCCAGCTGCTCTCCAGGGCCGCCTTCGGCCCGTGGATTCGCCGTCTCCAGGAGCACCCCACGGCCGCCAGAATCTCGACGGCAGGGCTCGAGACGCTGGCCATCGTGGCCTATCGGCAGCCTGTCACCCGGGCGGAGATCGAATCGATCCGGGGGGTCGGGAGCGAGGAGATGCTCCGTCAACTGCTCGAGCGGGATCTCGTGGCCATCGGCGGCCGGGCAGAGGAGCTGGGCCGCCCCAACGTCTACGTCACCACCCGCCGTTTCTTGGCCGTCTTCGGGCTGGCGAAAATCGAGGATCTGCCTCCGATCGAGACCCTGGCCGGCCCGCCTGCGGAGGAAGCCGCCGACGAGCCTTGAAACCGGCCTGCCGACCGCTTGCAAGCCGGCGGGAGAGCCGCCACACTTTTGGCCGAGGCGGCCTGCCAACCGATTTTTCAATCCGGTGGATTGGACGATGCATCCGCCATCGGGTATTGGTTTTGGTCGACAGCGTTCGGGACAGACAGTCCCGAAAAAGGTTCCACAACGAGGGTTCCGTATTACGATGGTCTTCGAGAAGACTCCTGGAGGTTTTGCCGTGACGATTGCTGAGCGTGGCCGGGGCGATGAGAGCGTTTCGACCGCGGAGGTGTTCACCTGGAGCGAACTTCCTGAGCTCCTTGCCGCCGAGGATCTCTTTGAAGGAGCAGGGGCCTCCGGCGCCCTGGAGGTCCGAAACGCCCGAGTGGGTGTGCTTGCTCGGGTCGACGACGACGAAGACGACGACGACTTCGAGGACGAAGACGACGACTTCGAAGATGACGACGATGAAGAGTACGAAGACGACGACGAGTCCGAGGAGGAAGAGGAAGAAGACGGCGAGGAGTGGGAGGAAGTCGACGACGAAGACGAAGACGAAGACGACGAGGATGAGGAAGAGGGCGACGACTTCGAAGAGGAAGACGAAGACTGGGAAGAGGAAGACGACGACGAGGACTGGGACGACGACGAGGACGACTAGTCGTCGAGGCGGGTTGCGTCGTTGTGATCTTCGTCTGAAGGTTGTGATGTGCGTGGCCGCACACCGTCACACATGGTGATCTCG
>JAQCJP010000100.1 GCA_027592945.1 Planctomycetota bacterium
TGGGCCCGTGCCGCGGAGCCGGCGTTGCTGGCGAGCGAAGGCAGGATGCCGAGAGCGAGCCAGCATCGAGCGAGCGGAGGGCATGGATGCCCGCAGCGAGCGTCCGGCGAGATGGCACGGGCCCGCCCCGAGCTGGCGAGAAGGCTGGTTAGCCCTGCAGCGAGTCGCGGATCGCGGCGAGCTCCTCGGTCGGCTCACGATCGACGGCGTCGAGCCGGCCGGCGCGGCGGTACCAGTAGCGGGCGTTGCCGGGGTCGCCCTCGATCTTGTGGAGCACCGCGTGGATCCAGCAGGCAGTCGGGTCGGACTCGTCGGCCTGGACGAGCTCGTGGGCCTCGTCCCACTCGCCCGCCAAGGCCATCTCGATCGCCCGCTGGAGTTCGGCGGCGGTCATGGCCGGGCGAGCACCACGCTGTCGGCCGCGGCCGAGTCGGTTGCGGCCGACTCGAAGATTACCCCGCCGTGGACGACCGGCTCCTCCCGCTGGACCGTCTCGGAGAGCGGTCGGTCGGGCTCTCGCCAACCGGCCACAACCCAGCCGTCCTTGCGGGCCACGAGCTGCTCGATCGGCAGCGGCCCGGCCGATTCGAGTTCGCCGGGCAGTTCGAGCGGCTCGATCTCGACGACCTCGTCGAAGACCTTGTTGAACCGCTTCTGGAGGATGCCCCGGAGGGAGGTTTCCTGAACCGAGAGCTTCTCGCCGCCGCCCGGCACGAAGCCGGGCGGATAGATCTCGACGTCGCCATCTCGGACCAGCCGGATTCGGCCCCCCTCCGAATCGATCCGGTAGGTGGCCCAGACGTCCATCGCGTCGAACTCCCGGTCGCCCGAGGTGTAGCGGCTGCCACGGACGGTCATCTTCAACGTGCCCTCGCCGACGGTCAACTCGACCGGCTTCCGCTTGGCGAAGGTGATGCTCCAGGGTGGCTGGTCGGCGTCGCTCTCGAGGGCTGCCGGCATCTCCCGGCCTGCCTTCTCCATTTGCTCCTCGAGTTCCTCCTTGGTGAGCGTGCGGCCGGCCAGTTCCTGCTCAGCGAGGTTGTTGAAGAACGACTGGTGGAGCCGCCCCCCGAGCACGGCGTCACCATCGACGGCCGGCGGCTGGCTGAAGGCGGCAACCTGGTCAGGCAGGGCCTTGCGGGCGGTGACATACATCCGCGAGTCATCGGTATTGAGATGGAGCATCTCCGGATACCAGCCGCGGCTCTTGAGCCGCTGGCGGAACTTCGTCTGGTAGTCTCGGGAGGCCTGGGCGATCGGTTCGGCCGTCTCGGCTTCGAACTGCCGGCGGACCCGGTCGCGAGCCCGCCGCTCGGAGATCGCCTCGGCCCGGGGCTTCATCTCCGCCACCTTGCGGCTGGCGATCCGGTGGATCAGCCGCTTGCCGAACCGCTTGTTGATGCCGATGCCGGTCGTCTTCGTGTCGACCGAGACCTGGGCCGCGACCGGCATGGCCGTCAGGCCCTGTTCATCGATCAACACCCGCCTGAAGGCGTCGATCGAGGTCGTGCCCAGCGTGTAGACCGTGACCGGCCCCTTGCCACCGCGGGTCCGGGAGCGGTTGGTGGCGTCGAGCCGCAGATCGAACACGGCCCGCTCGGGGTCGGGACGGAAGTCGAGGGTGACAAAGCCGGTCGTGCGACCGGTGCCCCGCACCCGGGTGCCGAGCAGCACGTCGTTGACCGGGGCCACCTCGTCAACCAGGCGATTCACTGCCCGGGAGAGCAGCCGTTCGTCGACCTCGAGCAGAAGGTTGGGCTGGCCAAAGGCCTGCCGCAGCCGGCTGACGATGCCGGCTCCCTGGCCCGATTCCTCGAGGCGGGCCAGGATCGGGCCGACCGAGTCGAGCGGCTCGGGAGTGCCGGAGGAGGCGGCCGCGGCAACCGCCCCGGCGAGCCGCTCGAGCCGCTTCTCGTAGACCGCGTCGGCCTCGGGATTGCGGGCGGTGCCGACTGCCTCGAGCAGGGCTCCGACGGCACGGCGGACGCCCGCAAACTCCGGCAACTGGAGGCCGTTTTCGCCTGCGTCGAGCCTGCGGTAGAGCTTGGCGAGGGTGTCGAAGTCGGGCTCGTCGGCCTGGGCCTGGGCGACGAGCGCGTCCCAGTCGAGATATGTCCGCCAGCCGGGGCCGCTGCGGCTGCGGTTGAGCAGCTGACGGAGGGGTGCGATCGCCGTCCGCAGGCGTGCGGTTCGGGCCGCGATCCGGCCCGTGGTCATCGGCTCAAAGGGGGTCGGCGTGCCCAGCGGATCGCTCGCCAGCGATTCGAGGTCGGCTCCGATCGCCTGGCTGGTCGTCAGCACGACTGCCAACAGCAAACGAAAGCCGACCGCACGACCGATCGGTTTGGAAATCCGCCTGGAGCGCGACATGGAAAACCCTGCGGGTTGTGTGGGTTGTAAGGAGCCCGGAATCGAGCTCGAGAGTCTACCCAGGAACGGGGGTTTGGCTCTACCGCACCTCGGCAGACCCGCCGGAGAGAGGGCATTCGGCGGGAAAAGTTCGGGGCGTCAGTCGGCGGCTGGCCAGGGGACATCTGCGACGGTTGGCAGGACGAAGATCTTGCCATCGCCCATCCGCCCGGTTCGGGCGACCGCGGTGATCCGCTCGACCACCTCGGCCACCCGGGCATCGTCAACCCAGAGCTGGATCTCGACCTTGGGGAGGAAGGCCTGCGAGTATTCGCTCTCCCCGTACTGGTCGAGATAGCTCTTCTGCCGGCCGAAGCCCTTGACCTCGCGGACGGTGCAGGCCTCCAGCGGGGCCCGCCTGAGGGCCTCGAGCACCCGCTCGGCCAAAAACGGCTTCACAACGGCGATCACTTCCTTCATCCCCGAAAGCCTACTCCACCGAGAAGCCCCCCATAAAAGCCCCCCAGCGCGAGCCGTGGGGACGGCGGGGCGTTGGGCCATCCCCGCCCCCGGAAGCCAGGGCAACCGTCCACCACCACAAGGTCCAATCCGCCATCACCACCCAAAAATCGCGGACACTTGGACGCCGGTAGTCGGACCGCCGGTTACTTCAACCCGACCGGACGGCGGCACGTTCGGCAAAACCAGCCTCTTCTCAACGAGCCCCGGCTCAGCTGAAGAAGTTCTCGCCGTAGAGGTTCAGCGGTGGCTTGGTCTCGACGGTGATGTCGCCGTTGACCTTCGTCTGGCAGGCGAGCCGCATCGTGTCTTCGTTGCCGATGTAGGCCAGCGAGACCGCCAGCCGGCCCGACTCGAGAAAGCCCTTTTTGCTTGTGTTTTCCATGCCTTTGGTGATCAGCACCCGGCAACTGCCGCACTGTCCCAACCCGTGGCAGTTGAGAAACTTGTGCACGCCCGGGTAGAGCTGCACCCCCGCCCGCAGGGCTTCCTTCCGCAAATTCGCCCCGGCCGGGACCTGGATTTCCTTCTTTTCGCTGGTGAACGTGATCGTGGGCATGGGAATCTCTCGACCAAACGACGGACCGAAGCCGATACTGTAGCCGCACGGGCGAGGTCCGGCCAGCCGGCCGGCCGCCCGCCCCAGAGGAGCATTTTCGGCCATGGCCCAGCAGCTGACCCGGCACCAGCAGTCGATCGTCAAGCGGTACTACGACAACCTCGATACCGTCCTGCTCCAGCGGCTCGGCGAGAAGGTGACCGACCTCTACCTCGCCGAGGGGAAGAAGCGAGCCAAGCTCTGGGACAACGTCGCCACGGCGCTCGAAAAGCTCGGCGTGCCCCAGTCGCGGATCGACCGCGTGCGAGAGTCCGACGACGCCCGCCAGTTGGCCACGCTGCTCCAGGAACTCCTGGGCAAGGATTGACCACGCGGGGCCGCTGCCGCATCCTGTGGGCGATTCGTTGCCCCCGGGATCCGCCGCATGACCGCTCCTTCACCTCCAGCCGACGCCGATCGGGCCGCCCTCCTCGAATCGCTCCGCTGGCGGAAGTTCCCCGTCCTCGACGACGGCTTCGTCGCCCTCGTTGACTGCATGGGGGATGACAGTAGCGTGGTGCAGGCCGCCCGCGTCAGCTACGGCGCCGGCACCCGCAAGGTCAGCGACGACCGGCAGCTGATCCGCTACCTGCTCCGGCACGCGCATACAACGCCCTTCGAGATGGCGGACCTGAAGTTCGTCGTCCGGGTGCCGATGGACTGCTGGCGGCAGTGGATCCGCCATCGCTCGGCCAGCGTCAACGAATACTCCACCCGCTACTCGCTGGCGATCGACGCCATGCAGAGCACCCACGACGATGAGTGGCGGACGCAGGCCTCCTCCAACCGTCAGGGCTCGGGGGAGCCCCTGCCGGCCAAGCTCGGCCATCGCCACACCGCTGCCGAGCAGGAACTCCAGGCCCTGGCCCGCCGGATCTACGAGGAACGCCTCGCCGCCGGCATCGCCCGGGAACAGGCCCGTAAGGACCTGCCTCTCTCCACCTACACCGAGGCCTACTGGAAGATCGACCTCCACAACCTGCTCCACTTCCTCGCCCTGCGGATGGACGCCCACGCCCAACTCGAGATTCGCCGCTACGCTGAGACGATCGGCCAGGACATCGTCGCTCCGCTCTTTCCGCTCGTCTGGGAGGCTTTCCTCGACTACCGGATGGAAGCGGTTCGGCTGACCCGCCTCGACCGCGAGGTGATCCGGCGGCTGACGGCCGCCGGCCGGACACCGGCCAGCGAGGAGGATTTTCTCGCCGCCCAAGACCCCTCCTGGCGTGACCTGGAACGCTGCCGCGAGCGAGACGAGTGCCTCGCCAAGCTCCGCGACCTTGGGCTCGTTGCCGGCTAGGCAGGGCTCACCTCGCGAACCCGTGTTCCGGGTATTGGAGCGCGGCCCTCAACCCCGTACCACCACCTCGACCTCGCTGCCGGCCTCGACGCGGCCGGCACCCGCCGGCAGCGCGATCAACCCGGGTACGGCACCGGCGATCACCGACCCCGCCGCCATGCCCAACAGATCCGCGGAACCGGTCCAGGGCAGCGGCTCGGCCTCGAGCACCGCCCCCGACTGCCGCAGCCGGCAGGGCAGAAAGACCGGGCGATCAGCCGCCGCCTTGGCGGCCGCCACCAAGACCGCCCGCTCCCGCGGCAGGTGCCAGTCCTCCGGAGAACGGCCAGCAAGGATCTGGATCGCCGGCCGCACAAAGAGCTCGAAACAGACGAGGCTGCTCGCCGGGTTGCCCGGCAGCCCAAAGACAAGCGTGGGGCCTGCGGCGGGCCGGCGGAGGATCCCGAACCAGACCGGCTTGCCCGGCTTGAGCTTGACCTTGTGAAAGACCTGCTCGACGCCGCAGGCGGCGAGCGTCCCCGGCACGAGGTCGAGGTCGCCCGTCGAGACGCCGCCGGAGAGCACCAGCACGTCGGCCGCCAGGCCTTGGGCGATCGCCGCCCGGATCGCCTCGGGGCGGTCAGCAGCGATCCCCAGCGGGATCGGCTCGGCCGCCAGCGACTGCACGGCCGCAGCGAGGAGCGGGCCGTTTGAGTTGCGAGTCTGGCCGTGCGCAGGCTGCTCCTGAAACGGCACCAGTTCGCTGCCGGTCGTGAGGATCGCCACCCGGACCCGCGGCTCGGCGACCACATGCGTGGCCCCCGCCTCGGCGGCAAGGCCGACGGCCGCCGGGTCGAGCCGGGCCCCGGCTGGCAGCACGGCCGCCCCCGCGCGGAAGGCTGTCCCCTGGCGGGCGACGTGCTGGCCGGGCCGGTAGGCTGCTTCCTGCAAGACCACGCAGCTGCCGCCGTGGGCCGAGGCCGTTCCGTCCAATGCCCGCTCGATCGGCACCACGGCGTCGGCCCCGGGTGGCAGCGGAGCGCCGGTCATGATCCGAGCGGCCGTTCCGGGGTGGATCGAGAGCCCCGCGACGTCACCGGCGGCCAGATCGACGATCACGTCGAGCGCCACGCGGCCGGGTGGCGGATCACCGGCGAAGTCGGCGTCGCAGACGGCGAAGCCGTCCATCATCGCCCGATCCCAGGGGGGCGAGTCGGCATCGGCCACCCCCGGCTCGGCCAGCCGGCGGCCGCAGGCGTCGAGCAGCCGCTGCCGCCGAGGAGGCAGCGGACGGGCCGTGGCCTCAACCAGCGCGATCGCCTCGGCAAGTTCGATCATCGGGGGGCTTCCGGGCGGGGCGATCGCAGAGGGCCGTCAGGCCGCGACGGTGCTGGTGGCAAGGAAGGCCTTCAGGAGGTCGTAGCCGACCGGCGAGAGGAAGCTCTCCGGGTGGAACTGGAGGCCATAGACAGGCAGCGAACGATGGCGGATCGCCATGATCTCTCGCTCCCCGGCGGGCGTTGTCGACCAGGCATCGACCTCGAAGTCGCGGGACAGCGAGGGGGGATCGATCACGAGGCTGTGATAGCGGGTCGCCTCGAAGGGCCCGGCGGGGAGGCCGGCGAAGAGCCCGCCGCCGGCGTGCTCGATCGAGTCGACCTTGCCGTGCATCAGCCGACCGGCCCGCACGATCCGCCCACCGAAGACCTGCCCGATCGCCTGGTGTCCCAGGCAGACGCCAAGGATCGGCATCCGCCCGGCAAACCGCCGCACGACGTCGCAGGAGATGCCCGCCTCATCGGGCGTGCAGGGACCGGGCGAGATCACCAGGTGGCTGGGCGACTTGGCGGCGATCTCGTCACCGGTGATGCAGTCGTTGCGGTGCACCTCGACCGGGAGATCAGGGGCGATCTCCCCGAACCGCTGGACGAGGTTCCAGGTGAACGAGTCGTAGTTGTCGATGAGCAGGAGCATGGGCAGTGGCGAGGAGCCGCGGCCGGGAATGGAGAGGCCGCCGGAGACCCCAATCCTAGCAAGCGATCCGCCTGCGGATTCGCCACCCAGTCAGGCCCGCCACGGCCGCGGCGGCGCAGACCGCCCAAGTGCCCGGCTCCGGAACGGTGGCCGAATAGGTGAAGTCGTCCAGGGCGAAGTAGGCCGGCGTATTGAGACCGAATGGACCGACGTCGGAGCCCGTGAAGGCGAAGCTCACCGCATCGACCGTGCCGAGGCCGGAGAGATCAAACCACCCCCAGTCGGCCACCAGGCCCGGCGGTGAGTCGCCCCGCAGGTCGGCCAGGTAAAACTCCGCCGAGCCGGTGCTCGTGCCCCCCAGGCTGCCGGTCGCCGTGACCAGAAACCAGCCGCCCGCAGACAGCGGCTGGGTGAACCCGTAGATGTCGCCGTCCTGCATCGTGAGATAGCCGTAGGTCGTGTTGGCGATCCGGAAGCCCGACACGGTGGATGGCGAGGGGAGCGTGATCGCCGCCGCATCGTCGAAGGCGACGGCGTAGGTCGCCGACTGATAGCCGCTTCCCGGATAGGCGGCGTACTGGTTTTCAAAGGTGTTGGTCGTCGTGTCGACGACGTCGGAGTAGGCGAAGCCCGACCAGTAGGGAAACACGAAGTCGGCATCGATGCCGTAGGTGTTGGCAAAGGCCGCCCCGCCGCTGGTCCACGGCTGGGTGACCTCGTCGCCGGGGGAGAGGCTGCCGGGATCGCCATTGAAGTAGCCGGCTGGCGGCACCGTCAGGTCTTCGAAGTCAACGACGACCCCCGCTGCCGGCAGCGAGCGGAGGACCATGACGATGACCGCGACGGCTGGAGTGAGGTGCGTCTTCACGGCGTCGCTCCCGGGATCGCGGCTGCTTCCTGTCCGTTCCGCGTGCAGGCGGCCGCGAGCACCTGCAGGTCGGTCGTCTCGCTGAGCATCCTGACGGCACCGTCGCCGAAGAGGGCCTGGGCCCCGCCGTCGTGACGGCTGCGAATCTCGTCCTCCCAGGTCGGCCAGTTGATGGCATAGGCCTGATCGAAGAGGTTGCGGCCGTTGATCCACTGGCCGTCGGGCCAGGGCCCGCGGCTGCACTCGGCGACGAAGATCGTCTTGGAGAGCCCGTCGCTGATTTCCCGCTCGGCGAAGGCTCGATCGTGGATCAGCACACCCTTTTCGGGATTGTTGGGGGAGGTGATCCGCTCGCCGGTCAGACCTCCGTAATCGGTACGGCCCATCCAATCGGGCCCGCCGCTCCGGTCAGCCGACGGGCAGAGATAGATCGCCACGCGAGTGGCCGCAGCCGCGGCATTGGCCGGATCGGCGAACGACCGGTCGAAATCGATCTGCTCGTGGAGCGGCTGCTCCTCGAGCCAGGGGAGGATCGCCGCCGACCAGGCCAGGCAGCGGGCTGGGGCAGGCTTCCAGCCGGCCCGCCATTCCAGGCAGCCGATCGGAAACCGCCGCTTGGCCAGGAGGTGCCCGTGGAGGCCGCAGCCGACGTTTCGGAGGTTGTTCAGGCAGGCGGTCCGGCGAGCCGCCTCCCGAGCGGCATGGACCGCCGGCAGGAGCAACGCGACCAGGGCGGCGATCACCGCCACCACGACGAGCAGTTCCGCCAGCGTCATGCCACAAGGGCGGGCGTCGTGGAGCGAGCGTTTCATGCCTGGGACCAACTGCCGAATCACCCCTGCTCCGAGGCCGTCTTCACTCCGCGGCGGAGTTTAGCGGTCAGGGTGACCCTGTCAACCAAGCCAGCCGCCCGCCGGACAACCGGCACTCCCTTCCAGCGAGGCTTTCCACGATGGCAAACCTTGCCGGTCACGGTGGCCTGCACGTGAAACTGAAAGGGTAGCGCGGCCGCCCACCGCACGGCCGGAACGAACCCTTCGCACGGCAATGTTTCCCCCATGCGCACCGCTTCAGGCAGCTCAGAAAAATACCGAGAGCACCCTCAAGCCGCTTCCTCACCACCGCCGATAGCCCCCTTGTCCCCCGGGGCATCACCGTGCCCGTCGGGCAACCAGGGGGCGGCAGTAACCTGCGATTTTCGAGTCACGGAATGGCTCGACAGGCCTGTCGCAAAAAAGTTCGTGGATCACAACCTCGGGGTGACAGCGTCGCGAGCGGGACGAACACACCGGTGATCCACAAGCAAAGGAGATGTGGCTCGATGAAGCGTATGATGTTTCTCAGCGCGCTGGTCCTCGGCGTGACTGTTTGTAGCCAGTCCTTCGGTTTCGAGCTCCTTGATCGGATGCTCGGCTGCAAGGGCTGCACCTCGTGTTGTGAGCCCGGCTGTGATGCCGGTTGCTGTGAGCCCGCCTGCGACGCTGGCTGCTGTGAGCCTGCCTGCGACGCCGGTTGCTGCGAGCCGGCCTGCGACGCCGGCTGCTGCGAGCCCGCCTGCGGTGCGTCTTCCTGCTGCGGCGGTCGCCGCTGCAAGAAGCACGACCTCTTCGGCGGTCTGAAGGGTCTGTTTGAGAAGTGCAAGCGGAAGCACCGTGGCTGCTGCGACAGCTGCTGCGAGCCCGCCTGTGACGCTGGCTGCTGTGAGCCGGCCTGCGACGCTGGCTGCTGCGAGCCCGCCTGCGACGCTGGCTGCTGTGAGCCCGCCTGCGACGCTGGCTGCTGCGAGCCCGCCTGTGGGGCTGCTTCCTGCTGTGGCACCCGGTGCCGGAAGAAGTGCACGCCGATTCGTGACCTTCTGAAGGCCTTGCATGCTGCCAAGAAGCGGTGCCATCGGCACAGCTGCTGCGACAGCTGCTGCGAGCCGGCCTGCGACGCTGGTTGCTGCGAGCCGGCCTGCGGCTGCGAGCCGGCCTGCGGTGCGGCCCCCGACTGCTCGGCGTCGATCGAGGCGCCGGCCGCGACGGTCGCCCAGGTGAGCCGCACGGTTGCCACCAAGTGAGTTGAGGGTCGATAGGTCGGACGAAACCTGTTGCCCGACATCGACGAGTGAGCACGGCCCGGGGGGAAACCCCCGGGCCGTCGCTCGTTTGAGGCTCAGCCGGCCCGCAGCCGCCCCAGGCCGCCAGGATCGGCGGCCGCAGCGGCGAGCGTCTCCGCCTCGGCGGCGAGCCGGTCTCCCTCGGTGAGATACCGCTCGACCCGATCGGCGGCCGTGGCGAAGTCGGCCAAGAGGGGGTCGACGAGTTTCGCTTCGGGCAGCCGGGCGACCAGGGCCGCAATGTCCCGATCGAGCCCGGCTCGGATCAGCAGCATCACCAGCCAGCGGAGCAGCAGGCCCCAGAGGACGACCCAGATCAGGGCCTCTTGGAGAAAGCCGATGCCCGACACCGGCCGGCCCTCCCAGAGATTGCCGTGGAAGAAGCTCCAGCCGGCCCGGATGAGCACAAAGGCGAGCAGGGCGGAGAAGAGCAGCTCGAAGATCCAGTGGACGAGCCTCCCGCCCAGCCGACTGCGGCGGACGGCGACGAGCTGTTCGATCCCGGTCGCCAGCCAGTTCCCGGCCCGGCCAACGACCGCCCCGGCAGTGGCCGGCAGGCTCGCCGCCTCGATCCGAGCCCGGCCAACGAGCGGCTCAGCCACTGCCGCCCGGCCCGCCAGCCCGCGAAGGACGCTCCGCGACTGCTCGACCTCGGCTGCAGAAAGGCCAAGCTCCTCGATGGTCTGCCAGCCCCCCTGCCCGGCGGCCACATCGGCGGGCTGGCCCGCGAGCAGCTTGCCGACAAACCCGCCCCCGGGTCGCATCCGCCGCCAGAAGGAGGCCACCGCGGCAATCGCATGGAGGAAGGTCGCGAAGGGACCGCCCTGCCAGCGGTCGATCACCTCGTCGGCCACCAGCCGCTGCCAGGCTCCCCGGCCAGCCCGGAGTCGCTCGGTCACTCCCGCAGCCAGGATTCTCTCCAGCCGCTCTCGCTCGCGGACAACCCCCGCGGCAACCGCTTCGGCCGGTTCGCGATAGGCGGCGAGTTGGCTTTCGGCCTGGCGGGTGAACCAGGCGGCCAGGTCGAGTCCGCCGGTGCGGCGAACGCGACGGGCCGCCCGGCCGACGAGTTCCTCATCGATCGCCGTGAGCAGTTCGCGAAAGCCGGCGTCCGGCTCGATCCCGGCGGCCCTGCGGGCCGCGGCCTCGACCCCGTCGACCCGAAAGATCCGCGGCACAAGGAAGCCCTGCCGCTCGAGCTCTGCCCGCCAGTCGTCGCGAATGTCGGGATCACGGGAGGCGTGCGACTGCACGAAGAGCAGCGGCCGGCCCGGGGCGAAGGCCGCCACTTCGCGGGCGACGATCCAGGAACGGTACTTCTGGGCAGTCGCCACCAACAGCAGCACGTCGCAGTGTGGCAGCACCTGCTCGAGGAGATCCCGGTTGCGGTTCGTGGCGCTGGCCCGCCGGTCTTCCGGAGGGGCCGCCGGCCCGTCGGCCTGGGTGTCGGGATCGGGGCAGTCGACCAGCACGATGTTGGCCACCGCCGGAGCGTCACTGCGGCTCACCCGGGCTCCCATCTCTTCCAGCGGCAGCCAGGAGAGGTCGACATCGGGCCCGGTGACCACCACGGGCTGGACGGTTGTCGGGCGAAACTCATCGCCAGCGGCGGTCACATCGCTGCCGGCCAAGGCGTTGACGAGCGTGCTCTTGCCGGTGCCGGTCCCGCCGACCACCCCCACCACCAAAACCCGCGAGAGCTCGCGGCGCGTGCGGTCGAGCCGCGGGGCGATCGCATCCCACTCGGCGGCCACGCGCCGGGCAGGAGGCCAATCGGCCAGCGAGCCGCCCCAGCGAGCCAGGGCGTCAAGAAGCATGTCGAAGGCCGCACCATCGGCCGCCACCGACTGGTTGGCAGATGTCTGATCACTCATCGCGCCGCCTCCCCGGCGAGTTGCCCGAGCAGTTCTCGGAGCCTGGCAAGTTCGGGCCGCTCGGCCGCCGCCGCCAGCCGGCCGACCTCCTCGACACCATCACCGAGCACGACATCCCGGAGCGTGGCAATCAGCACCTCGCCCCGCTCCGCGGACCAGCCGGCGAAGAGCCGTTCGATCAACGGCCGTACCCCGGCCACGGCCAGCCCCAACGCTCCTTCCCCCACCAGGGGCGCTGCGGCCCAGACCACATAGTCACCCACCTGGTGCATCAGCACGGAGAGGCCGCCGGCGGCACCCGCCGCGCCGGCAGCAGGCACCGCCGCGGCACCGGCACCGAGCAAGGCGAGCGTCACCACCGGCCGGGCGACCGCTCCGACGTTGAGCCCTGTGACGATGAACTTCACAAGCTGGGGATTCTCCCGGGCAAACCGATCGAGCTCGTCGCGGACAAACGTTCGATACCCCTCCGAGACCAGCGGCAGAGCCGCATGCCGCCGCTCGAGATCGGCATACCAGAGCGTCCGATCGGCCGCAGTCAGCCGCGGCGCCAAGATCGCCTCCAGCCGGGGATCCCGCCGGCAGGCATCCTCGAGCCGCTGCACGAAATCGCCGAGAGCCTGCTTGAGGGCCGCAAGCTCCACCTCCTGAAAGTCCTCCCGCTGCTCGTCGGCGGAGCGAACGATCCCCACTTTCCTGCCAACCCAGGCAAGCCCGCCGCCGACGGCCCGATAGCCGCGGCTGACGACGAGA
>JAQCJP010000101.1 GCA_027592945.1 Planctomycetota bacterium
CTCCGTATCAAAGGGAGGCGAAGCTTTCGAGACCACCGCATGTGCCGTGCCGTTTCGCATGAAACTGACTAGCCCTCTCTTACCAGCATGCACCGCCCTCTCACCATCGCCCCATTGGCCATGAACATTCTTTCTCTCAAAAACAAAACGAGCCACGGCGGCTGGGCTCACCTCCGATGCTTTGTTGTATTCGCTGGCTCCCTCGCTATCTCTCTCCTCGCGCATCAGGGGTTCGCAGATGATGCCGTTCCCACCGATCCTCCCCTGCGCTACTACAAGGGCAACATTCACACCCACAGCCTCTGGAGTGACGGCAACGATTTCCCCGAGATGATCGCGGAGTGGTACCGAACGCACGGCTACAATTTTCTCGCCTTGTCTGACCACAACGTCCTCAGTGCTGGTACACGATGGATGAAACTCAGCGAAATCATCAAGCGGGGCGGCACGGAGGTTGCTGCCTTGGAGAAATACCAGGCACGGTTTGGTGGCAACTGGGTGGAAACAAGAGGAACGCCAGACACAGAGGACTTTGCCGTCCGACTCAAACCACTCAACGAGTTTCGCTCTCTCGTTGAAGAGCGCGGCAGGTTCATCATGCTGCAGGGTGAAGAGATCAGTGACCGCGCTGCTGGCAAACCCCTGCACATGAATGCAACCAATCTTCGGGATGTCATCCAGCCTTCCGGCGGAAAGACCATTCGTGAAGCGATGGAAGCGAATCTGCGGGCCGTGGAGGATCAGGCCAGACGCACCGGACGGGAGACGCTGGTTCACCTCAATCATCCAAATTTTGGCTGGGGCGTCTCGGCCGAAGACCTTGCTGCGGTCCTGCAGGAACGTTTTTTTGAGGTCTACAACGGACACCCAGGTGTCAGGCACCAGGGAGACGACCATCATCCATCCGTTGAGCGACTTTGGGATATCGCCAACACCATCCGGCTCGGAGAACTGCAGGCTGCCCCCTTGTTTGGTGTCGCCACTGATGACAGCCACCACTACCTCGGGAAAGGCGAGAGCCCAAAAAAAGGTCGCTCAGAAAGCCGGACGGGCAGGGGATGGATTCAGGTTCGAAGTCATTACCTCACGCCTGAATCAATCATCCGCAGCATGAAAGCAGGCGACTTCTACGCTTCCAGCGGAGTTGAGCTTACCGACGTCTCATTTGATGCAGACGCAGGCCTGCTCGCCCTTACAATCGCCTCCAAGCCTGGCGTGACGTACACCACGCAGTTCATCGGGACACCCATTGAGTACCGCAATGAGCCCGACACTGCATCCGCCGATCCAGGTGAAGCCGACAGGAGCGACCACCGCGACACGCCAGAAATTGGCAAGGTGTTTGCCACTGTTTCTGGCCCCAACCCGCAGTACAAACTGACCGGGAACGAACTCTACGTCCGTGCCGTGGTTACCTCTGACCAGCGACACGCCGACCCCTCCTACGCCGGCCAACAAAAACAGGCCTGGACACAGCCCGTCGGCTGGCGGCAGCGGCCCCCAGCGAGACCAGCAATAGACACCGATGCCACTAAGCCAGAAACACCTGTTCCGGCGACTCCCTGAGCCGAAACGCCTAGACTAGCAAGCTCATGTTTATAAAAACGCGGGCACCGACTTGCAAAACCTGCGAACATGTCATCGGCAAGTGTGGCCTTAAGGGGCTCTCCTCAAAGAACCTTCTGAGCATTCTCTTCCGACCTCAGGACGAAAGCAAACTTTTGATGAAGAAGCAGCAGCACCACGTCTCTCGCCGAGATGCAATGAAAGCAGCTGGAGCGGGTGGAATCGGAATCGTCGTCGGTGACGTTCTCACAACGAATGCCTTCGGACAGACCGGCTTACCACCAAAGCCGATTACGATGTCGAACGACGAGTGGTTTGCTCAACGTGCCTGGAGTGTCAGTGCGAATAGGGTCGTACCCGACGCGGATGGCAAACCCCAACCAGTCACAAGTCTGGCCAAACGCATTCATCGCCCAAAGTCAGCTGCCGAAATTGCGGCCATCGTGAAATCACTGCCTCCGTCAACGCCTGTCGCTTGCGTCTGCGGTGGCCATGAAGCCTCTGGAACAGCACTCATTGCCAACGACAATGCTGAGATACTCGACCTGATCGAACTCAAGAAAATCGAGTTTGGCCATTCGGGTGACGACCAGCTTGTTACCGTCGGCTCAGGGGTGGTCTTCCGCGAACTTGTTGAGGCAGTCAAGACGCATGGCGGTGCCCTCCCGGTTGGTACCGGGCCAGGTGTCGGTGTCGCCGGCTACGTCACGAATGGGGGGCTGAGCAGTTACTTCTCTCGCCGGCTCGGGCTTCTTGGTCAGCGAGTTGTGGAAATGACCATCGTCACAGCCGACGGTGACATTAGAACACTGACTCCAGAAGACACCCTTTTCACCGCCATGCTTGGCGCGGGAAGCGCACTGGCCATTGTTGTCGACATGACCATCCGGGTAGCCGCTGCCGACGCCATCAAGCACGCCGAACAGCTTGTCTTCGGATTTGAAAACCGTGCGCAGGCGATTGAATTTTCTCGAACTGTCATGCAGTTCATGAAGGAAAAGGTCATCCCGAATGAGTCCGTCTCCCTCGAACTCGTGGTGACTGGCACGAAGGCACTGGTTGCGACGATTGTGTTTTACGACACCTTCACCGGCAGTACCGCTGATTTCATAAGACCACTTCAAGATGCCGCAGCCGGTCAAGACCTTCCCACACTTGCGACCGCAGAGTGGAACTCATGGTACGAGGCGGCTGCAGCCCTCTGGCCGGTCATTGCCGAACAGAAGGGAAGCCCACTCGCAACAAGCTACCACTGCGTGGGAACAACTGGCATTCCAGAAGCGAAGGTGCTCGACTTTGTTGCGGATGTCGTGGTGGGTGAGGCTCCGCTGAATGAAGCGGGGATGTCGATCGTTGAAATCCGGACACTTGGAGGCGCGACGCAGAAGGGGCGTCGTCTTCCCAGCGGCAACTGTCACCACGCTTTCTTCGTTGATCTTGTCACGCTTTACGATGCAGGGTCCAAGTCGCCAGCGGAGCGTCAGGAGATAGTCGATCTCACCAACCGCGTTGTTGACAAGTCCCGAGCGATGCCCGGTCTCAGTGTCGACTTCAGCGGAACCCATTCCCAGCCTGATGATATCGGCCGTTCAGCAGTCGCATCAGAAATATTCGGGTCTCAGGCAATGGCAACTGCCGTGGAAGAACAAAAGAAGAAGATGGACCCCAACAATCGATTCCGGTTCCATCCCTTCTCAAAATTCCTCAGCTAGCTTCAGTTTTTACTTCAAAGGCTAGCTCATGAAACCTTGCAATCATGACAACCACTCTGTTGTGTCACTGAATTAATTTCAGTTCCGATGACCTGTCCCCCTTCAACGAGGCCACTCCGAGAGCGAGAATCCTGGGCGGCCGCAGCCAAGGGAGGGCAGGAAATGCCACGAGGAAAAGCGGAGCAGGCGGAGGTCATCATCCTGAAGCTCCGAGAGGTCGAAGTCGAGCTGGGGAGGGGCAAGACCGTCGCTGAGGCGGTGAATGAAGATCGGCGTGACGGAGCAGACCCACTACCGTTGGAAGAAGAAGTACGGCGGTTTGCGGATGGACCAAAGCGAAGCGACTCAAGGAGCTCGAGAAGGAGAACTCTCGGCTGAAGCGGCTGCTGGCAGACGTGGAGTTGGACAAGGCAATCCTTCGGGAAGTCGCCGAGGGCTGCCGAAGGCGTGCGCAGCTCAAATTTGAAGCCCGGCGAAGCGGCGGGAGGCGGTCGACACGCTGCTCGAGGCCAAGGTGCTCATCGGGCGTTGGGGGCAGGCCTCCAACACCCTCCGGCCGTACAGGGCTGGTCTATCCGAGAGGGAATCCCTGGCTTGAAAACTGGTATCGCACTCAGGGCAGGCCAGTATGCTCGAGGAGGACGAATCGCGCCATGGCGAACAGGGCTCGGTAGCGAAGCTACACGATCTCATAGGCCTGCTCTTGGTGCTCGGCCAGGTCGAGGCCGCCCCGCTCGACCTCGATCGGCACCCGCATGCCGACGAACTTGTCGGCGAGGAAGAAGGCGACGACCGAGACCACGCCGCTCCAGGCAATGGTGACGAGCACGCTCTTGGCCTGAGCCCAGACCTGGCTGCCGATGGTCAGTCCCTCCGCCAGGCCCGAGCCGCCGAACTGGGTTGCGGCGAAAACGCCCGTCAACAGGGCCCCCACCACACCCCCGACGCCGTGCACGCCGAACACGTCGAGCGAGTCGTCGTAGCCGAAGCGGTGCTTGACGCCGGTGGCGAAGTAGTAGCCGGCCAGGGCCGAGGCCGCGCCAATCGCCATGGCCCCCAGGGGGCCGGCCGTACCGCTGGCCGGGGTGATCGCCACCAGGCCCGCGACCGCGCCGGTCGCCACCCCCAACGCCGAGGCCTTGCCGTGCATCACCATCTCGATCGCCATCCAGACGACCGTGGCGGTCGCGGCCGCGACGTGGGTCACGAGCAGCGCCATCGCGGCGGTGCCGTCGGCAGCCAGTTCACTTCCGGCATTGAATCCGAACCAGCCTACCCAGAGCATCCCGGCCCCGATTACGGCGAACGGCAGGTTGTGCGGCCGCATCACCTCCTTGGGGTAGCCGCTGCGGCGGCCGAGCATGAGGCAAGTGACGAGTCCGGCGATGCCCGCGTTGACATGCACGACCGTGCCACCGGCGAAGTCGAGCACGCCCCAGCCGTGAAACAAAGCCCCCTCGCCGGCCCAGGCCATGTGGCAGATCGGCAGGTAGGAGAAGGTGAACCAGAGGATCGAAAACAGCAGCATTCCCTTGAATCGCATCCGCTCCGCGAACGCCCCCACGATCAGGGCCGGTGTGATGATCGCGAAGGTCATCTGGAAGGCGGCGAACAGCGACTCGGGAATGGAGCCGGACACGGCATCGACGGTGACACCTTTGAGAAACGCCTTGTCGAGATTCCCAATCCCCCACTGATAATCGCCACCGTTGCCGAAGGCGAGGCTGTAGCCGTAGGCGACCCAGAGGAGCGTCATCACTCCAGCCAGGGCGAAGCACTGCACAAACACCGAGAGCACGTTCTTCGATCGCACCAGGCCGCCGTAGAAGAGGGCCAGGCCCGGCAGGGTCATGAATAGGACCAGTGCCGTGGCGACGATCATCCAGGCGGTATCGGCACCGCTGATCGCGGCGGTCGCGGGTTCGGCCATCGTTTTGACTCCGGGGGAAAGTCCGCAGAGTCTACTTGGACTCCGAGGCGGTCAATATCCCTCGCCGTCTTCGGCCGATTCGTCGCCTGCTCCGGCGGTGAAAGCCAACGGCTTGGGCATGCGGCGTACCACGCGGCGGGCGTTTTCCGGCCCCTGATCAGCTGCTCCCGAAACGACTGCCCTCCCCCGCGGAGTCGCGATTTTCTCGCCTCGGCGCAGACCGTCTCCCGGGGCGCCCGTCCGGGGCCTTGATGCCTCGAGGCCGGCACCGCTCAGAGGCTGGGGATGTCGATACCGGGCAGCTCGTCTATCCGTCCTTGAAAGACATTGCGGTCGTCATGCGCCTGGCACTTTTTTGCGGGTGCGGTGAAGGCTGCGGTCGATCGCAGCGGTGGCGGCGGCCGCGTCGAAGCCTTCGCCGAGGAGGTCGCCGAGCTTCGCGGCGGCGGCGGCCGGGTCGGCCAGGGCGTCGTGGTAGTGGAGATCGAGCACCCGGGCCCGGCCCGCCGATTCAAGGTGGGCAAGGAAGGTGCGGCTCATCACCTGCTGCCGCTCGAAGACCGCCATCAGGGCCTGGTCGGGCGTGTCGGCGCCGGGGCGGCCCAGCCGCTCGAGCATCGTCCGCTGCGAGGCGATCACCTCGTCGATCGGCCGCCGCATGTGAATGACCAGATAGGGCGGAGCGGCTTCGCCCCGGGGCAGGTGCCGGACCAAGGGGGCCACGATCTTGACCGCCTGCCCCCGGGCTCCGGCGACCCACGAGGCATCGCTGACGAGCCGCTTGGCCGGCTCGTATTCGAGGTAGCCGCGGGGATTGCTCTCGTCGGCCAGCCGCTCGTCGTCGGCGAGCAGGGCGAGGCCGCCGGCGGCGAGCATCTGCATCGCCATCGAGGTGCCCGACCGCGGCAGGCCCGTCACCACGACCACGCTTTCGGCCAGGCTGGCAGTGAAGGCCACGGCCGGCTCAGCCGGCTCGGGCTTGCCGAGCGACTGGCGAATCTCGAGGCGGTGCCGCCCCTCGGGGGCCGCCTGCGACCGCGTCTGGAGGATCAGCTTGCGGCTCTCCGCCGCCAGCCGGCGGTGTTCGATCGCTCCCCGCAGGTCGCCCCGCACCCGCTCCAGAAACCGCGCCAGCAGGCGATGGCCCGCGGGAAACAGCGGCTGCTGGGAGACGGCCGTCCGCATGAATGTCTCCGCGTCGTTGACCGCGTCGGTCCGCCAGGCCGCCAGGCCGGCCACCAGCTGGGCCCGCGGAAAGTGGTAGCGGCAGCCGATCGCGGCCTTTGCCTCGGCCAAGGCCCGCGGGGCGTCGCCGGCAGCCAGCGCCGCCCGGCTCCGGCCGAAGCGGGCCGCCGCGTTAATCGGGTCGATCGCCAACACGGCGTCGAAGGCCTCGGCTGCGGCAGCGGTCTGCCGCATCGCCAGAAGCACTTCGGCTTTTTTGAGCAGCAGCCCCGGCCGCTGGCTGGCCTGCACGCCCTCGGCCCGCTCGAGGGCTTGCAGTGCTTCCGGATACCGTCGCTCGGCGGCGAGGATCGAGCCCTCGAGGAAGGCGAACGTGCGAACGTTGGTCAGGGCCCGGCCCCGCAGCCGGCGGATCGTTCGCTGTTGCTTCTCCGAAAGCTTTTCGAAGTCGATCGCTTCGGCCGGCTCGGCGGCGGCTGAGTCGCCGGCTGGTTCCGCCGGCAGGCCCTGCTCCGTGCGGATCGTCGCCATCAACTCGGCGAGTTCGCCCGCCGCCCGCTCGGCCGCGGCCTGCTTGCGGCGGAGCAGCAGATCGAAGGTCTCGCGGGCCTCGACGAGATGGCCCAGATCGAGCCGGTTTTGCAGGAGGGCCACGCCGAAGCGGCCCTCGTCGGGCCAGCGGTTCCAGAGGTCGACGAGCATCGCCGCAGCCTCCTCGAGCCGGCCGCCATCAGTCAGGGCCCGGGCGAGGTTCCACCGCTCCTCGCGGATCGTCTGGTCGATCGCCTCCTGGCGGTCTTCCGGCACCGCATCGATGTAGCCGAGGTCGGCCAGCTGCTTGATCACCGCCGCGGCCGACTCCGAGTCGCCGTCGCCGGGGCTCAGCTCGAGCCGGGCCGCGTCGCCGGGCACGTCATCCCAGGAGTCGATAAACCGCGGGCTCGGCGGATGCTCGAAGATCTCGAGCAGCGGCCGGCCGTCCATGGCGCGGCCGGGGGGCAGGGCGAAGAGCGAGAGCACCGTCGGGGCGACGTCGAGCAGGCTCGCCCCGAAGATCAGCTCGTCGCGGCGAATGCCGGGGCCGGCGGCGACGAAGATGCCCAGGGGGCGGTGCTCGGCCGCCGGGCCGGCCGGCTCGTTGGGAAGTTCCTTGGACCGGAGGTGGTCGGGATGGAAGCCGTGGTCGCTGACGAGCAGGACGGTCGTGTCGTCGCCGGCAAGCGTGAGCATCACGCCGAGCATGCTGTCGTGGAGCACGTAGGCCCCGCCGACCACTTGCGAGTAGAGCTCGAAGTCTTGCTCCGGGACCCAGTCGAGCCGCGGCGGATGATACTTCATGAAGGCGTGGCAGAAGTGGTCGATCGCGTCGTGGTAGACAGCGCAGAAATCCCAGTCGGGCTGCGTGTGCAGGAGATGCGTGGCCGCGGCGTGGACGCTCGACACCTCGGCGATCAGCTTGGCGAGCGTCTGGAGCCGCTTGTCCTTCTCCTGATCGATCTCCGGGGCCCGGGGCACGAAGGCCCGCAGCATGTCTCCCTCGATCTCGGCCGGGTGGATCCGCAGGTCGGTGAGGGCCGCGGCGAGTTCCGGCGGGTGGACGGTGCCCGGGGTCAACGGCCAGGGCTTGCCCAACTCGGCGGTGGCGGCCTTATAGAAGTCGCTGACCATCCCGCCTCGCAGCGGCTCGACCGGATGGCTCGGCCACCAGCCGACCACGTGGCAGGTCTTTCCCTCTTGATGGAGGATGTTCCAAATCGCTTTCGTGGTCCGGGAGCGGGCCGAGATCGGCCGGATCTGACCGGTCTCGCCGTCGACCTCGCTGAAGCCGTGCACGCCGTGCTTGTAGGGCCGCTTGCCCGAGGCGATGCTCGTCCAGAGCATCGGCGAGAGCATCGGCTGCAGCGAGGCGAGGTTGCCCATCACCCCCCGCTCGAGGAGTCGGGCCAGATTCGGCATCTGCCCGGCATCCACGAGCGGCTGGATCACCTTCCAGTCGGCCGCGTCCCAGCCGACCAGCAACAATCGTCGCTTTGCCATCAGGTCTCCGTCTCGGCAGTACTCTCAGCCCCGGCAGCAGCCTTCGCCGTGCGGCGGGCCCGCCAGGCGGCCACGCCGGCAGCCCCCAGAGCCATCAGCGTCATGCTCGCCGGCTCGGGCACGGCCACGGACACCTGGACAACACTGATCGACTCGCCGGCAGTCGTATTGTAGGAGGCCTCGGTGATCTTGAAACCCTGGCCAACGGGCGTGCCGTCGATGACCGCTTCCTCAGCCTGTCGGCTGGCCGATCGCGGCTCGGCGGTACTCGCGAGGCATCTGCCCGATGTGCCGGCGGAAAGAACCGGCTGAAGGCCGCCGCCTCGGCGAAGCCCGCCTGGTCGCCGATCACCGGCTGAAGGCAGCTCGGCTGTGCGGGCCGCGGTGGGGCTTTGGGGCCTGCGGCTTCAGCGGCCAAAAAACGGTGAAAACGAGTGGTCGGCGTTCGCCGCTTGAGCCACTCTTTTCTTGTGCAGGCCGGCGGTCTTGGGCATATTCAGGGGCTCAGAACGGGGAGGGGCGGTGGTCCACTCTCCCAAGGTGACGCCAAGGGAGTGTGAGATGAAGCGTGGGCGATCCTGGGGCAGGGCCGCAGTGCTAAACCGACGGCGAGGGGGACCATTCGCCGGCTGGCTCACTGGCCTGCCGCTGGTGGCGGTGCTGGCCGGTCTCTGCCTCTTCGCCGCGGGGCGGGCGGTCGCCCAGCAGCCGCCGGTCCAGATCGGCTTCCTCTGGCACATGCACCAGCCGATCTACTATCCCGGCGAGACCGTCACCGAGACGACCGCCGCCGGGCACTTCTCGTTCTCGCCGACCGATGTCCACAACCAGCGGTATGGTCCCTACACCAACTGGCCGGCCAACGCGATCCAGAGCGGGGCCAGCCTGCCCCACCTCGGGGCGAGCGTGTCGTTTTCCGGCTCGCTGATGCAGAACCTCGACAACCTGCGGGACTCGGGGCAGAGCCAGTGGAACGGCTGGGAGCAGGCCGCGATCGGGGCTCGCAACCTGAGCACGACCCTCGGCAACCCGCGGCTCGACCTGATCGGCTTCACCCAGTATCACGCCCTCGGCCCGCTCCTCGACACCCGCGACCTGCAGATGCAGATCCGTCTCCACAAGCTGGCGACGCAGGAGACGTTCGGGACGTCGGTGCCGCTGAGCCGCGGCTTCTTCCCGGCCGAGACCGCCTTCAGCACCCGGATGATTCCCGCCCTGGTGGCCGAGGGCTACGAGTGGGCGATCGTCGACAACATCCACTTCGACCGGGCCACGCAGAACTATCCCCATACCGACGCCTCCAACCTCTACGCCCCCAACCGGGCCGACGCGATCAATCCCGACCCGGCCGCCTCGGGCGGCGGCTGGGTGCAGCTCAACAACCTCTGGGCCCCCAGCAAGGTCAGCGCGCCCTTCAGCTATCAGCCCCACAACGTTCAGTACGTCGATCCCGCGACGGGGCAAGTTGACCGGCTGGTGGCGGTGCCCGGGGCCCGCTACGAGGGCAACGAGGACGGCCGGGGCGGCTACGGCGCGCTGCTCTATGAGCAGGTGATGGATCAGTATCGGGGCTACAACACCGACCCCGACCACCCGCTGTTGGTCGTGCTCCACCACGACGGCGACAACTACGGCGGCGGCTCGGAGGGCTACTACCACGGCAACTTCCAAAACATGGTCAACTGGGCCTCGGCCACGCCCAACTACGACGTCACGACGATCCAGGACTACCTCGATCGCTTCCCGGTGGCGGCCGAGGACGTGATCCACGTCGAGTCCGGCTCCTGGGCCGGAGCCGACAACGGCGACCCGCAGTTTCGCAAGTGGCTCGCCCCGCCCGGCGACTCCGGTTGGAGCCCCGATGAAAACAGCTGGGCGGTGCTGACCGCCGTCAAGAATCGCGTCTTCACCGCCGACGATCTGGCCCCGGTCGAGAATCTCGAGAACGTCCTGACCGGCAGCGGATCGCCGACCGAGCGGGCCTGGACCGGCCTGCTCGAGGCCCAGGCGAGCGACTACTGGTATTGGGACGGGACCGAAATCTGGGATTCCAACGTCACCCGGGCGGCCAATCGGGCGGCGGCTGAGGCCGACCTCGTGCTGGCCGGCCACAGCGGCCCAGAGACGACTGCCCCGACGGTCTTCCTACCGCAGCGTGCGATCTACAACCCCGGCGGGGAGGAGTTTGGCGTCGAGCAGCCGTCCGACTTCGACGTCTGGACCTTCGCCGCCGATGTCTCCGGCCTGACCGAGGTGACGCTCAAGTATCGCGTCGATCTCGACGGCCAGAACCCGCTCGACTCGGTGCAGAACGAGACCTACGCCGGCGGCGCGGAGGTCGGCGAGTGGCAGACGCTGACAATGGGAGGCACCACCCTCTCGGCCCCGGCCGAGATCCTCGCCGCCGACTACCGGGCCCAGAAGTTCTCGGCGACGATCAGCGGGATCACCGACGCCCTGGTCGATTACTACGTCGAGGCGGTCGATGCCCACGGCAACCTCACCCGCACCGACATCCAGCATGTCTACGTCGGCAGCAACTCGGCCGGCGGTGGTGGCGGTGGTGATGGCGGCGGCGGCGGTGGCGGGACAGCTTCGCCCGTGACCGGCTTCACGCTCGACGGCGTGCTGGACGCTGCCGCGGTCGAGGTCGCCGAGAACTCAGGGATGAAGCTCTGGGTCGCCACGGACGGCACCAAGCTCTATCTCGCCACCAACGACGCCGGCGAGGGGAGCGACCACTTCATCTTCCTGGCCGGCGAGCCCGGCAGCGAGCAGCCGGCCCCCTGGGGCAAGGCGGGCGAGGTCGCGGCCTGGTCGGCGTTTCTGGCCGATGAAAACGACAACACCTACTCCGGCTGGTTCGACAACGCGGGAGCGGCCCTCTCGGCGACCGGCGGCAATGGCGGGGTGCTCGAGGGGGTGATCGACCTCGTCGATCAGTTCGGCAGCTATCCCTCGGAGGTCTACCTGGCGGTCGGCCTCTATGGCAGCAGCGACGGCGGCACGCTCCTGGCGAGCCACCAGCTTGCTGCCAGCGGCGACGGCGATGGGATTCTCCAGGCCGGCGAGTATCTGCGGGTGCCGCTCGGCCCCCCGGTCGTCAACTTCACCGTCGAGACGGGGCTCGTGACCCAGGCTGAGGCTGGCTATGACGTGATGCCGGGCGTCGTCGGCCTCGCCAAGCGGGGCGGCGGCACGCTCGTGCTCGACCGGGCCAACGGCCACGCGGGAATCACGACGGTCTCAGCCGGCACGCTCCTGGTGACCGCCGCCGATGCCCTCGCCGACAGCCCGACGGTGATCGAGGCCGGCGGCGTGCTGGCCGTCGGCGACGGTCAGGCGGTCTCGCTGCCCTCACTCGACCTGGCCGGCGGGCAGCTCGACCTCGGCATCGGCCGCGTCACGGTCGCGGCGGGCCTCAGCGAGGCCGACGTCCGCGAGGCGATCCTCGCCGGCCTGGGCGATGGATCATGGACGGGGCCGGGCGTCGTCTCCTCGGCGGCGGCGTCGGCCGCAGCGGGCAGCCGGACGGTCGGCTACGTCGTCAACGCGGACGGTTCGGTCACGCTCGCCTTCGCGGCCGCGGGCGATGCCAACCTCGATGGGCAGGTCGACATCTTTGATCTCCTGGTGATCGACAGTAAGGGGGGCTACGGCACGGTGCAGGCCGCCTCCTGGGCCGCCGGCGACATGAACCACGACGGGGCGGTCAACGTCTTCGATCTGCTGGCGATCGACGGCGCCGGCGCCTACGGCGGCGGCAGCT
>JAQCJP010000102.1 GCA_027592945.1 Planctomycetota bacterium
GACCATCCACGGAACGGCTGACACCGTGGTGCCCTATGGAGGCGGACGCGGGCCTGGCGGCATTCACCTTTCCGCCCAACAATCAGCGTATGCCTGGGCGAACGCTCGCGGTTTCCCAGGGGCTCCCATCCCTGACACCCAGGGCGAACGCATCGCAGGCGGGCTCCTCCGCTACACGTATCCCACGGCAGGCGTGACCCACCTCAAGATCCCGGGCGGCCGTCACGGTCTCGGTCCCGCGCATCGGCTCGTCGACCCCCTGATCGATGCATTTCTCCGCGACGCGTTTCGTCGCGACGGAACCACCCCATAGAGTTCGAGGCACGACCGAACAGCGGTCTTGCTGACATGGAGCGTGAAAGCGATGTCTTCCAGCGGAGTTGCCGCATGACACAGCGGCCTCGCGAAGTTGGCCAATGATCTGTTCTGCCGTATGCTTCTTTCCTCGTGGCATCTATCGCCCTCCCTTGGTTGTGACCACTCCTGGACACTCTCCAGATGTGGCCTCTTTTAAGGGGTGCAGGTCAGGTCTGTGACGAGCGGTATCCCCGGTGATTGGGCCGCGACTGACCGCGATTCTGGCATCGACCTGGGGCTGTTGTATTTTCCGACGCTCGAAGTCGCCACCAGCCGCCCGCGACCAGCAGCGCGTAAAATCACAGCATGAATCCCGCAGCGACCTGTCCCAGAGCCGTACTCGTCTACAAGTCGGTCCACCACCAGAACACGGCTCAGGTAGCCCATGCGATGGCTGGTGTGCTCGGGGCTGAATGTGTTTCTCCGGATGAATGTCCGTATTCCCGACTGGCCGACTGTGACGTTCTGGGCATCGGCTCTGGCGTCTATTACGGGCGGCCGCACGACGAACTTCTCCAGTGGGTTCGGGGGATGCCCGAAGAATACGCCCGTGATTTTCCCATTTTCATTTTTACGACCTCCGGGCTGCCGTTCTTGGCGAAACTCTGGCATGCCCCCCTGAAGAAGCGGCTGGCTCGGAAGGGCTTCGACGTCATCGGGGAATTTGCCTGCCGGGGCTTTGATACGTGGGGCCCGCTCTGGCTCACCGGCGGACTGAACTGGCGACATCCGAATGAGCGGGATCTTCAGCGTGCTCAAGAGTTTGCGGAAAGGGTTGCGGCGGCTGTTCCGGCTCCAGCCTGAGGCAAAGAAGCCAGGCAAACCCGTCAATCACAGCCGCCGAAAAGGAGCCGGTCGTAGGGCTCATCAGGCTCGCTGTTTGACTGGCAGGTAGTTTCCAGCCGACACCCTGCTGTATGTCGCCGCCCGCTTATCTGCCTGGCCCCGCTCCCAACACCGTGCGAACACCCGCCGACGAGATTATCCCGGTGCCGGCAGGTTGGGAACTGCTGCCGCCCGGTGACGCCGCCCTGACTCGCCGCGTGAAGGCCGCCGGGGAGTTCTGGCTGGTCCAAGAGAAAGTCGGCCGCCGGATGTTTTCTCGCGGCATCTGGGCCCCTCGGGAAACGATCCGCACGATTCGGGAGGCCCTGGAGGCGGAGCGCTCCACTGAAGCCTATTCGAAACGCCGAGAGGCTGACGCAAGACGCCGCCAGTCCCAGCAGGCTGAATACGTCGAGGATTTCCAGGCAGCAGTTGTTGAATATCTGGCATTTCACCCACGGCACCGGGAAATCGCTGTTCAACTAGCCCGGGCTGTCGCGAGCCACGCCACACCGATCGGCAGCGGCACCGTGGCCCGCACCAAGCGAATCCCGATCGAACGCCGGGCCGAGGCTGCCGTGATCGCCTGGATGCGGCACCAGACGACGGCCTACGACACCATGAAAATCGCACGCGTTAAGGGCCAACGCCGGGAGGTTCGCCGGCTGCTCGCCCAGCGGTCCAAGGAACTTCTCGGGGCGTATCGGCGGGGTGACTCGATCACGGTCGCCTGCCCGTTGGCGAACGCTCTTTCGGCCGGGCGTGCTTGATCCGGGCTATCCGGTCCCCGGGCCTACTCGTGCTCACCCTGAACGCGTGCCTCACCGTCAAAGTCGATTTCGACGTGGAGGCTCATCGGGTGGCAACAGACGGGGCAGTCTTCGATGTAGTCCTGGTGGGAGCCGGCCGAGATGTCGACCGGAACCACGATTTCTTCACCACAGGAGTCACAGATGTAGGTCGCCTCGGCATGCGGTGACCGATGCGCGCGACCGCGTTTTTTCTTGGACTTCTTCATCATCGCGTCCCGCCAGCCAGCCCTTGTGCTGTCTTGTTCGGGGGTGACCGCAGGCGCGGCCGTGGCTACTCGACCATCGCTTCCCGCCGCAGCCAGCCGCGACTGCCGAGGTGTAACAGAAATCCTACGGGCCCGGCAAAAAAAGTGAGCAGCAGGGCCGCTGTCCGGGGCAGCCAGGGGAGGTTCAGACGGATGCTATCCCGCGCGATCCAGGCGCCCACCACCATGTCGAACACGAGATAGTGGGTCCAGGCGGCGGCGAAAACCCAGTCGTCGGTGAAAACCTCCCTCAGGCCCGCGAGCGTCATGACGTCGCCTGGCGGCAGGCCGTCGGTGGTCAATTTCCAACCGATCACGCCCGCGTAACAACCGGCTAGCACTCCCGGCACGAGCACGGCGCAGAGCCAGCCGGCCACCAGTTTCTTCCCTGGAAAGGCCACCAGGGCCATCCAGGCCAGCAACGCCAGCGTGTTGGTCGCTTGAAAGAAGGTCTCGGCAGTCATCGTGGGCAAGGCTCCCGGCTGTCATCAGTCCAGGTTCATTCCGGGCGGGCGTAGAGGCGGATGTATTCGATCTCCAGCCGTTCACGGGTCAGCGAGGGATCGATCTCGCCCCCCATGCCGCCGCCCATTGCCATGTTGACCACCAGATTCTGCGGCTCGTTGAAGGGATACTCCCGTTCGCTGCCCTGCTTGTCGTAGGTGTAGACGTGCTCACCGTCGAAGAAAATCCGAACTGACTCCGGGGTCCACTCGAGCGCGTAATCGTGGAAGCGGTTGCCGAGGCCGGGGATCTCTTTCGTCGTCGAGATGTGGCTGTTGTCCTTGAAGTAGTGGGCACGGGTATGGCAGGAGAAATGGGCCTTGCCGTCGCCGGTGGCGTCGTCGATCTCTCGACCCACGTTTTCCAGGATGTCGATCTCGCCGCAGTAGGGCCAGGAGATCTCATCGCGATAGGAGTCGCCCAGCATCCAGACGGCCGCCCAGTTGCCCCGGCCAGTGGTCGTTTTCGCGCGAAACTCGAGCCGCCCGTAGAGGAAACTGACGCGGCCCCGCGTGGTCAGCCGCGCCGACGACCAGCCGCCGTCGGGACGATCCTTGCGGGCCTCGACGATCAGGCAACCATTCTCGACGCGGGCGTTCTCAGGCCGGTTCTCCGTGTAATACTGGGGCTCGTTGTTGCCCCAGCCCCAGTTTCCGATGTCGAACGCCCAGGCCTCGGCATTCGGCGGGCCGTCGGTCTCAAACTCATCGGACCAGACGAGCTTCCAATCCGCACCGCCGGTTGGCTGTTCGAGTGTTTTTGGGGTCAGCTCGTGCGGCTTGAGGAGAATGAACTGAACCGAGCGGATGGACGCCGGCCCGCCGGCGGCGTGAAGCTTCATTCGGTGCAACCCCTCGTTGAGTGGTGAGCCGTCCTTGTGCACCGTTTGGAAACCCCCGGCCGAGAAGGGCATCGCCGCGGTGATGTCGTAGTGTCGGCCGTCCTCGTTGTCGATCGCATCCTCGAGATGGATGACGGTCGGCTCATCAGTGGCAGCCCGGCCGGTGACCTCGACACGGTATCGCCCCGCCACCGGTATCTCAGCCTCGAAGGAAAACCACTCGTTGCCGGCGGCCAGCCTCACCTCGTTGCCGCCGGCCGTGACTCCCGCCGAGGCCGCGAGGAAGTCGGTCGCAGCGACGGAGATGCTTGGAATCTCATTGGCAGTCGACACGGTTGGGCAGGCTCCCAAGGCGATGAGCGAGGCGACCAGGGGGCGAGTGAACATCGGGCTGCTCCAAAGAAGTGTTCTTGGGGTTGGGTTGCAGGCAGCAACAACGCTGTCGAGGGGGCGGTGGCGTTGCTGACTCGGGGCGACTACCGTCCGGTGATCAGTTCAGCTTCCAGTTGTTCGAGCGACTTGCCCTTGGTCTCGGGGAGGGTCATCAGCATCAGGAGGAAGCCGCCGGCGGCGATCAGCCCGAAGATCAGGAAGGTGGTGGCGTTGCCGAGCACCGAGAGCTCCCACGGGAAGATCTGCTGGACGAGCCAGCTGGTCGCCGAGTTGACAAACCCGATCGTCCCGATCGCCAGGCCGCGAATCCGGTTGGGGTAGAGCTCGGAGAGCAGCACCCACATCACCGGCCCGAGCGAGAAGGCGAAGCAGGCGATGAATCCGAAGATGCCGACCAGGGCGATCGTTCCCGGCATCGCGATCGCCGCCTGCACGACCGCCCCTTCGTGCTTGGCGTAGTCGTCGCCGCCGAGCAGTTCCTTCATGCGGTTCTTGAAGGCCAGGTCGGTCTCGAAGACCTCGTCGACGACCCCGCCGAGCCGGTCGGCGCCGAGCGCCTCGTCGACTTCTGCCAGGTGGATGAGATCGGCCTCGGTGAGCTGGTAGGTCGCCTGGCTGAAGGCCCAGGCGCAGAGCAGCAGGCTGATCGCGATCCCGGCCATCCCCGCTAGCAGCAATGGGCGGCGACCGAGCCGATCGATCAGGGCCATCGCCACGAGCGTGAAGACCACGCTCGTGCTGCTCAGCAGGACCCCCGCGGTGAACGCGGCATCGGTGCCGATGCCCGTCTGCTCGAAGATGCTGTTGGCGTAGAAGTAGATCGCATTGATCCCGGTGCTCATCTGGAGGATGCCGACGGCCAAGCCGATGAACACGATCGTCCGCAGGGCCGGGCTGAAGAGCTCCGAAAAAGCGCCCTTTTCCATCGCCATTTCCTTGGCGATGCCCTCTTCGATGGCTCGCCGTTCTTCCACGGCGGCCGCCTCGCCATGGAGACGGGCGAGCACCAGTTGCCCCTTCTCAGCCCGGCCCTTCGTGAACAGCCAGCGGGGACTCTCCGGAACGAGCAGCATTGCCACGAAGTAGACCGCCGCCGGGAACGCCTCCAGACCGAGCATCCACCGCCAGACGGTTTCGTCGGTCAGCAGCGGCGACTCCCCCTTGGTCATGCCGTGGAGAACGTTATTGCAGGCGAAGGCGGCGAAAAATCCCAGCACGATGTTCAGCTGCTGGATCGAGACCAGCCGGCCGCGATTCTCGGCGGTCGCGATTTCGGCGATGTAGGTCGGGGCAATGATCAGGGCCGCCCCGAAGGCGATGCCGCCGATCATCCGAGCGACGTACATCATTTCGTAGGACGTGGCGAACGCTGAGGCGACCGCCGAGAGGGTGTAGAGGAAGGCGATCACCAGGAGCAGTGGCTTGCGGCCGATCATGTCGCTCAGCCGGCCCGCCACGAGCATCGCAAAGGTCGCTGAGAACGTCGGCGAACTCACCACCCAGCCAGCCTGGGCATCCGTCAGGCCGAACTGCGGCCGGAAGTATTCCATCACGCCGGAGATGATCCCGGCGTCGAAGCCGAACAAAAAGCCACCGAGCGAGACGGCCAGGGCCAGCAGAAACGTGGAGGTTTTCATCGGAGGTTGCTTCCTGGCGCGTCATGGGGCGGAGGGGCTGGCCATCCCGGGCGAGCGTCCCGGCAGACAGCGTCAAAAGCCGATACCCCCCCGACGAGAACCATGCCAATATCCCCGGAGCCCATGGAAATCGTCTCGGTGTGCTTGCGAAAAACTGGCCGGTGGCGGAACATCGTGGAACGAAAGGCCCCCAGTCGCCATTCTTATACCCCAGATACCCCTCCCGCGGCATCGGAGCAGATTTTCCTCGGGTGCCTGGCGGCACATGGTGGCCGCCACCATCGCGTTCTTCTTTTGCCCGGCCACCCTCCCGAGACCAGCCCATGCATGGCCAACGTGTTTTTTTGCTTCTTGCGTTTCTCCTCTTCGAACTGGCCGGCGGGATCTCGCCGATCGGCCACGCATTTCAGGGCCGGCTTGCCGCCGAGGAGTTTCGGCTCCTGAGCTGGAATGTTGAGAGCAACCGGCCTGGCTCGCGGCCGGTGAGCGACGCTCGGGTGATCGCCAGCCAACTGGTGGCGATGCTGCGGCGGCCTGAAACCCACGCGGAGATCGTAGCGCTCTCGGAAGTGGCGCCCGCAGATGTGCTGGCCTATCGGCGGGCGGTCGAGATCGCCATGCGGGGGCCCGTTGACCATGCCACGTCAGCCAGCGGGGGCTTTCACGACGCCGACTCACTCCTGCTGGTTGTCGATGCCGAACGCTTCCGCATCGTGGAGGTCGCCGAACTCCACCGCTACGCCGGAATCACCGCCAACTTCAATCTCGACGATCCGAATTCCACCGAGCACGGCACGCTTCGCGCTCGCTCGCCGTTGACCGCCAAGCTTGAGGACAAGTCGACGGGCGAAACGTTCTGGCTCGTGGTGGTGCACCTGGCCCGCGGTGAGGCCGACCTGCGAACCGATCAGGCCCGCATGCTGCAGCGGTGGGCCGCCGACCAGACCGGTCCGGTGATCGCGGCGGGCGACTTCAACTTTGACTTCGATTTTCATACCCGCCGCGGGAATCCCGGCTTCGACGCGATGATCGCCGCGGGCACCTGGCAGTGGCTCGAGCCCGACCCGCTGATCGACACCAACTGGGCCGCCGATCGCAACGATCCGCGTCGAGACCGCTATCCGGACTCGATCCTCGACTTCGTGTTCGTGGCCCGGGAGGCCAAGAACTGGCAGGGCAGGTCAAGCGTGGTCGTTCGCGAGGACGATTTCCCCGACGACGAGAAGACCAGCGACCACCGGCCGTTGATCACCACGTTTCTGCCGACTGTGGACGGGGCGGACACCGCCGCGACCGACGGGTCCCGGTGACCGTTGATCGCACCGCGATCCGTCCCGCCGCGGCACTCGCTACGGCTGGTCGGATTCTGCCTCGAGCCGCTGCCTGGCGTCTTCGAGCAGTTCGCGAATCGTGGTGTTTTGAATGCGGTCGAGCAGCCCGTCGATCAGGTCGGCCGCTTCCTCCCGGCGGCCGGATTCGAGCAGGAAGGCCATCTCCAACAGGCCGGAGACAGCCTCCTTCTGTTGGTCGAGATCCATGCCCCGCGTGGCGGCTTGAGCGGCATATTCTTCGGCATCCCGGGCGATTCGCTCGCGGGCCGATGCCAGGCCCCGCTTGATGTCCTCCGACTTGACCTCGCCGAGGAGCTCGTCGACCATCGCCAGGGCTTCGCTGTAATCGTTGCTTTGGATTTTACGGGCGATCGCCTGGAACTTCCGCTGAACCATTTGCTCCTCGGCCATTTCCCGGGCGTAGGCCTCGCGGTCCCACTCGCCGGCGAGAATCTGGGCGATTGGCCGGTCAATCCGCATCGGATGACCGATCCACTCGATCTCCCCCGTCTTGCCGACGATGAAGGCGGTCGGAATCCCGCCCTGGCCGGCCGCCCGCATATAGGCGTCTGACGTCGAGCCGTCCGGATCGGTGGTCAGCCAGTAGCCGCTGGTGATCTCGTCGAACGTCTTGCCGTCGTTCTCCCGCTCGAGGAACTTCTCGATCGTCGCCACGTCTTCGTTGCTGACGCCGATCACCACGAGGTCGTCTTCGTTCCGGGCCTGGAGTTCACTGAGGTGGGGAATGCTGCCGATGCAAGGGCCGCACCAGGTCGCCCAGAACTCGACTACGTAGACCTTGTCGGGGTCGAAGGTGGTGATCGGCTCCTTCTCATGGAACCAATGTTCGATCTCGAGGGGTGGCGCCGGGGAGCCGATCGTGAGTTCTGCGGCGGCCGACGGCGAGCCGGCTGCAAGGCTAAGCAAGCCAACGGCGAGGGCTAGCAGAAGCGGGCTGCGGAGGCCGAACGGTCGAGCGATCATGGGAGGATTTCCTCGGGAGTGAACGGACGGATATGGAACCTGGCGTCGTGGCATTCTGAGGGCTTCTGGCCAGCGATCCCGCCCTCGGGCCATCGTGATACCAGATCGGGAAGGCCGCATCCCCCCCTCGGCAGCAGGCAGGCGGAAAAAAGGGGTGGTCGGTGAAATTTGTGGCACGCTCAGCGGTCCGGGGGATCGCCTTCCTCGTCCGTCAGGGCCATTCGCAGCAGGGCGATCAGTCCGACAACGATCGTCGCCACGACGGCAAACATGGTCCATTCGCTCATCGCGGCATTGTCCCGCAGACCGGCCGGCGGGAAAAGTGGCAGGGGGCCGCCGGCGCGTCGGCCGGGGTGCTCCCGGGAAACCGCCGATTGGGCCATCTGCCCCCGCTGCGGTATCCTGCCGCACCGGAAACGGCGATTCGTGTTCCCGGTCCGATTGAGCCACTGTCTTCTCCCTCGAGAGCCCGCCATGTCCCCGATCGACCTGCTGACTGAAACCAAGGCCTGCGACCTGCTGACCCGCCTCTTTCGGGGTCGTGGCTACCGGATCGTGCGGAACATTCCCTTCCGCGAGTATGGCGTCTCATTCCACATCGACGGCTGGGACGCGAAGGCACGCATCGGCTTCGAGTTTCTCAGCAGCGAGGACGACGATCACGACGACCTGTCGCTCGAGGAATACAAGACCTTGATGGCAGCCCAGCAGCGGGGCGAGTTGGCCTTGTTTGTGATCGACGAGGTCGAGCCACTTTCGGCGGCTGATCTCGAATACACCGTCAACGAGTTTCTCGACGAGGTGGAGGCCGGCCGCAGGGCCAAGCGCGGCGGGAAGAAGGCCCGCGGCACGAAGAAGAAGGCGAAAAGGGCAACGGCGAAGAAGCCCGCCGTGAAGAAGATTCGCAAGCCGGCTCGTGGCAAGCGGGCTGCCGCGGGGAAACAGGCGGGGAAAGCGGCTGCCAAAAAGGTCGGCCAGAAGGCGGCAAAGAAGGCCGCCACGAAGACGTCGAAAAAGGCCGGGAAGCGACCCGCCAAAAAAGCCGGCCGCAAGCCTGCCAAGCGGAAGACGCGTTGACGCAGGTGTCTGGCGGGGCCGGCATGATCGGGTAGCGGGGCTCGGCGCGGGTTGCTTGCCCGGCGTGCCGGCGCGGCCGACGCAACGCTGGCTGATCGGCACCAGCGGTGCGCTTCGTTGTTTGGTCAGTTGCAGGACACCCAGGCGCGCATCGCCCGCCACCACAACACCTTCATGACCCGGATGCAGGCCCTTGAAAAGGCGGCCGGAGAGGCGATGTAGTTTGCCCGGGCGCACGCCGAGCCCATGGAACGCCGTGGCCGGACAGCATCGCGGCGGCCGCGGCTCAGCCCAGTCCGCCCAAGACCCACCAGAGGGCGATTGCCAGGCAGACCAGGGCCGTGATCAGAATCCAGGCCGGCCGCGCGGCTACGCCGGTCCCGCCAGGGGTGATGTACTCGCCGCAGGATGGACAGCGGGGCGAGTCTTCAAAGACCGGCTCGCCGCAGACCGGGCAGGGGAGGGTATCGCTCGAGTCCTCGTCATCATCATCAACATCATCATCTGCCCACGGCGGATCCGACAGATCTTCGGGATCATCCCAGTCTTCGAACTCGTCATCGCTCGGCATGGACGTGCTCTCGAGACAGACCCCTGAACGGTGACCATCGCGGCCCGGGGCAGGCTGGCCGAGAAGCATAGCGACCCCGGTGGGGCGTGTCGTGATGGGTCGGCGGAGGATCCCGTTTCGCCTCCTTGGCGAGGTGTCCAATGGCCCCAATGGCCGCGGGGCGGGCGTTCGCTCCTCCCCGCTGCCGCCAGACTGCCAAGACCGTCGAGGGCGACTTGATTTTCGGGAGGGAGAGGGGCGTATCGTTGCGACGTTGCATGGCCGCTTCCCGAGCGTCGCCGTGTGACTCCCGGGGGCGGCCAGTACGGCACTGTGGTGTATGAGAGCAATGGCGGCTCGTCAGGCGGCCCGTACGGCTCCTGGGGCTCATCCGGTGGGTCTTGGTAGGCGGCAACGGACAGTTGCCGGCCGCGAGCGGGGGAGGGGACGGCCGGCAGACGCAGAGCGCAGGGAGGCGCGGGCTCAGGGACGTGAGTCAGCCGCACGATTGGTGCGACGGGGTTCGCCCCGGGGGTCAACCGGCGTATCCTGAACTTGATATTGAGGCTCGCCCCGTAGCGATTCCGCAGGACGCCGATGGCCACCAGCCTGCTCCTTTTGCTCGACGACATCGCCAGCGTCCTCGACGACGTGGCGACGATGACGAAGGTGGCAGCCAAGAAGACAGCTGCCGTCTTGGGAGATGACCTCGCCCTCAACGCCAAGCAGGTGACGGGCACCCATCCGTCCCGGGAGTTGGCGGTCGTCTGGGCGGTTGCCAAGGGCTCGATCGTCAACAAGGCGATCCTGGTGCCGGCGGCCCTCCTGATCAGCTGGCTCCTGCCCTGGCTGATTCCGCTGCTCCTGGTGGCCGGCGGGGCCTTCCTCTGCTACGAGGGGGCGGAAAAGGTGTTGCACGCGGTGCTCCACCGGGGCAAGCATCGCGCGGCGGCCGCGGTCGATCATTCGCCGGCGGCTGAACACCGGAAGATCCGCGGGGCGATCCGAACCGACTTCATCCTTTCGGCTGAGATCATCGTGATCACACTCAACATCGTGGCCGGCCAGCCGCTGGTCACGCAGGTGGGAACGCTGGTTGCGATCGCGGGCCTGATGACCGTCGGCGTCTACGGCCTCGTGGCGGCGATCGTCAAGCTCGACGACCTTGGTGCCGCTCTTGCGTTGAGCCCTTCGGCTTCCCTGGCGGCACTCGGCCGCGGCATCGTGACGGCGGCGCCGTGGCTGATGCGGATTCTGTCGGTGGCGGGCACGTTGGCGATGTTTTTCGTCGGTGGCGGGATCATCGTGCATCAACTCCACGAGCACGTGCCGGCTGTCCACCGCCTGCTGGAGGAAGGGCTGGCGGACCTCGGGATCGGCGGCTCCGCCGGCTGGGGCGGGCTGCTGGAAAAGCTCGTCGAAGCCGCGGCCGGGCTGGCCTTGGGCCTGCTGGTCGTCGGGGGTGTGTCGCTCGGGCGGCTCGGCGGCCGGGCCTTTGGCAGAGCGGCCTGATCCGACTTGCTTTCCTCGCAGGGGCGGGCGTCTACTATTTGGTATCGGTCCCCGGTGACGGCCGGGGAAAACATCCGCCCGGCGGTGGCTTCGCAGTGGCTGCGACGGCCGGGATTCTCGTAGCAAAGGAGGTGATCCAGTGACGCATTGTGACTGTACCGGAGGGCTGCTCTCGTAGCGGCACGTCGACGGGCCTGCCGTTGACGCAGCCCCCATCACCTCCGGAGACGGCACCGGCCGCTCTCCCGAGGAGCCCGGCATTGCACGGCAGGGCGGTGGTCATCCGCCGCCTGGCGGCCGTTGCGGTGGCGAGCAAACCCTATGGCTGCCGCCCCGCGGATTCCGCGGGGCGGCAGTTTTTTTGAGGCTCCGCAGCGGGTCGACCGCACGCCATGACCGCCACAGCCACCATCCCCGCCGCGACCTGTCAGCTGATCGAGCAACTCGCTGACCCGGCCTGTTACCCGCATGCGACCGACGAGATTCGCCTGATCGAGACCCACATCTCCTGGGTCTTTCTGACGGGGCCTTTTGTCTACAAGCTCAAGAAGCCGCTCGATCTCGGCTTCCTCGACTACACGACACTCGAAAAGCGGCGGGGGTTCTGCGAAGAGGAGATTCGCGTCAGCGGCCGCTTCGCTCCGGAGCTTTATCTGGCCACCGTGCCGATCACCGGCACTCCTGCCGCACCCCGGGTGGCCGGTGATGGCCCGGCGATCGAGTGGGCCGTGAAGCTCGTGCAGTTCGACGAGGCAGACCGCCTCGACGCCCGCTTCGCAGCCGGTCGGCTTTCGGTCGCCGACTGCCGGCAGCTTGGCGAGGAAATCGCGGCGGTGGAGACCGGCCTCGCGGTGGCCCGGCCCGCCGATCCCTGGGGCTCGGCGGCCAGCATCCGGGAGGCTGTGGCGATCAACCTTCGGCAGCTTCGGGAGTCACGGAGCGACCGGACCGAGCAGGTGGGGGCGATCGACGAGTGGCTGGGCGGCCGCCTCGGGACGCTCGCGGCCGTGATCGAGCAGCGGCGGGCCGGTGGGCGGGTTCGGGAATGTCACGGCGATCTTCATCTGGCCAACCTCGTCTGGCACGGCGGGCGGATGACCGCCTTCGACGCGATC
>JAQCJP010000103.1 GCA_027592945.1 Planctomycetota bacterium
CGGGCCGCGCCCAGCCGGGCCACCGCCCCGAGCCAGGCAGCCAACGTCTTGCCGGTGCCAGTCGGCGCGTGGAGCAGCCCGCTCGCCCCGGCGTGCATCGACCGCCAGAGGTCTTCCTGAAACTGGAAGGCCTCCCAGCCGCGGCCGGCGAACCAGTCGTGAAACAGCCGCACCGCCTCGTCGACGCCCGCGATTGCCGCGACAGGCGGCGAAGCGGGTGGCGAGGACGGCGTGCGTCGCGACCGGGATTTGGAAGAGGCACCCATGAGAGCAGCCTAGCCGCCCTGACGCTGTCGCGTGGGGATCGAAAAGGGGGACAGGCACCTCGCTTCGCTCGGAGCCAGTCCCCATAGAAGCCCACCGGCGCGAGCCGGGGGGACGTCGGGCCGTTGGGCGAAACCGGCTCCCGGAAGCCCGGACAACTGCGGCTCAGGCAGCCTGCCGCACCATGCGTCGTTCTTCCGCGAGGGCGACAGCCAAGACCTCCGGGAGGAGATTCTCGTGGCAGCAGTTCAACACGCCGCCGAGAGGCCAGTCGAGGGGTGATTGCGTCTTTCCACAGGCGCAGATTCGCTGCCGCGGCCGGGCCGGGAGGCCGTGGACCATGTGAAACGCCGGCACATCGCGGGTCACCACCGAGCCGGTGCCGACGAGGGCAAACGCGCCGACCGTCACGCCGCAGCGGACGATCGCGCCCGCGCCGAGCGACGCTCCGTTCTCGATCGTGGTCGGGACGACCTCCCATGAGCGAATTCCGACTCGGGGGACGACGTCGTTGGTGAAGATCGTGTGGGGGCCGATGAAGCAGCAGCGGCCGACGACGACACCCCGATAGATGCTGACGCCGTTCTGAATCCTCGAGGCGTCCCCAATCGGCACATCCACATCGACGTACACATCGCGGGCCAGCGAGACATCGCGGCCGATCGAGGCCCCGCTGCGAACGTGGCAGAAGTGCCAGACCTTCGCCCCGGAAGCGATCCTGCAGCCAGGATCGAGGATAGCCGTCTCATGCACGAAGGCGTCGGGGGAGATCATGGGTGGAGTCCCGATTCAAGCAGCCTTCCGGGGCACGGACGGCTGACGGTCGCAGTCGGTGCGGATTCCGCCGGCCCTGCAGATCGTCCAGGAGGAGACTCAAAGAGCCTCCGTCCTTGGCGTACGGGGCAGGCGCCCATGGGCGGGAAAGCCTCACGCATGGCCGGAGGGTAGCAGTCCGTCGTCTCGCGGCTCCAGATCATTCATCCCGCGGACTGGCTGGCTTGAGGGGAAGGCCGCTATTCTCCCTGCTTTGTCAAAACACTCGAGGAAGACGAGCCGCTCTGGCCGGGTGATGCTGATGAGTCCGGGATGCCAGCGTGACCGCCCCCTGCGGCGGATGGTCCGCCGCGGCAGGAGATCGCTGGGTGACTTCCTTGGACTGGTCTGGAGGAAAGCCCGTCGCCTGGTTCGCCAGCCGGAGATCTCCATCACTTTTCTCACCTACCGGCTGAGCAAAGGCTATGGCGTCGATGTGGTTGTCTCCGAGCAGCTCCAATACTTCCTCCACCGCGGCTACTCGATCCGGGTCATCGTGTTCGAGCAGGATGAGTACTATGAGCACCTTCGACGGAAGGACCGGCGATTGCACGTGGTCAGGCTGAAGTCCTTCAAGGACGCGCTGCCGCTGCTCAAGCGATGGAGGTCCGATGTGGTGATCGCCCACACGCCGCCATTTTTTTCGCTGCTCCCGCAGATCTCCTGGCCCGGCCTGCGGGTCTTTTACGACTACGGTGAGCCTCCGGCAGAACTCTTTCCGGATGCCGCCGAGCGACAGCAGACTCGGGCGGAGAAGATCCGGGTCGCCCGGGAGAGCGACGCCGTCTTCTCCATTTCCGCGTTCATCGCGAGGGATTCCGGTATCCCTGGCACGGTGGTGAACTGGCTGGGGAATGACCACCTCCTGAAGAGAAGAAGCGACCTCCGCGAGGTGGCTGGGCGATTCCGCCGGAAGCACGGCTTGGAAGACATGTTTCTGGTGCTGAATGTGACCCGCTATTTCGAGGCCGAGAGACGGTACAAGGGGGTGGACTTTTTCGCGCAGGTCCGGGACGCATTCATGCAGCGGTATCCCGAAGCCCGGGACGTGAGGTTCGTGCTGATCGGGAGGAGCACGCCTGAAGATCGGGCATGGGCGGCGTCGCAGGGGCTTGTTGCTTTTTCAGACTTCTCCGAAACGGAACTGATCGAGGCCTACCTGGATGCCGACGCTTACGTGAGCGGTTCGCAATGGGAGGGTTACAACCTCGGCATCGGTCAGGCGATCTCCTTCGGCCTGTTCACCGCCGCATCAGATCGGGGAGCCCATCGCGAGTTTGGCATTCCCGTCAGCAACGAGCCCGAGGCGTTGGCCAGCCAGATCCATCAGGCGTATTGCACGGTCATGGCCGCAGACGGGAGCGGCGGAGATCGCTGGGTCAATCACCGCCTGGAGAGCCGGGTCTTTCCCTGGAAAGAGAACCTCGTCGCCCTGGAAAAAACCGTGCTGGAGAAGCTCCATCACAAAGTTGCGTCCGGCGGTCGGGGCCCTGAGCGGCTCCGGAGCATCGAGGAGAAAATCGGGGAAAACGCCCGGCTGCAGAGGGTGAACCAACGCGATCAGACGCCCGAGGTGAGCATTCTCATTCTCAATCGCGACAAGCTCGAGTTGCTGGCCGCTTGCGTGGATTCTATTGAACGGCTCTGCGATGTCTCCTGCGAGATTCTCATAGCCGACACCGGATCGCAGCGGGACGAGATGATGCGGTACTACGACAACTCGCCCCATCAGGTGGTCTTCACGGGCTTCTACAACTTCAGCGTTTGCAACAATTTGCTAGCGGAACGGGCCCGGGGGAAATATCTGCTGCTTCTCAACAACGACACTGAGCTGGTCAGGGCCGACTTTCGGCGAGTCATCGATTGCTTTCGCGAGGGTCCCGAGATCGGCGCCGTTGGCGGCAATCTGCTCTATCCCGACGGCACCATTCAGCACACAGGGATCCGAATCCGGCCCGTGCCACCCGCCCGCGGTGTTCCCGAGCATGTCGACAAGCACAGGCCGTTCGCCGAGTATGCCCCGGCGAACGAACTCCGAACCTTCGTCTCCGTGACGGGGGCGTGCCTGATGACCCCCAGGAGCCTCTACCGCGATACCGTTGGCGGGCTCGATCCCGCCTATCAGGAAGAAGCGCAGGATGTCGACTATTGCCTCCGGCTGAGAGCGCGGGGCCTGCGGTCTGTCGTGCATCCTGATCTGGTGGCCATTCATCACGAAAATGCCAGCCGGACGGTCCGGGAGTCTGCTCACGATCGCAAACTTTTGATCTCGCGATACCAGCAGGTTTTTGACCGCGACATCTACCCGTGGCAGGCCGAGCAGGGGCTGTAACTGCGGGGCTCTCCGCGGCCGGGCCAACGGGCCGCACGACAGGGCCCGGCCCCTCACGAGACGACTACGTTCTCAGCCCGAGCCGCAGGAGCAGCACGGGCCGAATCATCGACCACCAGCCGACGAAGGGCTTGATCTTGCTCGTCCGGCCCTTGTCGAGGTGGGCGTAATCGATGGTCACCGGGACCTCCTGGATCCTGGCATCCCGCAGCTGCGAGACCTGGTAGTGAATGTAGTACTCGAGCTCATACCGATTGAGCCAGTCCTGATCGAGGTTTGCTCCCGAGCGGTCGAGGATATCGAGCGTGTAGGCCCTGAAGCCGCAGGTGATGTCGGTGAACCGCCGGCCGATTCCGAGCGATAAGGCGAGCGAGACCACGGGAATCGAGAGCCGGCGAAAGAGCGGCAGACCGGGCGAGCCGCCGCCGGCGACGAACCGACTGCCGGTGGTGTAATCCGCCTCGCCAGCGGCGACCGGTGCGTAGACCTGGCGGAAATCCTCCGGTCGAATCTTGCCGTTCGACGACGAGATCAGGACCCATCGCAGGCCGCGTCGCCGGGCTTCATTGATGCCGGTGCGGATCGCGGCACCGATGCCGAGGTTTCGCGGATGACGGATCAGTTCGAATCCAGCAGCTTCGGCGATCTCGGGCGAGGCATCGGTGGAGCCATCGTCGATGACGACAATCTGCCGCTTCGGAAAATGGCGATCGACCCGAGCGAGATATGCCCCGATTTCTTGTTCCTGATTGTAGTTTGCAACGATCAGCAGGCCATCTCGCACGGCTGCGGCGTCGAAGGTTTTCGGGGCAGCATCGCTCATGGTGTCGATCCGTGCGAGGCAGACGACGATGAGTCTTCCGGCGTTTCCCAGAGGTGGTCTTTGACCAAGGCTCTGGCCGAGAGCCGCTCGATGTCGTCCGGGGAGAGAGAGACGCGGAGGATATCCGGCTGGGGGGACTCAAACGTGGTCGGGGAGTCGGCGGGTCCACGACTGAAAAGCACATGGGCGAAGCGGTTGTAGAGTCGGTCAGAAGTTCCCTCTGGATCGAGCGTTTGCCAAAAGGAGAGTTGTGGCACGAGGTGCATGCCGCCGAAGCCTGGAATCCCGATCAAGCGGAGGAAGTTGGCGGTCCGGAGATCACCGTCGAGAAGCAAGACCGCTTCCTTTCCGGAGGCCGTGAACTCCGCCCGGAGGTCGTCGACGATCGGGAGTTCGAGGATCTTGCTATGCGTGCAGCGATCGATCGGGTTGAACGAGATGCTGCCTGCCGCCAGGATCACGAGCGTGGCTGCCTGACCCCAGCCAGGGAGGAACTGGAGCAGGATGGCCACACTTGCGATGAGGAGGCCACCGAGAATGACGACCTTGGTCGAGAGCCAGGGATAATCACCCCATGCCCCCGCTGCAGCCAGCGCGACGATCCCGAGCATCCCCAGGCACCACGCCGCGGTTGTTGCGCGAGTGAGACGATCAGGACGAAACTGCACCCACCAGACAAGCCAGCAGGCATTCAAGAGCGTCCAGATACCGAGCGTGCGAGGGCCCGGCACCCGAGACCACCCGGACAGTTTTGCCGCCAGATGCGGAACCCCGACAAACGCGTAGATCGCCGTGATCGCGGTGAGCACGCCAAGCAAAACTCCCAGGCTTTGTCCGCGCGGAGAAAGCCGGCGCCAGCAGCAGGCCAAGAGCGGGACCGCGAGGAGTCCCACAAAAAAACTCGCGCCGGCTTCGCAGGCGTTGAGTTCAGGAAATCCCTGAAACCGCCGCAGCGGCAGAAAGCTCATCGTCAGCATGCGGCCGAAGCTGAGATCACCGCCCATGCAGAAACGGCGGCCTGGGTATTGCGTGTCGAGAATCTTGTGCAGCGCCGCCAGGTTTTCGGAAAAGTGGAGGCCGATCACGGCCGCTGCCAAGCCGACCACTCCGAGCACGCGGGCCACCGCCGGCAGCGGCCAGCGGCCCGAACTGCGGCGATACTCGGAGCCCGACCAGAGGGCGGTGGCGGCGACAAAGGAAACCACCGGCACTTGAAAGGGCGGGTAGAGCATATTGAGGGCGAAGGCCACGATCACCCAGAACAGGAGCACCAGTTCCCAGATCCCGGCGTCTGGTTGTGACACCTGGCGATGGATGAGCACCGCCGCCAGCAGGCCGAAGCCTGTGATCGGCTCCGAGATGAATGACCAGTAGGCAAAAAAACTCGAGAACAGCAGGCAGGCGGTGCCCCACAGCGCCCGGGTCGCGGTCGCCCCCATCACGCTGCGAAAGAACGCATAGGCGGCCCCGAACAGCAGGAACACGCGGAACTGCCAATGCCAGGAGAGCCCGAAATCGGGGCTCACGAAATACCCCCAAATGGTCGGCTTGAAGACAGCCTCCCAGGCCAGGACGGGCGCGGTCATGCCGAGCCGCATCTCATGGCCATCGGGGTGGATCAGATGATTCGTGGCCGGATAGGCCGGGTCGGCATAGGTCTGCGAAATAATCGCCGGAAGCTGCGCCATCCAGTCATCGAAACGAATGGGCCGGGCATGGCCGACCAGCGGCCTGACTGAGGCTCCCTCGGGGAGCACGTTGCCCCAGATCGCCAGTGAAAACCCATGCAACTGCAAGAGGAGAAAGACCACGAAGCAGGCAGCCGCAACGCCAGCGATCAGCCGGTCTTTGGTCGCTTCAGTCAGCGGCTGGCTGAAGGCCCGGAGCAAGCGGACGCCCATGCGGAGCGGCCCACCGGCGGTTTGGCGGTCAGGCGGCATTCCGGATGCCAGCCGTCGAGGACCTTGGTGAAACGACAAAACTGGCCGCCAGCGGTGAAAACAGCGGGTGATAGAAGGGGTCGTGGTCAAGCAGGGCACCCCAGCGTTCCCGCATGAAGCTGACCTCCCTGAGAAACCGGGCCTGCTTTTCAGGCGTGTCGTCCTGGCCTCGGGATGCCGATTCATGGTGAACGAGTTCCGCGAACGGCGTCCAGATGTTGCGGTAGCCGGCCTTTCGCACTCGGAGACAGAAGTCGACGTCGTTGAACGTGACGAAGAGCCGCTCGTCGAGCCCGCCGACTTCGTTGAACACCTCGCGGCGGACCATCAGGCAGGCACCCGTCACGGCCGAGAGTTCCTGGGCCAGGACGGCCCTGCTCTGATACCCCGGAGACCCTCGCTCGAGCCGTGGGTGGGCGTGGCCGGCGATGCCCCCGATGCCCATGATCACTCCACCGTGCTGCAGCGTACCGTCCGGGTACCAGAGCCTGGCCCCGACCGCGCCAACATCCGGACGAATCGCTTGGGAGGCGAGTTCCTCGAGCCAATCCGCGGTGGAGACCTCGACATCGTCGTTGAGAAGACACACAAGCGGGCCCTGGGTCAGGGAGACCGCCCGATTGTTGAGTCGTGAGTAGTTGAAGGGGGAGTCGTCGCGAAGGACGGTGATTCGGCGGTGGCCGGAGAGCGAACCAAGATAGGCAAGCGCGGCGTGATCCTGGCTGCCGTTGTCGACGATCAGGATTTCATAGTTCGTGTAGGTCGTCTTGGAACAGATTGATTCGACTGCCCCCCGCAGGAGATCGGCATGGTCACGGGTGCAGATGATGATTGAAACAAGCGGCTGCTCGGCCGGCAGGGGGTGCCTGATGCGGTGGTGTTCCGGTGACTCCGGCGCCGGAACGACGGCCGCAGGATGGTTGATGCGACGCAGATGATCGGCCACGGCCAGGCGGCTCTTCTCGGTGAGGTCGGCGTCTGGATGACCGGGAACGCTCGGCCCGTTCGGGGCAAGCCGCCGATGGTAAAGAACCCGGGAAACATGCACGATCTGCCTGCGATCGACCCGGCTCACGACGCGGAGCGCGAGGTCGTGATCATGCGCACCGTCATATTGCGAACGAAATCCCCCGAGCCCGGTCACCACGTCCCGCCGGTAGACGCCCAGTTGGGAGATCATGTTTTGGGCGAGAAGGAGTTCGTGATTGAAATCACATTTCAGGTGGGGGGAAAAGCGTTGCCGCGAGTCATCGATGATGTCCTCATCGGAATAGAGCAATGCGGCGTCTGGGTGGCGATTGATCGCCTCAGCCACCCAGTAGAGCGCATCGGGCGAGAGCAGGCATTGCTCGTCGAGGAACGCGACATACTCGCCGCCGGCCATGCCGAGGGCGGTGTTCAAGGCGGCTGAGACGCCACCGCGAGAGCTCCGAAACCCGAGCTGGATGCGGGCATCGGCGGTGGCCTGCCGTTCCAGAACCGCCCGCACGTCGGGGCAGGTCGAGGCGTCGTCGGCAATGCAGAGATCCCATCGTTCGTAGACCTGCTGACGGACGGAGAGGATGGCGTCTTCCAGAATCTCCGGGGGCGTGTCGATGACCGGCAGGGCCAGCGAGATCGACGGAAACGAGCGGAACCTGCGGGCCGCTTGTCGCAGCGAGGCCACGTGTGACGGGGTTGGCGTGTCGTACCAACGCACCCAGTCGGCATAAGGAATGCCATCTTTCCGATAACGCGACCGCAGGCGATGTGCGGCGATGCTCACCAGGGGAAGATGCTCGGCGACATCACCGAGAATCGTACCGATGCGCATGGATAACCCTTGTCGCTGAATCAGGACGCTCGGAGGGGCGGCAAAGGTAGCCAAAGCCAGCTACGCGAACCATCCCAGTTTGCCCCGCTCGTTCAGTCGGTTCGCCGGCACAACGACCCGGTTTCAGCTGCGGGAGAACCTGCTGGCCACCAGCGAACGACACCACGGCATCGTGCCTGAATGCGGCGGCTGGCCGAGGCTTACCAGGTCGCTTCGAGGCCGAGGTTGGCCCCGTGGAGAAAGACGCCGGCGCCGCCGCCGCGGGAGCGGGTCCGCCAAGCGGGCGCTGGGCATGCAGCCCCGTCAGAGCATGCGGCGGAGGTCGTCGAGCGTGCCGGCGTCGGCCGGGGTCTTGTCTCGCCGCCAGCGGACGATCCGCGGGAAGCGGACGGCCAGGCCCGCCTTGTGCCGCTTCGAGGCCGAGACACCCTCGAAGGCGAGTTGCATTACGAGCGTCGGCTCGCAGATCCGGACCGGACCGTGCCGTTCGAGCGTCGTCGCCCGCACGATCCGGTCGATCTCGACGATCTCGGCGTCGTCGAGGCCGGAGTAGGCCTTGGCGATCGTCACGAGCCGCTCACCGTCCCAGACGCCGAGCGTGTAGTCGCTGTGCAGCCCCGCCCGCCGGCCGTGGCCGGCCTGGGCGTAGAGGAGTACCGCGTCGATCTCCAAGGGCTCGATCTTCCACTTCCACCAGTCGCCCCGCACCCGGCCGGTGCGGTAGGGGCTCGACCGTCGCTTGAGCATCAGCCCCTCGACGCCGCGGGCCCGCGACTCCTGGCGGCGGGCGGCCAGCGCCGCCCAGGAGTCGCCGTCGACCAGCGGCGAGGTAAAGAGCCGCGGCGCCGCCGCCTCGCCGCCGCGGTCGAGGACTGCCGCAAAGCAGTCGGGCACCAGCGTCTCGAGCCGTTGCCGCCGCTCGGCGAGCGGCCGGGAGCGGAGATCCTCGCCGGCCTGCTCGAGCAGGTCGTAGGCGACAAACACGGAGGGGATCTCGGCCAGGATTTTTTTTGGCACCCGCCGCCGACCGGCCCGCTTGGAGAGGGCGGCGAAACCGAGCAGCGTAAGCGGCCCCGCCTCGGCGGCCGAGACCGCCAGGAGTTCGCCGTCGAGCACGGTGCCCGCCGGGAGGGCCTCGGCGGCGGCGACCAGTTCCGGGAAGGCCTCGTTGACCAGTTCCTCACCGCGGCTCCAGATCGTGGCGTCATCCCCGCGGCGGACGATCTGAGCCCGCATCCCATCCCACTTCCACTCTGCCTGCCAATCGGCCAGGTCGCCGAGGGCCGTTGCCACCGTGGCTGGCTCAGTTTCCTCCAGCGGTGAGGCGAGGAAGAAGGGGTAGGGGCGGCGGTCGTCGGCGGCGGTCTCGGGATCGAGCAGCTTGCCGAAGCCTTCGGCATCGAGCCCGCCGCCGGCCAGGCCCATCAGCCGGTGGGTCATCACCGCCGGCTCGAGGCCGGCCAGGCCGGCGAGCGCCCGGGCAACGAGCGTCCGCGAGACGCCGACCCTCAGGCCGCCGGTGACCAGCTTGTGCCAGACGATTCGCTCGCGGGGGGCGAGCCGTCGCCAGGTTGCCGTGACCACCTCCCGCTTGCGGTCATCGCTCGCCCCGCGGAGGCCGTGGATCGTGGTGGCCAGCGTCTCGGCGAGGCCGGGGGAGGGGAGGGCCGCCGCGGCCGGATCGGCCTCGGGCAGGAGCAGGGCGAGCGTCTCGGCCAGGTCGCCGACATGGGCGTAGGAGTCTTCGACGAGCCAGTCGGGCAGGCCGGTCTCCTCGGCCACCCACTGCCGCAGTTGCCGCGTCGAGACGACCCGCAGCTGGCGGGCCCCGCAGAGCACGCCGACGGCCGCCGCCGCATCGGCCGCGGTGGCCGCCGCGAAAAAGTCGGCCAGGGCCGTGACCTTCTCCTGCGTTTTGGTCGTTCCGTCGAGCCGCCAGTAGAGATCGGTGAAGTCTTGCATGGGGCCGCCTCAAGGCTCCTCGTCATCGGCCGCCCCGTCATCCGCCCCGTCGGCCGCCTCGCCGGTGAACCGCGTCACCAGCGGGGCGGCGTCGAGGCCCCGCTCCCGCAGGTAGCGGGCCAGCACGTCGGCGAAGCCGTGGGTCACCAAGACCCGGCCGGCCCCCGAGGCCCGCACCGCCTCGAGCAGCCCCGGAAAGTCGGCGTGGTCGGAGATCACAAAGCCCGCGGCGACGTTCCGCCGGCGGCGAACCCCGCGGACGGTCATCCAGCCGGAGGCGACGGCGATGCTCGACTCGCCGAACATCTTCAGCCAGGGTGTTCCCAACACGCTCGGCGGGGCGATCACCAGCGCCCGCCCGCCCCCGACCCGCCGGGCCCGCGGCGGCACCCGGTCGATCGGCGGCAGTTTCACGCCGCTGGCCCGATAGGCCTCGACGAGTTTCATCACGGCGCCATGGGCCACGATCGGACCGATCGCCGGGTCGAGCAGGGCGGCGATCCGCTGGGCCTTGCCGAGGGCGTAGGCGAGGATCACGCTCGTCCGGCCGGCGTCGCGGTTGGCCAGCCACCAGGCGTTGATCTCGGCGGCGACGCTCGCCGGGTCGGGCCAGCGGTAGACCGGGAGGCCGAAGGTGCTCTCGGTGATGAAGACATCGCAGGCGACCGGCTCGAAGGGGGCGCAGGTCGGGTCGGCGGCGAGCTTGTAATCGCCGGTGACGACCCAGGTTTCGCCCTTGTGCTCAAGCCGTACCTGGGCCGAGCCGAGCACGTGGCCAGCCGGGTGGAGCGAGACGGTGACCCCGTTGATCGTCGTCGGCTCGCCGTAGCGGACGGTGTCGATGACGGCGTTTCCCCCCATCCGCGTCCGCAGGACGGGCTTGCCGGGGGAGGCGCAGAGATAGCGGCCGCAGCCGCTGCGGGCGTGGTCGGCGTGGGCATGGGTGATCACCGCCCGCTCGACCCGCCGCCAGGGGTCGACGAAGAAGTCGCCGGCGGCGCAGTAGAGCCCCGCGCTGGTGACTTCAAGCAGCGGCGACGACGGGCTGGGCACTCGGCAGGCTCCCGGAATGGGCGGGAGCGGCCGCCTCGCCCGGCCCGAGCGTCTAACGGTAGGCCGCGGCGCCGACGGCCGGGAAGCGATACCCGCCGAATCCAAAGGGAGCGTAGCGGGGCCAGTCGCCGGCGGCGACCCCCGGCTGCGTGCCGTACATCTTCCAGGTTGGGGTTCGCGGCACGGTCGGCGGCACGTAGTACTTCGGCCGCGTGCCGTGGCCGGTCACGTAGGGGCTGGCGCCCGGCTGGTAGGGAGCCTGATTCTGGGGTTGGCCGGTCGAGGCGGCCGAATAGGCGCCCGAAAACCAGCGGCGGCGGCCGGCGGCCTCGGCGGGGAGGCAGGTGGCCGCGGCCACAAGCAGAGCGAGGCAGGGGAGGGCGGCGTGGCGGTGCATGGGGGCTCGTCTCGTTCGAGGAAGTGGGACGTCACGGAGATCTCGGCCGATGTGCCGGCAGCCGAGGCCTCCCTGCCCGGTGTGCTGCACCTCATCATCGTCATCGTCCGGAGGCGGGAGTCCGCTTCGCACCCGTCCCGGCTGGCAGGGCTCTGCGGCCTGCGCCGGTCGTGCGGGGCCTTTTGGGCAGTCGGGCCGCTCAGCCCGCGGCGACCGCCGCCGGCGTGGCCCAGCCGATGGTGACCGGCAGCCCGAAGGCCTTCTCGAAGAGTTCCGTCCGCCGCTCGGCGCCCCAGATGTCGGCCTGCGGCTCCTGGTCGGCGACCGCCTGCAGGGCGACCCCGCTGTCGGCCTGGGTGACGAGCACGTCGCGGACCTGCTGGGTGCGGCTCCGGTCGAGGCCGCCGGCCAGCCGGAGGATCCCGGCCAGCCGCTGGACCCGCCGCTGGTCGTCGGAGGAGAGCCGGGCGAAGTTTTTCTGCTTCCGCTTGGGCAGCGCGCCGCGGTGGTAGCGGGCCACGTTGGCGATGAGTTCGAGCTCATGGGCCCGCAGGCCGGGCAGGCCGCTGTTGCGGATCAGATGGTAGCTGTGCTTGTGGTGCTGGTCGTAGTTGATCACATAGCCCACGTCCTGAAGCCGAGCGGCACACTCGAGCAGAAGGCGGTCTCCGGCGGGCAGTTCGAGCGGATCGGCCAGCTGTTCGAAGATCCGCCCGGCCAGGGCGGCCACCTTTCGGCCGTGCTGGAGCTCCCCGGAACAGGCCGCCGCGAGGCGTTCGATCGCTG
>JAQCJP010000104.1 GCA_027592945.1 Planctomycetota bacterium
CAGTGAAGTCGGCCGCGGTCGGCACGACCGGTGCAACCGGCAGGGCTGCAGGGGCCATGGATGGCCCTGGGAGAGCGTGGATGACAGGCGGGCAGGAAGCCCGCCGCCGCGAGGCGAGGGCACCCTTGGCGTGCCCTCCGCCGAGCCAAGGCTGCAGGGGCCATGGATGGCCCTGCAGCCGTGAAACTAGAAGTTCGCGTCGCAGCCGGTGTCGACGTCGCCGACCATGTGGAGATGATCGTGGTCGATGTAGACCACCTCCTGCACATCCTCGTCCACCAGCGTATGGGGGACGGGCCAGCCGACCCGGCGGACCTCCTGGTAGTAGACGGTGCACTTGTAGTGGGCGTGGTGCAGTTGGGCCGGGCCGACGAGCGGATAGTGCCGCGGCGGGTCGACATAGTCGGCAATCTTGCACTTCGTGATGCGGACGTTGTTTCGCTGGATCTCGTAGAGGAACGGCCAGTTGCCCTGCACAGGTCGGGCCTTTTCGAGCGCCCGCATCACCTCGTCGTCACTCGGTTCGTCGAGCGCTTCGCAGGGGCTGCCCGGCTGGAGCGGGCCGAGGATCGGCGACCGCTCGTACCGCTCGTAGTTCCAAAACTGATCTTCCTTGGCTTTTTGGATTCCGACCGGCACGGGGATCGGAATGGCGAGGGGGCCGAGGTTCGGGCCTTCGGCGGCGAGCCAGAAACATCCAGTCTGCGATGAGGCGGCCACGGCCAGGACCAGGCAGGTGACCAGGAAACGCGGGCGGGACGTCATGACTCCACTCCTCGGGCGGCTGAATGCGGCGAACCGACTCTGCGGGTTGTATCGACCGTGCCGCCGGACGAACTTGCGGATTTTTCCGGTCGGGTGCATCGGGTTGCCGAAGGGCCAGGTGAGAAAACGCCGACCGCCCTTCCGGCGGGGCCGAAAGGGCGGTCGTGAGAAGCTGTTGCCAAGCCCGGGTGTTGCGATCAGCGGTGGTGACTGTGGATGTGCCGCTCGTCGAAGTCGAGCCACCACCAGCCGTCGTCCCACTCGAGCGAGACCCGCCGCCAGCCGAGCGGCACCTGCGGGTACGGATAGAAGGGGCCGATGTAGGGCCAGGCGGTCGGCGAGTACTGCGTGGGGTACTGGAGCCCCGCGTAGTTGGGGTAGGCCGAGTAACTTGGCCAGGCGTAGTTGGGCATGTTTGGCCCATCGGCCCGCATCGGCACAGGCGGCATGCCGACGCCCGTCCCGGCCATCGGCATCGGGCCGGGCATGCCCCCCATCGCCGGCCCGCCGGCCATCCCGCCGTTCACGGCGTAGTCGCCCGCGGGGTAGTCGCCGCCCGGGTAGCCTTCGCTGTACTGCATCGTGCCGGGCACCATCTGGCCGTCGACCAGCGGCCCGTCGTAGCCGGGGGCCGGCAGGGTCATCGGGTGGCCGTTCATGGCGGTCCGCATCGCCGTCGGCCGGCCGCCCTGCGGCTGCATCGGGCGGGCGGCTGCGGTCCGGGGCATCCGATTGACGGGCCGGGTGGCTTGCGTCAGCTGCACGCGGCTGTCGGTCGCGGGGGCCTGGGAGCCGCCGGCGAAGAAAAGCCCTGTAAAGGCGGCCAGCGGATTGGGCGAGGTTGTGGCGGCCGACTGGGCCTCCGGAGCCGGACGGGCGGCGGGCCGCTCAACGCCGGCAACGTTCCACATCGAGCGGGGAAGCGAGAATCCTCCGCCGGACTGTGATTCGGCAGCGGGCCGCTCAATCACGAGCCGATTGACCACTCGTTCGACGCCGGGGGTCGCCTCGGCAATCCCGACAGCCGCCGCCAACTGCCGCTGGTCGGCAACCTGACCCTCGAGCCAGACGGTGCCCGACTTGCCTTTGACATTGACCCGGTAGCCAGAGAGGGCGCCCGAGTCGCGGAGCTTGCCCGCCACGGTCGTCGCCAGATCCTCGGCGTGGGCGGCTCCTGCCAGGCTGGCGACCAGGGCCACGGCCAGCAGGTAGGTGGTTCTCGAAACGGACATGCGTCCCTCCTTGATACGGTCTTGGCGATTCGGTCTCGGCTTCGACTGCGGCGTGCCGCCCTACCCCCCGCCGCATCAATGCCGGCGGTGGCCGGGAAGCGGTGGCCCTCGAGCCGACGCTCCCGGTTCCGAGATGTCATCGGCCGCGGGTCATGCCGAAGGGGAGTTTTTTTCGGGTTCCAACGGATGCGGTCGGCATCCGGGCTGACTGGGCAGTCTGGGCAGAGCCGCGGGCCTTTCGGCGGATCACTTGGCCGGTGAGAAATCGGCGACTGTGATCAATGTCATCACGGCCAGGGTGGCGGCGGCCGCCGCCGCGGCGTCGGGGCCGCACTGGATGGCAAATCCGCAGACTGTGCCCATCAGAGCCAGTGCCGAGAGGCAGAGCCACTGGCCCTGGGCTTCGTGGCGGGTGCCCTCGGTCAGCCGGGCCGCCGCGGCGGCAGCCACGCCGAGCACGAGCATCACACCAACAACAGCGAGCATCGGACAGAGAGCGAACGCGAGCAGCAGCATGAACCGGCCTCTGAGGAGTGGGGCCGAAAGGTAGCGGGTCGTGCCCGCCCGTCGCAAAGCCAGCCTGACGACAGGGCGGCTTACCCAGGCTGCCTCAGCGGGCCTCCTTGCCAGCCCAGAGGGCCGCCAGTTTCCGCTCCAGTTCGGTGATCGAAACGTTGCGATCGACCACGTTGCCGTCGGCATCGACGAGGATCATCGTCGGCAACGCCATGATCCCGAACTGCTCGGCCAGCGGGCTGTCGAGACCGCCTTCGCCGTGCAACTGCGGCCAGGGGAGGGGTTTCTCGCGGAGAAAGGCCACCAGCCTGTCACGGTCGAGATCGACCGAGACCCCGACACAGCCAAACTGCCGGGGGGCGTACTTCTCGTGAAGTTCACGGATCCGCGCCAGATCGACCTTGCAGGGCTCGCAGTCGGTCGACCAGAAGTGGATCAGCACCGGCCTGCCGGCCAGCGACTTGAGGGAGACCTGCCTGCCATCAACGGTCGCACCGGCCAGCGGCAGCGGCTTCCCGACGCTGCCCAGCCGCTGGACGGCCCCGGTCGCCTTGCGGGCCTGCGGGGTGCCGGGAAAGGCCTCCGCAATCGCGCCGTAGCGGGCCACCGCTTCCTCGTCGCGGCCCTCGAACTCGTCACGGAAGGCGAGCTGCAGCATCGCCTCCGCAGCCTCGGGAGCCTGCGGATGCTTCTCGACGAAGGTTGTCAGGCTTTCGAACCAGTCGTCCTGGAGTTTCTGGGGATCGGCGTCGGCGGCCTCCATACTGGCCGCGTAGCGGGCCTGAATGAGCCGGAAGTCGATGAAGGCGACCAGTTCCGGGTCGTCCGTGGCCGACTCGGCCAGTTGCTCGAGCGTTGCCAGCCCGTCGGGGAGCAGTCCCTCCTGCACGTAGGCCGAGACGGTCTCGACGAGCTGACGAGTCCAGAACCCTCGTTCTCCGGCGGCGGCTGTGGCGACGATCTCCTGAAGCTTGGCGACCGAGCGGGCGGCCAAACGTCGGCGGCCGGCCGGGTCGGCGGCGGCCATCTCCGCCTCCAACTCCCGAAGACTGGACAGGAGCGGGCGGAGTTTCTCATCGTCTGCCCCGCCGGCGCTGGCATCGAGGCCGGTCGCCGCGGGTGTGAAGAAGCCGCTCATCTCGGCCAGCCGACCGTCTTCACCGACGAGTTGCGGGGCATCGATCGGCCGCCAGGCGTCGCCGCAGCGAACAAGCGAACCGACCACCACTTGCACCCCTCGATTGCCTTCATCGGCCAAGGCCACCACGTTGTCGTAGGCCGTGACATCGCGGGTAACGCCGGGCGTGCCGGCGGGGATCACGCCGGGCGGCTGCGGGGTCAGCATGCTTGTCCAGCTCGCTTTCGGTCCGACCCGCTTCTGCGAGCCTGCCAGCTTCGCAAAGCCCGCCCGAGCGGCCGTCGTACGGGCCGTGAGATTTTCGAGTCGCTCGCCGGTGAAGCCGGCGGCCGCCAGCTCCTCTTTTGTCGGCAGGAGCCGTTCAAAAGCCGCCGCATCCCGCTCGGCCAGCGCCCGTACGATCTCGGCGGTCGTCTCCTGAGCCGAGATCACCTTCCAGGCGTCGAGAACGCCGTCGCCGTCTCGATCGATGCCCCAGCGGGTTCCTCCGCCGTTGAGCCACCGCGACTGATCGGCCTTGGCATCTTCATCGGGCCCGTCAAACTCGCGGTAGACCTCGACACCGTCTTTGAAAAAACTCCAGCGATCGACGACGCGATCGCCGTTGCTGTCGGCAAAGGCCCGCAGAATCCCGCCATCTCCGCCGCGAACCACCAGGGCGCTGACTCCATCGAGCTTTTCCTGACTGATCGAGGCCGAGGCCAGGGCATCGCCTGTCGGGCGGTCGAAGTCGACGTCCTGTTGACGGGGCTCGACGTTGAGGGCCTCCTCGACGGTGGGCATCGCGGCTGACGCCGGGACGACCAAAGCGGCGGCCGCGGACCACACCGCGACGGGCGCGGCCAGGCGGACGAAGGAAAGCGGGGGCATGACGGGTTTGACTCCTGCAGTTGGGTGGCCACCCGAATCCCGGCGGCCTTTCAGACAGCGGGCAACCTACTCCGAAACCCCGGCCTGCGCCAGCGCCAGGTTTCGCCGCCTGCCGCCTGGCCGCCGCCCCCCTTTGAACCGGGACCGGCCGGCCCTACACTTGGGTTTCGCGAGTGATCGCGCGCGTAGCTCAGCTGGTTAGAGCGCCACCCTGATAAGGTGGAGGTCCCTGGTTCGAATCCAGGCGCGCGCATTGTCGATGCGGGGACGTAGCTCAATTGGGAGAGCACCGCCTTTGCAAGGCGGGGGTTGTGGGTTCGATCCCCATCGTCTCCATTCCTGCCGCTGATTCCGGCTAGGCAGACCAGGCTCTGCTGCCGGATAATCCCGCCCTCTGTTTTTTCTCGCCCCCCGCACCGTCCATCCCAGACGGTTCCCGCCTCTATGACTTCCGCGGCCGCCCTCCAGACGGAGCCCACCGGCTCTCGTCGCACCGACATTCGCAACGTGGCGATCATCGCCCACGTCGACCACGGCAAAACGACGCTCGTCGACTGCCTCCTTCGCCAGAGCGGGCAGTACCGTGCCAGCCAGCTTGCCGGCGAACGAATCCTCGACTCGGGCGACCTCGAGCGGGAGCGGGGGATCACGATCCTGGCCAAGAACATCGCCCTCGATTGGAAGGGCACCAAGATCAACCTGATCGACACGCCGGGCCACGCCGACTTCGGCGGCGAGGTGGAGCGTGTCCTGCGGATGGCCGACGGGGCGCTGGTGCTCGTCGATGCCGCCGAGGGCCCGATGCCCCAGACGCGGTTCGTGCTCGGCAAGGCGCTCGAATGCCGGCTGCGGCCGGTGGTCGTCGTCAACAAGATCGACCGTCCCGACGCCCGGCCGCTGGAAGTGCTCGACGAAATCCTCGAGCTCTTTCTGGAACTGGGGGCCGATGACGACCTGGCGGACTTTCCCTACGTCTACGCCTCGAGCCGGGAGGGCTTTGCCAGCCACGACCACGCTGTCCGTGAAGGGACGATGGAGCCGCTGCTCGATCTCGTGCTCGAGAAGATCCCGGGGCCTGTGGTCGATGCTGCCGCCCCGCTGCGGATGCTGGTCACCACGCTCGACTGGTCTGACTACGTCGGCCGGATCGCAATCGGGCGGGTGGAATCAGGCCTGCTCGAAAAAGGCGCGGCGGTCGTCCGCTCGACGTCGTCCGAGGGCCTCCTCTCGGCCCGGGCGGTCGGCGTGCAGGTCTTCGACAAGCTCGGCCGCGTCGACGCCGAACGGGCCACTGCCGGCGACATCGCCGCCGTCAGCGGGATCGAGGATGTCGAGATCGGCGACACGATCTGCGATCCGGGCGACCCCCGGCCGTTGCCGCGGCTCTCGGTGGACGAGCCGACCCTCTCGATGGTGTTCGGGATCAACTCCTCGCCCCTGGCCGGCAAGTCGGGCAAGTATCTGACGACCCGGCATCTGCGGGACCGGCTCGCCAAGGAACTCGAGCGGAACGTCGCCCTCCGGGTCGAGCCGATTCCCGGCACCGAGCAGTTCGCCGTTTCCGGTCGCGGACTCCTGCACCTTTCCGTCTTGATCGAGACGATGCGGCGGGAGGGCTTCGAGATTTCGGTCGGCAAGCCGCGGGTCATCCTCCGGAAGGAGGCCGGCGTCACCCTCGAACCGTTCGAGACGCTCGTGGTCGAGGTGCCCCACGACAAGTTCGGCCCGGTGATGGAGCTCGTCGGAGCCCGCCGCGGCCAGTTGGCGCACATGGGCAATCGCGGCGAGTTTGCCCACGCTGTCTTCTCGATCCCTGCCCGCGGCCTGATCGGCCTGCGGACCCGCGTCCTCAATGCCACCCAGGGCACGGCGATCATCCACCACCGCTTCGAGAAGTGGAGCCCGCTGGAAGGCGAGGTGGCCGGCCGGGCCAACGGGGTGCTCGTCTCGATGGTCAGCGGCAAGGCGGTCGCCTTCGGGCTCGACGGCCTCCAGGAGCGGGCCGACCTCTTCATCGCACCGGGTGACGAGGTCTACGAGGGGATGATCGTCGGCGAGAACGCCCGGGGCGACGACATGACGGTCAACCCGACCAAGGAAAAGAAGCTCACCAACATGCGGGCTAGCGGCAGCGACCGCAACATCCTCCTCAAGCCGCCCCGCCAGATGTCGCTCGAAGAGGCCCTCGAATACATCGAAGACGACGAGCTCGTCGAGGTCACCCCGGCGGTGATCCGGCTCCGCAAGATCCTCCTCAGCGAGCACGAACGGCGGAAGCAGGCCCGAGCCAAGAGTTAAGCCCGCCGCACAGAATCGGGATCTCGGGCAGTGTCCGTTCACACGCCATCGAGCAGGCCGGCCAACACGGCCTGACGGCCGCAGAGTGAGCGGCCCAGGGGCGGCGGCGACCACGGGGTCGTCATCCTCCGTCGGGGCGGTCTTGATCGTGAGCGTACAATGGGGCATCATCAAGGACGAATGGGCTTTAGTGTCTTTGGGTCCGGTCCCGAAACGCGGGGGCGTCGCCAACTCACCGAAGGGCTTCGGACATGTTCTCCCAGCTCCGCCGGCTGTTCGAGTCGACGTACGGTCGGCAGCGGCGTCGCCGGGCTGACCGTCAGCGGAGGCGGCTTCGTCGGCGAGAGGGCTTCGCCTGTGAATCGCTCGAGCCCCGCACCGTCCTCACCATGCTGGCGACCGGCTTCGACCCGGGCACCAATCCCGCGCCCGGCGACGCCAACCTCGACGGCCAGGTCGACGTCTTCGACATGGTGGCCATCACCTCGGAGGGTGCCTATGGAAACGGCATCGCGACCGGGTGGGCCGGCGGCGACTTCAACGGCGACGCGGTCGCCAATGTTTTCGACCTGGTTATGGTCGCCTCCGGTGGCCTCTACGGGAAAGGTCGCTACGTCGTTGGGACCCAGCCGCTGCCCGCGACCGCGGTTGACGGGGCGATGGGCGACGCGATTGCCGCCGGCTGGCTCCTGGCCGCACCGGCTGCCGCCGCCGCCACGCCATCTGATTTTTCGGGCAGCCCCCTGCAGCCGCTGGTCACTCCGGACTTCGACCAGGCAGTGCCCTCGTCCGACTGGTGGTCATCGGTGGTGATGCCCGTCTTTGGTGACCAGTTTTCTGCTCCGCTGCACGTCCATCCGCTGACTGTTCAGATGACCGCCGACGGCGTCCTCTTCGGCGGCCCGACGCAGACCACCGTCACCGTGACGGGGAGCACCACCACCGAATACAAGACGCCGCATCGCTTTGATCTCCGGATCGACCTGCTCGGCAGTGAGCCGGCCGCCCGGTTTGCCGTGGAGCAATACGGCGACTGGTCGTTCACTGGACGCTGGCTCGGCGGAGGCGTTCATCCAACGGCAACACTCGTCCAGGGTTCGCCCGTCCTCTGGCTCGACGAGGTCGATTTCAGCCGGGCCGTGCTGGTGCCGCAGGCGGGTGACGCCGCTATCGAGGCTGACGCCAGCCATGCCTTTGTGACCATCGCCGGCCGTACCTCGCTTGTGATGGCCCCGGAGGGCACCTGGCTGGAGCAGCAGTCCGGCGGGCTGGTTGTTCGCGGCGCCAGCAGCGGGAGCCTCGTCATCTCGCTGCTGCCCGACGCCGCCGCGGCAACCCGCGAGGTCTTCCTGGCAGCTGCGGGGAACCAGATCCAGGAGACCCGATTCTCGTGGAATACCGTCGCCGACCCCTACGAGGTCAGGCTCCGCTACGACCTGGGCAGTCCTGGGGCGGAGCCCACCGAGACGCTCGTGGCGGCCTATCCGCACCTGACCCGGCTCGCAGCTGCCGACGGCGATCTGGGCACCGCGGCTGCAACGAGCGGCTACCGAAGCCCGCGGGGTGAGATGCAGCTGTTCGTGACCACGGGGCTCGATGTCCGGCTCCCGAAGAGGGGCGTCCTGCCGACGCTGCCGGCCGTGCTCTCAGCGGAACAGCTGGCGACCCTCGCACAACTGGTTCGCGACGATCCCGCGGCGATCGATCCGGTCACGACGCTCGCCAACGAGCACGACACGTACTGGTCCGGGAAGGCGATGCTCAAACTGGCCCAGTTGGCCCAGCTGGCCGACATCACCGGGCAGCCGGACATCCGCACCCGGATTGTCAACGCCGTTCAGGCGGCGCTCGACGACTGGTTCACCGCCAGCGGACAGCCGGGCGACAAACACTTCGCCTACAACGCCGAGTGGGACACGATCCAGGGCTATCCCGACAGCTTCGGTTCAGCCGGTGACCTCAACGATCACCATTTCCACTACGGCTACTTCATCCATGCCGCGGCATTGGTCGGCGGCTACGACCCGGCCTGGGCGGCGACCCGGCGGACCATGATCGACCTGCTGGTGGCCGACGTTGCCGGGACGGAGACTGCCGGCAGCCTGCTGCCGAGGCTGCGGACCTTCAGCCCGCTGGCCGGACACTCCTGGGCTTCCGGGCACGGGGCCTTCGGCAGCGGGAACAACCATGAATCGAGCTCGGAGGCGATGAACTTTGCCACCGCTGTCATTCTCTGGGGCGAGGTGAGCGGAGACGCCGGCATGACCGGCCTCGGGCAGATGCTCTACAGCCTCGAGGCCGAAGCGATCGCCGAATATTGGTTCGACCGCTATGGCACCGTCTTCCCCGAAGGCTTCGGTCATGAGTCATTGGGCATGGTCTGGGGGGATGGGGGCAGCCACGCCACCTGGTTCTCGGCCGAACCCGAAATGATCAAGGGCATCAACTTCCTGCCCTTCCACGGCGGCTCGCTCTACCTTGCAGAGATGGCCCGCGATCCCGCTGCGTTGCTCGCCGAGATCAGCGGACTCGGTGGCGGGGTCATCGACGACTGGCCGGGCATCATTCTCCAATACGAGGCATTGGTCGACCCAGCCGCGGCGGCGACCCGGCTCGCCGCCGGCGGCATCGGCACCGAGGCCGGGCAGACCGCTGCCCAGACGTATTTCTGGACGAGCGTGTTGGCGACCATCGGCACGCCAACCTCGGAAATCCGAGGAGATCATCCGCTCTCCGCGGTCTTTCGCCGGGGCGAGACCATCACCTACGTCGCGCACAACGCCGGCGGCGATGCGATCACGGTGCGGTTCAACGATGAGACGTGGTTCGAGGTTCCTGCCGGCCAGACCGTCACCTGGCAGCGGCAGCCGGGCGGGACGGAGCTGGTCTCCCCACCCGCCTTCGTGCCCCCGTCTGCCCCGGGACCGAGCCTGGAACTCGTGGCCGCAACGACCGAGGTCAGTCTGTTGGTCGATCCAAATACTGAGCTGGCATACCTCCAGGAAGCGGGTGGTGAGCCAATCCTGATCCGCCGGGCCGACGGCTATTGGGACGGCGAGGTGCCGCTTTCACGCGGTGGTGCATCGCTCGTTGCCGCTGCCCGCGACGACCTCGGTCGCCTCCGTGTGCTCGACGTGGGCGAATGGGGAGCCTTCGCCTGGATACTCGATGAAGCGGGCCGGTTTATCGGCGAGGAGGGGCCGGCCGACTCGTCGCTGCTCTCCAAGGAGGTGCTCTTCAACATCGATCTCGATGGTGACGGGCTGGCAGGCACGGCCCGATAGCCGGGTCACTTCCCACCGATCAGACTCGCACGAACCGCCTCCCAGTCGATCTCCAGCGGCCGCGGGTCGGTCACGGGCGTGGCCGCTGCCAGCCGCCGCAGCTCGGTGATCCGGCGGGCCGTGTCGGGATGGGTCGAGAGAAACTCCGGCAGCCCGCCGGCCTCACGCTGCTCGAGCCGACCAAAAAATGCCGGCATCGCCCCCGGCGGCAGGCCCGCCGCGGCCAGCAGCAAGAGGCCGTCGCGGTCGGCAGCGGCTTCCTGTTCGCGGCCATAGGCGAGCCGGTCGAGCTTGCTGGCCTCGGCCGCGAGGCCGGCCAGATCGCCGCCGCCCAAGAGCAGCGCGATCACGGCCGCGCCACCGAGATGGCCGATCGCCTGCCGCAGGGAGTCGCGGTGGAGCACGTGCTGGATCTCGTGGGCCAAGACCCCCGCCACCTCCTCGGCCGATGCCGCCTCGGCGAGCAACCCGGAATACACCACGATCCCTCCGCCCGGCAGGGCCGCCGCGTTGACCATCTCGCTGCGGACCACGCGGACGTCGAAGGCATAGCCCGGGTTGTCGTCGATCGCGGACACCAGCCGCTCGGTGATCGACTTCACCGCGTCCACCGCCGGCCCCGCCTTGATCTCCTCCTCGTCGGCGAGGAGTTGCGTCAGCGCCATCCTGCCGAGCATCGCCTCGGTTTCCGGTGGCAGCGAGGCGGCCACGAGTTCTGGAGCGGCCCTCGTCAGGGCAATCCAGCCGATCACCGCGGCCACCCCCGCCGCCAGGAAAAAGCCGACCAGGCCCTGGCGGCGGCGGCGGGCATGGCGGCGGTGGGCTTCCTCGAAGCCCGTCAGCACGTCGCGGGCCGGGCCGGTGGTGCGAGCGGCGAGTTCCGCGATCGCCGCCGGGTCGCGGAGCGCAAGGCGGGCAACCCCCGGATTGGCGTCTGGGCACGAGAGAAAGACCCACTCGTGGTCGTCGCCGCCGATCTCGCCCGCCAGGGCGGGGTAGGGCCAGCGAACCGCCTGGCCCGCGGCCGGTTCGAGCAGCAGGCCACCCGATTCCAGCACGACGCGGCAGGCCTGGGAACGGCCCGTGCCCGGAGCGAAACAGACAGCCTTGAATGTGCCGTCCATCGGTTGGTCGCGTCGCTCCCGCTCAGCCCCTGCTCGGCAAATGTCGGCCCAGCCAGCCGGCGAAGGCCCCCGGGTTCCTCGTCTGCACGTAGATCCTGCCCGGCCCGGTGAACCGGCAGACAAAGCCCTCGCCAGACGTGAAGCTCGAGATCCAGCCGGCGGCGGCCTTGTTGATCGTATATTTGACCGTCGACTCCCATGCAACGACATGGAAATTGTCGACCACGTACTCCTCGCCGGGGGCCAGGTCGAAGGTCATCAGCGATCCGAACGTGTTGAGGAGCATCGTGCCCGACCCGCTCACCCGGGTCACGAAGAAGCCCTCGCCGCTGAAGAGTCCCTTGGTGAGGTTTTGCGTCTTGGTGGTCAGTTCGATCGAATGCTCGCCCGCCAGGAATGATCCCTTTTGGAGAAAGTACTCGGTGCCGGCGAGTTCCAGCCGCTCGATTCCGCCGATCATTGCGGGAGCCAGGAGGGCCTCTCCGGCCGATTCCGGTGCCGAGATCGTCAGGTAGAAGAACGTCTCGCCCCGAAGGAGCGACCGCGAGAGCGCTCCCATCACGCCCCCACGCATGGAGCTTTCGATCCGGAGGTTGGGCGTCATCGACATCATCGCCCCGGCGTCGGCGTAGAGCGAGCCTCCGGCCGGAATCGTGGCCCGCACGACGGGCGCGTCGCCCGCCTCGACGATCTCGAACTCCACGTCTGCCATGCTGATGCTCCTCGCGGTCACGGAACAGGCTGTTGCCTCGGGAAGTCTACGCGGAATCCGCAGCCCCCGACCCATAAAAGCCCCCCGGCACGAGCCGGGCGGGACGGCGGGCCATCCCGCTACTAATGCCCGCCGGGGCCGGGCGGTGACATGCTCGAATCCGGGGGATTTTGCTACAGGATGCTTGTTCGG
>JAQCJP010000105.1 GCA_027592945.1 Planctomycetota bacterium
TCGACCAGCCCAGCCGCCGGCAGCAGCCAGCCGCTGACGAAGATCGCCTATGCCCGCCGGATCTGTGGAACGCTCGCCTATCTGGCCAGTCAGCAGGGCGACGCCGTCGGGGTTTCCTGTGCGGCAGAGGAGATCGTCCGCACGCTCCCCCCCCGCCGCAGTCCGGCCCATCTGCGACTGGTTTTCGACGTGCTCGAGGAGGCCCGCCCGCAAGGCACCACGGGGCTGCCCGAGGTGCTGCACGAACTGGCCGAGACGGTCAGGCAGCGGGCGTTGGTGGTCGTGGTCTCCGACCTGTTCGTGCCGACCGAGGAACTGGCCGGAGCCTTCGGCCATCTCAAGTTTCGGCGCCATGATGTCGCGGTCTTCCATCTGCTCGATCCGCAGGAGATTGGCTTTCAGTTTCAGCGGCCGACCCGGTTTCTCGACCTGGAAGGGGGCGGGGCGATCTTCGCCGATCCCGTCGAGATTGCCGACCGTTACCATGCCGCGGTGACCGCCTATCTCGAGGCGATCCGGCAGCTGGTGCTCGAGTCGGGCATCGATTATCACCGCGTGCTGACCGATGAGCCCTACGAGCAGGTGCTGGCCCGCTTTCTGGTCGGTCGGGCGGCGGGGAGGGGCCTGCGATGACGTTTCTGCAGCCCTGGGTGTTGGCGGCCCTGCCCCTGATCGGGCTGCCGCTGATCATTCATCTGATCAACCAGCGTCGCTTCCAGACCGTGCCCTGGGCTGCCACCATGTTCCTGGCGGCGGCCAAGGCGCTCTCCAGCGGCTATTCGCGGCTTCGCCATTGGCTGATCATGCTCCTGCGAATGCTGGCGGTGGCCGGTGTGATTCTGGCAGTGGGCCGTCCCTTGTCGCGGGGCTGGCTGGCCCTGGCTGGCGGCGCCCGGCCCGATACGGCGGTGGTGATCCTCGACCGCAGCCCCAGCATGCAGGCCCGTGATCCCGCCGCCCCGGGTACGAAGCTGGCCACCGGCCGCCGGCAACTGGCCGACTCGCTCGAGACGCTCGCGCCGAGCCGGTGCCTCTACGTTGGCGGGGGCGACCGGCCGGTCGAGATTCCGCCGGCTGCCCTGGACGATCTTCCCGCGGCTGGACCGGCCGCCGCTGCCGCCGACATCCCCGGGATGCTGCAAACGGCCTACGACCATATCCGTGAAAATGCTGCCGGCACCGCCGAGGTCTGGATCTGCTCCGACGGCCGGGCCAATGACTGGGCGATCGAGGAGGGCGGCTGGGCCGGCCTGCGGGATGCCTTCGCCAAGCTCCCGCAGCAGGTCCGCTTTCAGTTGCTCGCCTTTGACGAACCGGTGCCGGGCAACCTGGCCGTCCGCGTTACGGAGGCCCGACTGGAGCGGCGGGCCGGGACGCGGGAACTGCTGGTGAGCGTCGCGGTCAGCCGTTCTGATGCCGCCGGGGCGGCAGGCGGGGATGAGCCCGAGACCGTGCCGATCCGGTTCGAGATCGACGGGGTGACCACCGTCGTCGATCTGAAACTCGCCGGCCGCGAGACGATCCTGGCCAATCATCCCCTGCCCCTGGGCCGCGGCGAGGCGGTGCGAGGCTGGGGACGGGTCTCGATTCCGGCCGACCCATGCGAGGCCGACAACGATTTCTACTTCGTGTTTGACGAGCCGGCTCCCCGCGTAACGATGGTCGTGGCCGACGAGGCGGCGGTCGAGCGGGTTCTGCGGCTGATTGCCTCGATCCCGCCGTCCAAGGAACTTGCTGCCCGTGGTGAGTTGGTGCCGGCGTCGGGCCTGGCCACCGCCCCCTGGGACGAGGCGGCGGCCCTTCTTTGGCAGGGTCCGCTGCCGGCCGGCCGCGACGCGGAACTGGTCGAGGCCTTTCTGGCCCGCGGAGGCCAGGTGATCTTCTTTCCCCCGGAAGCCGGCGGCGGCACGACCTTCGCAGGCGTCTCGTGGGGTGAGTGGCTCGACTTCAGCGAGCCGCAGCAGCCGGAGCAGTGGCGACCCGACGCCGACCTCCTGGCCAACACCGTCGCTGGCAACGCCCTGCCGGTCGGGGAACTCGAGGTTCGCAGGGTGCGAGGACTCAATGGCGAGGTGGTGCCCTTGGCCTCGCTGCCCGATGGCAGCCCGCTGCTGACGCGGCTTCCCGACGGTCGGGGCGTCTATTTCTGCACGACGCTTCCGCGGCCCCAGGATTCGACGCTCGCCCGTGAAGGGATCGTGCTCTACGCCCTGGTGCAGCGGGCGATCGAGCGGGGCCTCGAACCGTTGGCGGGCGCTCGCCAGGTCGCAGCGGGCCCTGAAGCATCGTTCTTGATCGCTGGCGAGCAGGGTGACAGCCGTTGGCAGCGGGTCGCCGGAGCCAGCGAGCCGGTCTCGACGGAGGCAGGGCTCCACGCCGGGATCTACGCCCGCAAGGGCCGGCTCGTGGCCGTCAACCGGCCGCTCGCCGAGGACGCCGCCGGGATTCTGGCCACAGAGCGGATCGACGGGCTCTTCCGCGGGCTCTCCTACACGCGGATCACCGGGCAGGCGGGGCAATCCGACAGCATCGTGCAGGAGATCTGGCGGGCCTTTCTGATCGCGATGCTTTTGGCCCTCGTTGGCGAGGGGCTCTTGAGCCTGCCCCGGCGGCGCATGACGCCGCGGCCGTCGGCCGTCCCGCTGGAGGCCGCCGCATGAACGCCTTGAATGATCCGGCGGCCTTCGCCGGCCTGCGGTTTTTCACGACCCCGTGGACGCTTGGGATCTCCGCCCTGCTGGTCGTTGCCACGGCGGTGGTCGCGGTGCTCACCTGGCGGCGGAGCGGCTTCGCGGCGGGCACGGGCCTCGTCGAGCTGCTGCGGGTCGTGATCGCCACGCTCGTGGCATTACTGCTCAATCAGCCGGAGTGGGTGGAGGAGTTTCGTCCTGACGAAAAGCCGGTGGTGGCCGTGCTCGTTGATGCTTCGCGAAGCATGGAGACGGCGGATGTCATCACCGCCGGCGAGGCGGTCCGAGCGGGAGGACCGCGGTCGCGCCGGGAGGCGGTGGCCCGCCTCTCGACCGAGTCCTTCTGGGAGCCGCTGGCGGAGCGATTCCGGGTCGTGATCGAGCCGTTTGCCGACCCTGCCGATGCCACGGGTACCGATCTGGCCGCGCCCCTGGCCGCGGTCGCCGAACGGTATGGCAGCCTCCGGGCGGTCGTCCTGGCCAGCGACGGCGACTGGAACGAGGGGCCGCCACCGCTCGAGTCGGCTCGCCGGCTCCGGCTGGCGCGGGTGCCGGTTTTTGCCGTGGCGGCCGGCAGTCAGACGAAGCTACCCGACGTGTCGCTCGAGAGCCTCGACTGCCCGACCATGGGCGTGGCCGGCAAGCCGGTGCGGGTTCCCTTCACGATCGAATCATCGCTGCCCACCGAGCGGGTCGTGCCGGCGGTTCTGACCACCAGCGGCGGCGAGACCCTCCGCAAAGACATCCGCCTGCCGCCGATGGCCACCATCACCGACTGGTTCTACTGGACGCCGCCAGCCGAGGGCGACTTCACCGTCACCATTTCTCTGGCCGAGCAGGAAGGGGAGCTGCTGGCCGACAACAACTCCCGCACCGCGCCGATCGCCATCCGCCAGGAGCAGCTCAAGGTGCTGCTGGTCGAGAGCATGCCACGCTGGGAGTACCGCTATCTCCTCAACGCCCTGGCCCGTGATCCGGGCGTCGAGGTCTCCTGCCTGCTGCTTCAGCCGGGGTTGAGCAAGCGGGGGGGCGGCACGCGGGACTACATTAGCGAGTTCCCCGGTGGCCTCGACGAACTGACCCAATACGACGTCGTCTTCCTCGGAGACGTTGGCATGGGCGGCGGCCAGCTCACCGAGGAAGACTGCCGGCTGCTCAAGGGGCTCGTCGAATACCAGGCCAGCGGGCTGGTCTTCATGCCGGGGCTCCGCGGGGAGCAGGTCTCGCTGATCGGCACGGAGCTCGAGGATCTCTTTCCCGTGGTGATCGACGTCGCCGATCCGGCGGGCACCGCCACCGAGGGTCCCCGGCGGCTGGTCCTGACCGAGGCGGGCCGAAAGAGCCTGCTGACCAAGCTCGCCGACGCATCCGCGGAGAACATCGCCGTCTGGGAGAGCCTGCCGGGGGTGCAGTGGTACGGCCCGGTGCTCAAGGCCAAGGCGGGCAGCGAGGTGCTGGCCGTGCATGAGGACGCCGCCAACGAATACGGCCGAATCCCCTTGCTGGTGACCCGTACCTTCGGCGCCGGCAAGGTTCTCTTCATGGCCACCGACGGTGCCTGGCGGTGGCGAAAGGGCGTCGAAGACAAATACCACTACCGCTTCTGGGGACAGGTGGTCCGCTGGATGGCCTACCGCCGCAACATGGCCAAGGGAGAGCGGATGAGCCTCTCCTTCGCGCCCGAGCAGCCGGAACTCGGGCAGTCGCTGTCGCTCGATGCCCGGGTCACGACAACCTCGGGGGAGCCGCTGGTTCGCGGCGAGGTGGCCGCCCGGATTACCGCGCCGAGCGGGGCGGCCGAAACGGTCCGATTCCTCCCGCCGGCCGGTGAGGGGGAGTGGGGCGTGTTCGCTGCGTCATTCACTCCGAGCGAGCCCGGGCCGCACGAGGTTCTTCTCACCTGCCGCGAGACAGCCGACACGCTGGAAGCCTCCTTCTTCGTTCAGGGTTCGGCCGAGGAGGGGATCGGCGGCGTGGCCCGTCCCGAGGTGCTTGCCGAGATCGCCCAGGTGACGCGGGGCGAGGTCGTACCCGAGGAGGAGGTGGCGGGGCTCGTCGAGGCCCTTGCCCAACTGCCCGAGCCGCCGCCGGAGGTTCGGCGGCTGCAGCTGTGGTGTCATCCGGCCGTGGCGGCGGCGCTGGTTGGTCTCCTGGGCCTGTTCTGGGTGGGCCGCAAGCGGCAGGGGCTGGTCTGAGGCGATGCGAGGAGGCCGTGACGGCCGCTGGCGGGTGGTGAATAATGAAGGCGACAGGCAGCGAATACCGGACGGCCCGCTTGGCGGAGGGTGATGCGATGAAACCGCAACGTGACGGCCGCGATGAGATTTCGCTTCCCGAGGGGCTCGAGCGACGGCTCTACGCCTTCCGGGCCCTGGTCTGGCGGATCAAGCTGCTCGAGGCGGTCGGCGGGGCGGCGGTCGGTGTCTTGGCCGGCTACCTGGCGGTCTTTCTCATGGACCGACTCACCGAGACGCCGGCCTGGGTTCGGCTGGCCGCCTTCGCTGTGGGCGTCGTCGGGTGCGCGGCGGTGCCGCTGTCCCTGCACCGTTGGATTTGGAGCCATCGGGGCCTCGAGCAGCTGGCCCGGCTGATCGCCCGCCGCTTTCCTGGCATCGGGGATCAGTTGCTGGGCATCATCGAACTGGTCCGCTCGGCCGAGTCGCCGGCAGGATCCGCGGATCGCTCCCGGGCTCTCTGTGAGGCGGCCATCGGCCAGGTCGCCGAGCAGGCTGGCGGCTACGACTTCGCCGAGGCCGTGCCCCGCCCGCGGCATCGCCTCTGGCTGACGGCCGCAGCGGTTCCTCTGCTCGCGGCGGCCGCGGCGGCCTGGTTGGCTCCCGAGGCGGCGGTCAACTCCTGGGCTCGATTTCTCACCCCGTGGTGGCGGGTGGAGCGATTCACCTTTACCCGGGTCGAACCGCTGCCAGAGACGATCGTGGTGCCGCACGGGGAGCCGGCGGCTGTCGCGGTCGCCTTGGCCGCCGACACACGCTGGCACCCGGAGGAGGCCCGGCTGCGGGTCGGTGGCCAGACGCCGTTGGAGTCACGGCTCGAGGCCGACGGCTACGCCTTTACCATCCCCCCGCAGCTCAGCCCGGCAACGGCGGGCCTGGCGGTCGGCGACTGGCGGCAGCGGCCCCGGATCGAGCCGATGCTTCGGCCGCAGATCGTTGGCCTGGCTGCCGAGATGCAACTACCGGCCTATCTCGGCCGGCCAGACCTCATTCGCCAGGAGGTTCGCGGGGGAACCCTCGTGCCGGTCGCTGGCAGCACGATTTCGATCGTGGCGACTGCGGATCGAGACCTGGCTGCAGCGACTGTCGATGGGCAGCCGGTCGAGCCGGTCGGGGCCGAGGTCCGAACACAGCCACGGGAGGCGGTCGAGCCGTCGGAGTTGATCATCAGCTGGCAGGATCGGCATGGCCTCGACGGCAGCGGGCCCCTGACCCTGGCCATCCAGCCCCGCAGCGACGAGCCCCCGTCGGTTGTGGCCCTCGACCTGCCGCCCAACCGCGATGTCTTGCTCGATACCGACACCATGCGGTTTCGCGTGGCGGTGCGGGACGACTTTGGGATTCGCCGGGTCGGGCTGGAATGGGAGGGGATCGCCGACTGGGGCGGCGGGAACGACCCTGCCGCGAGCCTTCGTGGGCAGCGGCTGCTCAAGGCCGGAGGTCCCGAGGTGGAGGCAATCGAGGCCGTGGCGACCTTCTGCCCAGCCGCCCTGGGCATCCCGCCGCAGCCGATCTTCCTGCGGGTCTTCGCCGAGGATTACAAGCCGGGGCGTGAGCGGGCCACGTCGACGCCGCTGCTGATCTACGTGGTCGACAAGGCGGAGCACGCGCTGGTGCTCAACACGCGTCTCCAGCAGTTCCGTCAGCGGGCCAGCGAGGTTCGTGATCGCGAGATGATGCTGCTGGCTATCAACAAAGAGCTGCGAGAACTGCCTGGTGAGCGGCTCCTCGACGAAGACGTGCGAGGCCGCCTGGCCGGGCAGGTGGCCGCCGAGGAGGCCAATGCCCGTCGGCTCGAGCGGCTTGTCGAGGAGGGCGCGAAGCTCGTCCGCGAGGCGACGAAAAACCCCGATTTTGAAGCGGCCACGCTCGAACGACTCGCCGAAGATCTGCAGGCGCTCTCCGACATCGCCGCCACGCGAATGCCGAGCGTTGCCGATCTGCTGGCCCAGGCTGCCGCTGCCGAGCAGGGTACGGCCGGCCAGATGGGCCAGGCCGGTGCGGGTCAGCCCGGCGAGGCGGGGCAAGCCGGCCAACAGGGCCAGCAGCAACAGGGCCAGCAGGGAGAGTCTGGCAGCCAGGCCGGCTCGAGTCAGCAGGCTGCCGGTGAGTCGGCTGGCGAAGCGGGCGAGAGCGAGGCCGGCGAACAATCGCCCCGCGTTGGTGAGCAGCGAAACCAAACGGCGGGCGGCCAGGGAGGCGAGCCCTCCCCGCCGAGTCCGCCGGTGCCGCAGGTGGTTGATCAGGAGTCGTCCCAGCAGCCGGCTGATCCCAACGCCGGAGAGAGTCCGTCATCCGCGGCCGGGGGCCAGGGGCGGCTCGGGCTGCCGACGACCCAGGCAGGCGTATCGCCGCCGTCGTCCGCCGAGGCAGCCGGCGAAGCCGAGCCACCGGCCGATGAACTGCTCGATGAGGCCATCGCCAAGCAGGAGGAGCTCCTCGAGGAGTTTGCCAAGGTCGCTGACGAGTTGGCCGCGGTGATGGCCCGTCTGGAAGGCAGCACATTTGTGAAACGGTTCAAGCTCGCCTCCCGCGAACAGATGGAAATCGGGGGCAGACTGGCGGCCCTCGCCGCCGAGGCATTTCTGCCGGCCGCCGGCCGGCCTCCCAGAGTCGAACAGGCGATCGAGGGCGTCCAGGAACTGAGCCAGCGGGAGTCGGAGAAGGTGTCGGCTCTGCTCGATGATCTGCAGGCCTACTTCGACCGCCGCCAACTGCCCGCCTTTCGGACGGTGCTCGAGGAGATGAAAGACCTGGATGTGCTGGGGAGCCTGCGGGAGGTCTCAGACGACATTGCCAGCGAGGCGGGCATGTCGCTGGCTCAGACGGAGTTCTGGTCGGACACCTTCGACCGTCTGGCCGACGACCTGGTGCCCCCGGCCGAGGGCGGCGGCGAGGGCGGCGGCGAGGGAGAGGCCCGCGAGAGCGTGCCGCCCGAGGTGGTGCTCGAAGTGATGAAGATCCTCGAGGAAGAGGTCACGCTCCGCGAGGAGACCCGGGTGGCCGAGCAGCGGAAAGATGCCGTTCCCGGCCAGGAGCATTTGACGGCCGCCGAAGGACTCGCCGACCGGCAAGAAGATCTCGCCGACCGAATCGTCGACCTGGTCGATCGGCTTCTCGACGAGCCCGACGGGGAGCGTGAGTTCGCTCAGGAGATCGAACTGTTCGACAAGGTCGAGGAGGTGATGGTGGAGACGGCCGACATTCTCGGCTCTCCCGACACCGGGCCGGCGGCGATCGGCGCTGAAAGCGAGGTCATCGAACTGTTGCTGGCGGCCCAGGCTGCCTCGTCCAACGGCGGCGGCGGTGGCGGTGGCGGCGGCGGCATGACCCCCGGCGGGGGCAGCACGGGCTCTACCAGCGACTCTGCCCTGGCCCTGCTTGGCAGCGGCAATCGCTCGGCGGCCGAGGCGGGAGGGGAAGACGAGCAGGCGATTGGCGTGTCGGGACGTGTGCTGCCCGACGAGTTTCGGGCCGGCCTCGATGACTACTTCAATCAACTCGAGAAGGGGCGGCGATGACGTGCGGCCGGATCGGGAGGATGAGCCAGGCAGCGGTCGCCCTCGGGCTGGCCTGTCGGGCCCTCTCCCTTTCGGCCGGTGACGACATGGTCTCCGAGCGGGTTGCGTCGCCACCGGCAGAGACTGTCCGCTTTCGGGGCGGCGACATCCGGCTGATGGGGATCGCCAACGGCAGGCTCTCGATCGATCTGGGCACGACGTTCGACCAGCAGGTATTCGGCCGATCGGCGGCGGGAGGCCGGGCCGTGATCATCGTCAACGGCGTCGTGATGCGGCAGCCGCAGGCCGGGCAGGCAGCCACCGACACCCTGGAGAAGTTGTCCGGTATTCGCGGCCAGGGCGAGGCCTGGATCGCAGCGATCGACCGCATCTGCGGTCTCACCCCCAGCCAGCGTCAGCGGCTGGAACTGGCGCTGGCCAGCGACCTCGAGCGACTCGCCTTTCGCATCGACACGCTGCGTCGCAAGTATGTTGGTCGGGAGTTTTCGCCGGCCGGGGGCGGCATCGACCCTGAAACCATCGCCAGGCTGCGGACTGATGCCACGACCTGCCGGCGGCTGCTGACCAAGCCCTTCGACAATGAGGCGCTCCTGCCGGCAGTCGTCGACACGATCCTCAACGCCGAGCAGGCTGCAGCCATTGAATCGCTGCTGAAGCGACGAACCACCGTGGAAGTCACGCCATGAACCGACATCGACCCGGCCGCGTCGCATCCCGCCTGGGGCTGGCCTTCCTGGTTGCCCTCGCCGCTGCCGGCGTCCGCGGGGAGGGGCCGTTGGTCCGCTACGGCGATCCGGTTCCTCGGGATGTCCGAGAAATCTACGACGCCGGGATTCGCTACCTGCTCAAGACGCAGGATCCCTCCGGGGCCTGGAAGGACGGCCAGGATGGTCCGGGCGTCACGGGCATGGCGGTGATGGTGCTGCTCGGCTCGGGGGAAGACCCGAACTTCGGCCCCTACCGCGTGCCGATCCGCAAGGCCCTCCGCAGCATGATCATCGACCAAGATCCCGACACCGGCTTCCTGGCCAGCAGCCGGGGCCACGACAGCATGTACCAGCACGGCTTCGCCATGCTGGCCCTCTCGGAGGCCTACGGGGCGGTCGATGATCGGACGCTCTGGGAGGAGGCGAAAGGGCTGCGGGGTCCGGGCGTGGGCCGGTCGCTTGGGCAGGCATTGGAACTGGCCGTTCGCTGCGCCGTCACTTCCGCCAAGAAGAACCCCAACGGTGCCTGGCGGTACTCCCCCGATGCCCGCGACGCCGACACGTCGGTCAGCGGTGCGGTGATGATGGGGCTCCTGGGCGCTCGGAACGCGGGAATCGAGGTGCCCGACGAGACGATCGACCGAGCGATCAAGTACTACACGACCATGACCGGAGGCAACGGCCAGGTCGGCTACTCGGGCAATCCGGGCGGCGGCAGCGACGCTGTCACCAGCATCGCGGTGCTCGTCTACGCGATTGCCCGTCACAAGGAACTTCCTCAGTACGAGCAGGCGCTCTCCTACCTCAAGCAGCGGAGTCGCGACCCGCAGTCGGCCCTGGGTGGCTATCCGACCTACACCCGCTACTATCGGGCCCAGGCGCTTTTCCAGGGCGACGTCGAGGCCTGGGAGCAGTGGAACTCGGGGCTCGTGCAGGAACTCAAGAAACTCCAGGGCAAGGATGGCAGCTTTGCTGCCTTCGCCGGCCGTGGCGGGGGCTTCGGGGGCACCGTCGATACCACCCTGGCCCTCCTGGCCCTGGCGGTGAACTACAAGTTTCTGCCCATCTACGAGCGGTGAGCGACATGGCCAGCCAGACAATCTCTCGCATGCTCATGACCGGGGCTCTGGCTGCGGGGCTGCTGCTTGTGCCGGCGGCCCGCGGAGAAGACGACGAGCAGGCGGCCCGGCAGGCCGCCGCCCGCGACGCCAAGGCGGTCGGCTGGCTGTTGAGGCAGGGGCTGCAGGCGATCCTCCCGATCGCCGAACCGCCAGTTGATCGGCAACGGCAGCAGCAGATCGAACAGCGGGCCCGGCAGATGGAGCGGTTTTTCAAGCCGATCTTGGAGAGCGAACTGGAACTGGCCCGGCGGACCTGCGGCGGGCTCGATCCGAAGGCCCGCCGCACGATCGTCGCCTCCGGCACGAAGGCGGTCGAGGAGGCTGCCCGGCAGGTCGCCGCGCGGCAGTTCGGCGGACGGGCCGATGCCGCCTTCGACCCGCGGGACATCATCCGCAGTCGGCTTGCCGAGAGCCTCGCCACGGTGGCCGCTCCCGAGGAACTCGCTGCCTATCGCCTCGAGGTGGAGCGGCGGACGGCCCGCCGGGACGAGTCGGAGCGGCTGCTCCTGGTGGCCAGGCTCGATCGGCAGCTTGACCTGACGGCTGCCCAGCAACGGGCCATCGGCGGGGCCCTTGAGAAAGCCTGGGAGGATGACTGGGGGCGGGTGGTCCGCGAGCACGGCACGCGACGGATCAACAGCTACCCGCTTGCCCCCGACTACGCCAGCGCCGTCATCACGCCCCACCTCGAGCCCGATCAGGTGACCGAGTGGGAAAATTGGTGCCGGGCGGCGGGATCGAACATGGCGGGGAATCACACGTCGTGGCATTTCGACGGCCAGGGCCTGCAGCAACCTGATCCATGGTGGGGCCAGTGACCGATCGGTGGACGATGCTCATCGCCGCAGTGCTGGGCAGCCTGCTGTCGCTGGATGCGGTTCGCCTCGAGGCCGCCGACGACGACATCGTCATGGCCGACATCCAGGAAGACCCCTCGGTTCGTCAGCCGCACATGGTCAATCTGGGCACCAACTTCGACGCCAATCTCTTCGAGCAGCATGGCAATGGCTGGGTGCTCCGCGGGGACAGAGGGGAGCCGAGCCCGACGGCGTCGCCGGCTTTCGCCTACAGCCGGGCTTTGGGCCGGCGCCAGCTCGACCGGATTGAGTCGGCCTGCGGGATCACTCCCGAGCAGCGGCAGCGGCTGCTGCTGGCCATGGAATCGGACATCCGCCGCTTCGTTGCCGATGTGGAGGTTGTCCGCGAGAAATATCGCGGCCGAGAGATCAACATGAACGTCCCGGCCGGGCAGAAGCAGTGGCTCGCCTTCCAGCAGGATATCCGGCGGTGCCGGGATCGGATGCGAGGCATCTTCAAGGAAGGGTCGCTGTTTGCCACGGTGCTGGGAAGCATTCTCGACGAGCGTCAGCGAGACTGCCTGACGGCCGAGGCCGCGGCCCGGCGGACTTTCCACTGGCGAGTGATGGTGCTCGAGGTGCTCGCCAGGCTCGATGACGCCCTGGGGCTCGATCAGACGCAGCACGACCTGATCTGCGATGCCTTGCTCGAGCGGGAGCCGGCCCTGCGGATCGACAGCGAATCACTCGACCGGGATGATCCGAATCTGCGACGGAACCTCGTCTTGATGGTGCTGGCCGGTGCCGATCGGAGCCAGTTTCAGGCCGGGCTCAGTCCTCGCCAGTGGCAGGCCCTCTCGGCGTTGATGAATCAGGGTCGGGCAATGCGATCCTGGATCGACCAGCAGGGCGTGCTCGACGAGCTGCCGTGATCATCAGTGGCGGGCTCGGGGTGAGCCCGTCTTCGGCGCGTCCTCGGGTTGGAAAAGGGTACAGGCACCTCGCTTCGCTCGGAGCCAGTCCCCTTTTCCAGAGAAG
>JAQCJP010000106.1 GCA_027592945.1 Planctomycetota bacterium
ACGCCGGCCAGGAGCGTGCCGCCGGAGATCGTGGTGCCGCCGGAGTAGGTGTTGGCCCCAGCGAAGGTCTGCGTGCCGGTGCCCGTCTTGACGACCGCGCCGGTGCCGCTGATCAGGCCGCCGAACGATGTGTCTTCGTTGCGGCCGCCGAGGGTGAGGGTGGCCGAGCCGAGCGTGACGTTGCCGCCGGTGGCCCCGCCGCCGGCGAGCGAGCCTACCTGGAGCCCGAGGTTGTTGAGGGCGAGCGTCGCCCCGGTCGCGTCGGCCAGCGTGATCGCGGCGGCCGAGGCGTTGGCCGCGTTGTTGAAGTGCGAAAGGGTGCCCTCCTGGATGTCGATCGTGCCGGCCGAGACGGTCGTGTTGCAGAGGAAGAGGGTGTTGGAGCCGGTCTTGGTGAGCGTGTTGTCGGCCAGGTCCAGATCGTTGGCCGCATAGCCGCCGTTGATCATAAGGATGTTGCCCGAGCCGCCGATCGTGGCGTCGGCCGAGAGCGTGATGTTCGGTGTTTGCCGAAGGCTCGTTGAGCCGTTCGCGCCGGTGTTGATCAGCGCTCCTTGGCCTTCCGTGCCGCTGCCGGCGATCGTCATGCCGTAGTAGAAGTCGCCGGTATTGCCAGAGACGCCGTTGATGTCGAGCGTCGCGCCGGAGGCGATCGTGACGGCCGAGGCGGCGGCGTTCTCGACGCCGAGGGCGGTCGCCGACCCGGCCTTGATCATGCCGGCGGAGATGATCGTGCCTCCGCTGTAGGTGTTCGCGGCAGCGAGCGTAAGCGTACCCGTGCCCGACTTGGTGACTCGTCCACCCCCCTCGATGACGCCGGAAAACGTGGTGTCGGTGTCGAGCCCGCCCACGTTCAGCGAGCCATTCGTGAGATTCACGCGGCCGCCGGTCGTGCCGCCCCCGGACAGGGACCCGATCGAGAGCGTGCCGCCGTTCTCAACCAGCAGCGTGGCACCCGCCACGTCTGCGAGGCTCACGGCTGTGTCCGCGGCGGAGGTCGTGCCGGCAAGGGCCGACAGGGTGCCGGCCGAGATCGTGATCGAACCCGCGGTCACAGTCGTGTTTCGCAGCCAGATCCTGTTGCCGCCCGCCTTGGTGAGCGTGTGGCCGTCGAGATCGAGGGAGTTCGCCGCATAGCCCGGGGCCAGCAACGCCCAGTTGCCCGTGCCGCCGATCGTAGCGTCGGCAGCCAGGCGGATGTTTGAGGCCTGTCGAAGGCCTGTGCCGATGGCGATCCCGTTGTTGACGAGTGCCCCGGCCCCGCCGCTCCCCGAGCCCGAGATCGTGTATCCGTAGGACGCGTCGGGCACGCCGTTGAAGTCGATGGTGGCTCCCGACTCGACCACGACCTGCGTGACCGGCTCGCCAGTTTTCTGGCTGCCGAGGGCGTTCCTGTTGCCGATCTGGAGCGTCCCCGCCGAAACGGTGGTGGTTCCTCCGTAGGTACTGTCGCCTGAAAGCGTCAGCATGCCGGTGCCGACCTTGGTGAGCGACGTGGCGTTGCCGGTGATCACGACGGCCGCGGTAGAGGTCTGGTTCAGGCCGCCGACTTCCCAGTTGGCTTCACGGCTGTTGGCTCCGCTGATGATCCGGCCGCCGGTGCCTGAGAGCGTGCCGACTCGGACGGTCGCTCCCTGAGCGCCACTCCAGGAAAGGCCACGGTCGCCGCCCGTGCCCGAGAGCACGAACGTGGCCTGGCTGAAGTCGGAGCCGTTGGTGCCGTCGTTGAAGGTTGTGCTGCCGGGGGCGCCGCCGAGGCGGTAGTTGGTGCCGCCGCCGTTGACCGTGAACTCGATCTGGCCGGTGAACCCGCTCCAGTCGCCCTGCAGCCACATGCTTCGCGAGGTGGTGGAGTTGGCGGCGAGGTTGCCGTCGCCGGTTGCGGCGCCCGTGTACATCAGGTCGCCAGAGCCACCGTCGATCAGGCCCGACGTGGTCCCGGTTGCTACAGAGATCGCGTTGCCGATCACGCGAGTGGCCGTGGGCCGGATCGTGCCGCCGGCGAGCGTGAGCGTACCGGTGCCAAGGGCGGCGTTGTTGCCGGCCGCGAGGATGCCACCCTCGAGACGGGTGCCACCGGTGTGGGAGTTGGCATTGGAAATCGTGAGCACCCCGGAGCCCGTCTTGGTGATTTCGTCACTCCCGGCGAGGACGCTCGCGATCGTGGCGGAGACGTTGGTGCCGGCGTCGATCGTCGGTGTGCCAGAGAGCGTGAGGGTGTCGGCGGTGACGGTGTATCCGTCAACGGCGAAGGTGAGCCCTGCCGCCGTGATCGCCTCGCCGAGGGTGACCGTACCGGCGATACCTTCAAAGATGGCCGAGTCGGGCGGGTCGTTGCTCCAGGTCGAGCCGGTGTAGGTCCCCGGAGCGTTGCCCCAGTTGGTCGCGGTCGTGTCCCACGTGCCTGTGTCCGACCAGTAGAGGTCTGCGGCGGGCACCCCGGATGACAGGGCGACAACCACTGCAATCGCCAATGCGACGGAAGGCAGGCTCACGACAGCCTGCAACGCACACAGAAGTTTCATCGGCACACCCGAAGTACGAGGAATACGCAGGACTTCCCACTTCGTCGGAAAATAACTTCCCGACCCGCCCTGGCATTTCATATCGCAGCGCGGGAAACGTGTCACGGTCCCGCCAGCCCCCGCTGCCCACGCAGTCCAGAGCCATCGGCCCGCGAATGATTCTCGACGGCGAAAAAGCCGGGCAGCAACGGGGTTTCACGCCGTCGCCCCCCCCGGCTCGCGCCGGGGGGCTTCTATGGGCTATCGCGTTCGGCCAGGGCGGCGTTGGGGATGTTGAAGGTGGCTGGCACGCGATCGGCGAGCGGGTCTTCGTCGCATCATGGGCGAATCGCCACGCCCAGGGCCTCCCCGAGGCGAATCCAGTCCCGGTACCCCGACTCGACGATCCAGTGAAGCACCACCATGTCGAGTTGTTCGTATTGATGCACGGCCACGTTCCGAAAACCGACCATGCCGGCGAGCGCAGCGGCGAGCGAATCGCCGATCAGCCCCGCCCGTTTCAGCAGCAGAAAAGCGTCGGACGTGCTCTGCGGCACGCCGAGGTGTCGTTCGGCCACCACATGCATCGCCATGTCGATGGCCGCCTGGCAGGCCCGCTCGATGTTGAGCGTCAGAGCATCGACGTGGGTGAAATCGTCGAGCCGCGGGCACGCCTCCGCTTCCTCCCGCATCCGGCGGACGCACCGCTCGATGATCGCGGCCTTGTTGAGCAGGATGTCGTCAGGCGGCGTAGGCACGGAGAACCTCGCGGCGAGACTCTTGAAGTGATGCGTACATCGACAACGCAAGCATCGCGAACTCCGCGGCGACGTTCGGATGCCTGGCAAACAGCAGCCGGCCCGTCACGACCGCCTCCTTGGCGTAGACCACATTGGCCGTGGAAAGCAGTCCGAGATCTACCGGCCGGCCGAAGATGGCGGCGAGTTCGGCGGTCAGCGCGATCCGCTCGTCCGGCGCGAGGCCGCTGCCATGGCTCACCAGAATCGCGACGTCGATGTCACTGTCGCCGCGGAGCTGATCACGAGCCGCCGATCCCAGCAGGTAGGCGGCCGAGACCGCCTCATAACGCCGCAGCGCAGCGATGGCCGCGGTCATGGTCGGTTCACTGATCGATGCGGTCGTCATCGTGCGGCAAGCCGGTTGCTGGGATGCGTTGCGTACACCCCTCTCACCGAATCGTACCATTCCCGTGGGTTGGCCACTGTGCCGGGAGCCGGGATGGCCCAATGGCCCGCCATCGATGAAAGCCACCAGCGGTCGTTTGGTGGCGATGGCGTTTTGGGCAGGTTGGTTGTGGACGCTCAGGGAACATCGGGGGCGGGACGGCCCAACGGCCCGCCGTCCCCCCGGCTCGCGCCGGGGGGCTTCTATGGGGCGGAGAGTTCGGCCAGGGCGGCGTCGGGGATGTTGAAGTTGGCGGCCACGCTCTGGACGTCGTCGTGGTCGTCGAGCCGCTCCATCAGATGCAACACCTTGCGGGCTGTTTCGACGTCTTCGACGTCGACGGTGTTGGTCGGGATCCGGGTGACCTCGTTGCTCTCGGGCTCGAGGCCCGCGGCCTTGAGGGCCTCGATCACGTCGGTCATCACCGACGGGTCGCAGGTGATCTCCCAGCTCTCGTCGGATGCCCTGACGTCCTCCGCGCCCGCCTCGAGGGCGAGCTCCATGATCCGGTCTTCATCGCAGGCCGCCTGCGGCAGCCGGATCACGCCCTTCCGCTCGAAGAGGTAGGCGACGCAGCCGGTGCCGCCGAGCTTGCCGTCGCAGATCTCGAAGATCTTGCGGATCTCGGGGGCGGTGCGGTTCTTGTTGTCGGTCAGGATCTCGCACATCACCGCCACGCCGCCGGCGGCATAGCCCTCGTAGAGCGATTCCTCGAGGTTGCCTCCCTTGAGCTCGCCGGTGCCCGCCTTGATCGCCCGCTGGATGTTGTCCTTGGGCATGCTGACCGCCTTGGCCGCGTCGATCGCGTACCGGAGGCGGAGGTTGGCGTCGGGATCACCTCCGCCATGCTTGGCCGCCACGATGATCGCCTTGGCGAGCTTGCTCCAGAGCTTGCCCCGCTTGGCGTCGACCACTGCCTTCTTGCGGGCGATGTTGGCCCAGTGGGAATGTCCGGCCATGGCTGATCCCTACCTCTCTCCCGGCTGGTCAGCGGGGCTTCCGCTTGCTCAACTGCGATGCCTGCTTCGAACCGCCCCCCTTCGACTTTCCCTTGACGGCCGGCTTGGGGGCCGGGGTCGGCTCGGCAGGCGGCGTCGGGGGCTGCTGGGGCTTGATCGAGAGTGGTTTGACGACGAACGGCTTGGGCCCGCTCTTGCCCTTGCCGTCGTTCTTCTTCGGGCCCGAACCGGGCGGCGGCATTGGCGTCTTGCCGGCCGGGCGGGCGGCCGCTTGCGGGCCGGCGGGGCGGAGTTCGTCGGCGGCCGCCTGGGCCGCATCGGCAGCCTTCTGGCCCGCCTTGTCGGTGATCGGCGGCGGTACCGGCTCGGGAATTTTCTCGCCCCGCTTCGGCATCCGCTCTTTGGCGACGGCCGGGTTAACCGCCTGGACGATCTTCTTGACCGTCTGGCCGTGGAGATTACCGAGCACATCGAGGCCGAACTGGTGGAGCAGCGAACTGAACTCGATCCCGGCCTTCTTGCCGATCGCCCGCTCCAGGCCCGGCACCTTCCCCGAGTCGTACTCCTGCTGGGTGATGATGCCGCACAGCCAGAGGCCCGCCAGCGCCCCCTTGTCGAGCGGAATCAGGTGGCCGCCTAACGCCGTGGAGGCGACATGCCCGACGACAAACTGCGGCACGCCATGCAGGCCTTCGAGCACCTTGAGCCCATGGGCCAGCGAATGCTTGCGGGCATGCTCGAGCGAGAATGAATAGGTCGACTCGAAGACGCCCTGAAGGGCGCGGCGGAGTGAGAGGGCCGCCCGCGACGGGTCGGGCAGGCCCTGGAGCGTCTCGGCCAGTTCCGCCACCGTCGTGACGCGAACCTCATTGAGATCAAAGTAGGCCTCCAGCAGCCGGTTGAAGGCCTGCTCGGCCGCATCGGCCGGGGCGTTCTCCAGGCAGCAGGAAAACATCACCTGATGCAGAAGCGACCGGGAGGTATCGGTGGCAAACGGCTTGTAGTGAGCCTTGAGGGCCTTGTAGAGCTTGGGGACGAGCTGGCCGCGGGGCGGCGTCTTTTCAACGACGGGCTTGGGAGCCGGTGCCTCTGCGGGCTTTTTTGCCGCCGTTGGCTTGGCCTTGGCGGCCGCTTTCGCGGTACCGGCTGCCGCCGGCTTGGCGGACTTTTGCACCGGTTTTTTGGCTGCCGGCCTGGCAGCCGTCTTGGCGGCCTTCGTGGCCGACTTTTTGGCGGTCTTTTTCGAAGCCTGCTTGCTGGCGGCCTTGGAGGCCTTGGAGGCCTTGGAGGCCTTGGAGGCCTTGGAGGCCTTGGCGGGCGTGGAGCGCTTGCGTGCGGTCATGCGTCTTCCTGTGGAGAGGCGTCGGAGGGTTCCGACGGGTTCGGGGAGTCGGGGGGCGGAGCAGCGGGGGGCAGAACCTCGCCGAGCACACGAGCGATTTCCAACGAATGCTTGACGCCGGCATCGAGCTCGAACTTCAGGCGGGGTGTGTAGCGGGTCTCGATCCGGTCGGCAATCCGTGACTGGAGGAAACCGGCTGCTCGGGCCAGGCCCTGGAGGGCGAGCCGCTCGCGGGCCGGGTCGCCCATCACCGAGACATGGACCGTCGCCGACCGCATGTCGGGGGCCATCTCGACACGGGTCACGGTCACATCGCGAACCCGCGGATCACGGACTTCCGTGAGGATGGCCATGCTGACCACCTCCCGCACCGCCTCGGCCGCCTTGAGGAGTCGTCGCGTGCTCACGAGAGAGTCCGGGCAACTTCCTCGATCCGGTAGCACTCGAGGATGTCACCCTCCTTGATGTCGTTGAAGCCAGCCAGCTTGATGCCACACTCGAGCCCGTCTCTGACCTCCCGGGCGTCGTCCTTCTCCCGCTTGAGCGAGTCGATCGCGTAGTCGCCGAGGACCTGACTGTCGCGGATTACCCGCAGCCGGGCGTTGCGGGCGATGATCCCGGCGATCACTCGGCAGCCGGCGATCACGCCGAGCCGGCTGATGCTGAAGGTCCGCTGGACCAACGCCCGACCGAGTTCCGTTTCCCGCTTCTCCGGCGCGAGCATTCCCTCGAGGGCCTTCCGGAGGTCGTCGGTCACCTGATAGATGATGTCGTAGCGGCGAACCTGCACGCCCCGGTCGTCGGCCTCCGCCCGGGCCCGCTCGTCAGGCACCACATTGAAGGCGATGATCACCGCGTCGGAGGCATCGGCGAGGGCCACGTCGGCCTCGGTCACACCGCCGACCATCGCCTGGAGAACGCGAATCTTGACCTCGGGATGGTCGAGCTTCTCAAGTTCCTTCTGGATCGCCTCGATCGAGCCCCGGACGTCGGCCCGGAGGATCAGGTTGAGGGTGGCGGTTTTTTCGGTGCCGAGCCGATCGGCGAGACTCTCGAGCGTGACGTGCACCGGGGCGCTCGAGAGGGCCGTCTGACGGCGGATGTCGGTTCGCTTGGTCGCCACCTCGCGAGCCATCGCGATCGCGTCGACCACCTGGAACCGCTCGCCAGGGCCGGGGGCCACATCGAGGCCCGACACAAAGACCGGCATCGAGGGGTCCGCTTCCGAGACCTTGCGACGGGTCAGGGTGTTGGTCATCGCCTTGACGGTGCCGCTGGCCTCGCCGCAGACGATCGCATCGCCCACCTTGAGCGTGCCCTTTTGCACCATCAGGCAGGCGACGACGCCGCGGCCCTCGTGGATCGAGGCATCGAGGCAGACGCCTGCGGCCGTCCGGTCGGGATTGGCCCGCAGATCGTGGAGCTCGGCGATCGTCAGCAGGGTGTCGAGCAGCGAATCGACGCCCTCGCCGGTCAGGGCGCTGGTCTTGACCACCTCGGTCTCGCCGCCCCACTCGCTCGGGAGGAGGTCGTTGGTGGCGAGCTGCTGGTAGATCTTGTCGACATCGGCGCCGGGCAAGTCGATCTTGTTGATGCAGACCACGATCGGGACGCCGGCCGCCTTGGCGTGGTTGATCGCCTCTTCGGTCTGTGGCATCAGGCCGTCGTCGGCCGCCACGACGATCACGGCGCAGTCGGTGACGTTCGCCCCGCGGGCCCGCATCTGGGTGAAGGCTTCGTGGCCCGGCGTGTCGACAAAGGTGATCGCCTTGTCATTGCGGTCGACCGTGTAGGCGCGGATGTGCTGGGTGATACCGCCGCTTTCCCGAGCAGCGACGTCGATGCCAAGGATCTTGTCGAGCAGCGACGTCTTCCCGTGGTCGACGTGGCCGAGGAAGGTCACGACCGGCGGCCGGGGCAGGCGAAGGGCCGGATCCTCGTCCACCGCATCGAAACCGGCCAGGAGTTCCTTCTCGAGATCCTCGGCCGTCTTGACGTCGAGCTGGACGCCGAGTTCGGCGGCGAGGAGCTCGACCGTGTCGCGGTCGAGGCTCGTGCTCATGCTCGGCATCGTGTCCATGCCGAACGTCAGCAGTTTCTTGAGCACCTCGCTTGCCGCCAGACCGATCGCCTCCGAGAAGGCCCTCACGGTGCAGGGCACCTGGATCGAGGCGTTGGTCTTTCGGGGAGCAGCCGTCGAGACGCCCGAACTCCGCCGCTGGCGGGGCATCCGTCGTCGTCGTCGGCCGTCGTCGTCGTCCATTCCTCCGCGCTTCTCGGCGATCCGCTTGCGGTGCAGTTGGCGGAGTTCGCGGCCGCCGAGCAGGTCGTCACCACCGCCGGTTTTCGCAGGGCTCCGGCGGGGGCGGCCGCCGGGCGTCAGCGGGGGAGGCACCGGCGGGGCCGCGGCACCGCCCCGCAAGAGGCCGCTCGTGCGGGCCCGGACCGATTCGCCGGCCTGCCGCTGCTCGGCCTTCCGCATGTGGTCGGCCAGCGGCTTGGCACCGCCTTGCTTAGCGCTGCGGATGGCGTCGAGGGGAAGCTTGACGTCGGGCTTCTGGGCGACGGGCTCCTCCTTGCCGCGGGCGGGCGGCGGCGGAGCCTTGCCGGCTGCTGGCAGGGGGGCGAGCTTGAAGGCTGGGCGGGGCATCGGTTTGCCGCCCTCGCCGGTTCGCCCGCCCGGGCGGGGCCGAGTCGAGCCAGGCTTCCCAGGAGATTTGCCACCGCCGATCTCCTGCGGCTTCCCCTTCCCTGAGACGCCGGCGGGGGCGATGTAGTCTTCCTTCTTGACCGGGCTGGCAGCCGCCGGGCGGACGGGAGCCCCCGGACGAACAGGAGCCGCAGGCCGCTCGGGCCCCTTCGCCTTACCGGCGATGAACTCCTTGATCTTGGCGACTTCCTCGTCGCTGAGGCTCGCCAGAGCAGAGCCCTTGTCCTGGATGCCGGCGCGAGTGCACAACTCGACGAGCTCCTTGCTGTCGAGCTTGAGTTCCTTCGCCAGGGTGTAGATCCGAACAGCCACTCGTGCCTCTCTCTGCCGGCTTCCGCCGGCCGTTCCAACCAGTCCAACCAGTCTCGCTTGCTCGTTCCTCTGCCGGCCCCGTCATGCCATGTGTCTCGACCATCACGCCGACTCACCGGAATCGTCGGAACCAGCCCCGGCGGGCGGCTCCTCCCCGTCTGCTGGGGCAGGCTCGGCCTCACCGGCCGCCACCGCCATCGCAGCTTCGGCCGCCTCGGCCTCGGCGGTCGCCTTGGCGATCCGCTCCAGCTCCCGCTGCTTCCGCCGCTCGTCGGCCGCAGCTTCTTCCGCCAGGGTCGCCCGCCGTTCGGCCTCTGCAACGATTGCATCGACGGCCTCTTCAGACAAGCCACCCATCTCCATGAGGTCTTCTGGCTCGATCACCGAGAGATCGTCGTAGGAGAGAAAGCCCTCGCCCACCAGCCGCTCGGCCAGCGATTCCTCGAGGCCCTCGATCGACGAAAATCCCGCCGTTGCCCGCTCGATCTGCTGATCGAGCTCTTCCTGGGTCATGATCTCGATGTCCCAGCCGCAGAGTTTGCTGGCCAGCCGGACGTTCTGGCCGCGGCGGCCGATCGCCAGGGAGAGCTGATCTTCCCGCACCAGCACGATCCCGCGACCGAGCATCTGGCAGAGGATCACCTCATCGACCTCGGCGGGCTGCAGGGCGTTGGGAACGAGCACCTGGAGGTCATCGCTCCAGCGAACGATGTCGATCCGCTCGCCGCCCAGTTCCTCGACGATGTTCTTGATCCGGTTGCCCCGCACGCCGACGCAGGCCCCTACGCAGTCGATACGGCTGTCAGAACTGATCACGGCTACCTTACTGCGATAGCCGGGCTCACGGGCGATTGCCCGAATCTCGATCACGCCGTCGGCGATCTCGGGGATCTCCTGCTCGAAGAGCCGCTGCACCAGCTGGGGACGAATCCGGGAGAGGATAATCTTGACCCGGCTGCCGACCTTGCGGACCTCGAAGATCGTGGCCCGGATCCGCTCGTTGGGATGGTAGGCCTCACCGGGGATCTGCTCGCTGCGGGGGAGGATCGCCTCCTGGTTGCCGAGGGTGACCGTCGCCGTGGCTCCCTCAAAGCGGGTCACCACGCCGGAGACCATGTGGCCGACCTGCTCCTCGAACTCCTCGTGGATCGCGTCCCGCTCGGCTTCGCGGATCTTCTGGATGATCACCTGCTTCGCTGTTTGCGCACCAATCCTGCCGGCGAGTTCGGCCGACTCGATCGGCTGGCCGTCGTGCGTGCCGGAGATCGTGCCGTCCTCACGGTCGATCGCAATGACGATCTCGGCCGTCTCGCCGTATTGCCGGGCCAGGGCCGTGACCAGAGCCGCCTCGATGGCCTGGAACACGAACTCCTTGTCGATGTTCTTGTCGCGATGAATCGCGTCGACGATGCGAAGAATTTCTTCGGGCTTCATGATCTCTCGGCAGGCCCACGTTGGAACGACACCGCCGGCACGGCCGACGCCATCCCACGATTTGGGCGCCGAGACCATCTCCGGGCGACCGTCGGTAGCCGACAGCCACAGGAGGGGGTCTGGAAGCATTTCCGCGAACCAGCAGCCATCCTCACGAAAGCCAAGCCCTCGAAGGTAGGCAAGGAGCGGGTGACTGTCAAGCAGCCTCGGGGCTTCCAGCCCAGCGACGGAAGACCACCGCTCCTGCCTGCCCCTGGGGCGTGGCCGCGGCCGACACGAAGCAGTCGCCGGCGGGGCCGCCCCGGCGGCCTGGCAGTATCGGGCATGCGGCGTCGGGTGTCTGGTGGTTGAGCAACGGAAAGAGCTCGCCGGTTTCCAGGGCCAGAATGCTGGCTACCGACTCCACCACGCCGCTGCCGGCACCGAGATTTCCAAAGTGGCTCTTGGCGGCAACCGTGGGGACGCTGCCGGCAGCCTCGCCAAGGGCATCGCCGAGGGCTGCCGCCTCCTGGTGGTCGCCATTGGCCGTGCTCAGGCCCTGGGCGTGGATGTGTCCGAGGCTGCCAGGGGTGATCCCGCTGCTGGCCATCGCCCCGGCGATCGCCCGGCCGAGGGCCTCCCGCCGTCGTCCGACGCCGCCGCGATTGACTGCCGTCGTGGCGGCATGGCCCGCGACCTCGGCGTAGATACGGGCACCCCGTCGCTCAGCGACCGAGCGTTCCTCGAGGACGAGCACGCCCGCACCTTCGCCGAGCACCATACCCCGCCGGTCGCGATCAAAGGGTCGGCTCCAGGTGGCCGGGTCGGCGGCGTCGGGACCGTCAACGGCCACCTGCTCGCTCTGCAGGGCGTGCACCGTCTTCATCGGATGGACGCGGGTGCCAGTCGCGCCGGCCACCATGATGTCGGCCATCCCCCGCTGGATCGTGACACAGGCCTCGGCGATCGCCAGATGGCCGCTGGCCTCGCGCATGGTCAGCGAATTGCTCGGGCCCCGCAGGTCGTTGAAGATCGCGATGTGGCTGGCAGGCATGTTGGGGAGATACTTGAGCAGCCAGAGCGGGTTGAGCATCGGCATCCCGTCGCTGGCCCAGCGGTCGTAGTCGAACGACCCGTCCTCTGCCCGGCAGGCGGCCACGGCGGCGGTGAAGTCCTCCGGAAGCGTCAGCATGTAGTCGGAGCCGAACACGCAGCCAAACCGCTCCGGGGCATGGTGGGCTTTGGGATCGCCGGCATCGTGGAGGGCTCGCTGGGCGGCCGCCACCGCCATCTGGCTCTCCCGGCACATCACCTTGAGACCCTTGCGGATCACCTTCTTGGTGGCAGCCTCGAGTTCCCCGAAGTCGGCGATCCCGCCGCTGAAGCAGCGGGCCTCGGCGGCATGATGCAAGGGGAGGCCGTCGGAGGGAAAAGACTCGATCGGGGCCACCCCGCTTCGGCCCGCTCGCAGGCCGTCGAAGAGTTCATCGGCCGAAAGCCCCAGCGGGCAGACCACGCCCAGGCCCGTCACCACCACCTGTCGTTCGCTCATGCAGGAACCGTCTCGCTGTGCCTTTCCGGCCGCGGGTCATGCCACGACAACCGCGGTCGCTGTCAGCGGGCCGCGGCCAGCCGCGGCTCCACTATCA
>JAQCJP010000107.1 GCA_027592945.1 Planctomycetota bacterium
GGGATGGCCGGCGCTGCGACAGGCGGCGGTTCAGCTCTGCTGAAGCGCCGCCGTGAGATCGGCCGCCAGGAAGGCGGCAGCCCGGCATGGCAAACCTTGGCTTTGCCATCGCCGGGCGGAGCAAGCCGGGCCAGGGATGGCCGGCGCTGCGACAGGCGGCGGTTCAGCTCTGCTGAAGCGCCGCCGTGAGATCCAAGATCGCCTTCTTCCCGTCGGCGAAGTACATCAGCGTGTTGTCGGCGGCGAAGAGGGGGTTGGGAATCCCGGCGAAGCCGGGGGAGAGCGACCGCTTGACCACCACCACCGTGCGGGCCTTGTCGACGTCGAGGATCGGCATCCCGGCGATCGGGCTGGAGGGATCGTTGCGGGCGGCCGGGTTCACGACATCGTTGGCCCCGATCACGATCGCGACATCCGTCTCGGGGAAGGTCGGGTTGATGTCGTCCATCTCACGGAGTTTCTCGTAGGGCACGTCGGCCTCGGCAAGGAGGACGTTCATGTGCCCCGGCATCCGGCCGGCCACCGGGTGGATCGCATACTCGACCGTCGTGCCCCGCTTCTCGAGGGCGTCGGCCAGCTCGCGGACGGCATGCTGGGCCTGAGCGACGGCCAGGCCGTAGCCGGGCACGATCACGACCCGGTCGGCCCCCTCGAGGATCATCGCGATCTCCTCGGCCCCGGCGCTCTTGATCTTGCCCTCGTACACGTCGTCGCCGCTGACCGCGGCGGTCGTGCCGAGGCCCCCGAAGAGGACGCCGACCAGCGAGCGGTTCATCGCCTGGCACATGATTGCCGTGAGGATCAGGCCGCTGGCGCCGACCAGCGAGCCGGCGATCACGAGCACGGAGTTGTCGATCACGAAGCCGGCAGCCGCCGCCGCCAAGCCGGAATAGCTGTTGAGCAGGCAAATCACGACCGGCATGTCGGCCCCACCGATCGGCAGCGTGAGGGTGATCCCGAGGGCTCCGGCGGCGATCACCAAGAGCAGAAAGAGGAGGAACGATTCCGGCCGGGCGGCGATCCCGGCGACGAGGGCGACCGCCAGTACGGCGAGCCCGAGATTGATCCAGTGGCGGTTGGGATCGGTCCAGGGTTTCTTGAACCGGGGCAGCTCCTCGAGCTTGCCGAACGCGACCAGGCTGCCGCAGAAGGTGACCGCGCCGATCAGGCCGGCGAGGGCCGTGGCGATCGAAAACTGCGTCCAGGGGGCGAGGTCGCCTACGGCGGCCAGGGCGGCCGGGGTCGCCTTGTCGGCCTCCTCGGCCAGCCGGGCCACGACCGGCTTGTTCCAGAGTTCGGCGGCCGCGACGAAGGCCGAGGCCGCTCCGCCGAAGCCGTTGAGCAGGGCCACCATCTGCGGCATCCCGGTCATCGGGTAGCGAAGGGCCATCGTCGCTCCGATCGCCGCCCCGATGCCGCCGGCCACCAGCAGCATCCCGATCGGCCAACTCCCGCGCGCGGCCACCGCCTCGCGGATCGGCGCTTCAAAGAGGGCCGCCACGATGGCGATCGCCATTCCAGCCGCACCCAGGAAGATGCCCCGCACGGCCGTCCGGGGGCCGCTCATCAGCTTGAAGGCCACGATGAACAGCATCGCGGCCGCCAGGTAGGCCAGGTTGATCCAGGCTTGGCTCGACATCGGGGCGTCGCTTCTTTCGGAGTTACTTCTTCTTGGGATTGAACATCTGGAGCATCCGCCAGGTGACGACGAAACCGCCAGCGACGTTGATCATCGCGAAGACGACCGCCACCAGGCCGAAGGTGGTGCCGAACACCGAGACGACCGAGCCGGCGGCGACGATCGCCCCGACCGCCGTGATGCCCGAGATCGCGTTGGAACCGCTGGTCAGCGGGGTGTGGAGCCGCTGGGGCACCTTCGTGATCACCTCGAAGCCGACCCACATCGCCAGCAGAAAGACCGTCAGCAGGCGGATGAACTTCGCGGCCGGATCCTCAGGGACGGCGGCGTCGGCCAGCAGGAGGGGAAGCATCGTGGTGCTCATGCGGGGGTCGGACGGGATTGTCAGGCGAGGCGGCCGGGCCGCCCTCGGCAGGAAACGGTCAGGATTCCGTGGACTCCGGTGATTCTCCGGCGGCCGGCTGCTCGGCGGGGGGCTCGAGCGGGGGAAGGCCGGCCTGCTCACGGATCCGGGGATGCACCAGTTCGCCGCCCCGGGCCACGAGCGTATCGCGGCAGATTTCGTCGTCGTCGGCCACGTCCGGCAGCCCGGTCTTCAGAAGGTGGGCCAGAAAGGTCGCCATGTTCTTGGCGTAGAGCTGGCTCGTGTGGTGGGCGACCTCGGCCGGGAGGTTGGTCGGTCCGAGGATCGTGACCCCGTCGATGACGACCGTCTCATCGGGTTTCGAGCCCTCGCAGTTGCCGCCCCGCTCGGCCGCCATGTCGACGATCACGCTGCCCGGCTTCATTCGGGCGACCATCTCGGCGGTGACGAGCACCGGCGCCTTCTTGCCGGGGATCAGGGCCGTGCAGATCACGACGTCGCTCTCGGCGACCACCTTGCCGAGCAGTTCCCGTTGCTTCGCGTAAAACTCCTCTCCCATCGCCTTGGCGTAGCCGCCGGCCGCCTCGCTCGAGCCGGTCTCGAGGGGGAGTTCCACGAACTTGCCCCCCAGGCTCTGGACCTGCTCCTTGACCGCCGGCCGCACGTCGTACGCGCTGACCTGGGCCCCCAGCCGCTTGGCGGTGGCGATCGCCTGCAGCCCTGCCACGCCGGCCCCCAGGACGAGCACCTTTGCCGGCGTGATCGTGCCGGCGGCGGTCGTCATCATCGGGAGGATCTTGGGGAGCGTGTTGGCAGCCAGGAGGACCGCCCGGTAGCCGGCGATGTTGGCCTGGCTGGAGAGGACGTCCATGCTCTGGGCCCGGGTGATCCGCGGCACCATTTCCAGCGAGAAGACCGTTGCCCCCTTCTCAGCTGCCTCCCGGCAGGGGCCAGGCTCGGAGAGCGGGTCGCAGAGGCCAATCAGGATGAGGCCCTCCCGGAGCCGGTCCCGATCCTGGCACCAGCCCTCCCCGCAGGCGCCGCAGGTGCGAACCGTCAGCAGGGCGTCGGCGGCAAAGGCCTCCTCGCGGGAGACGAGCTTCGCCCCGGCCTTCTCATACGCTTCGTCCAGAAACCCGGCCGCGAGGCCGGCCCCGGCCTCCACCTCGACCTCCAGCCCGGCTTTCGTCAGGGCGGGAATCACCCCGGGCACCAGGGCCACTCGGCGCTCACCGGGAAACGATTCCTTGAGGACGGCTACTTTCATGGCGGGGCTGAACCTGGCGGCGATATTCCCGGTGGGGCGGGCTGGGTCTTGGCGGCAGGCCAGTCTTCGGTGAGGGGGCAGATGGAGCGGTCGACGCCGGGCAACGTGCGTGAATCGACATCCCGCGGCCCACGAGTGTGGCCCGAATGCCTGGGGATGGCAACCGGCAACCGACGGCATCGGCGACCGATTTCCCCCGAGCCGGCTTTTTCCCCGTCTCGCACGGGGGGACGCTTGCCCGCCGGCCAGGGCATTGGTACGCTTCGGGGCTCGCGTGCAAACGCCTAAAAATCAAGAGTTGAATGAGGTCGGGACGAGCATGAAAACGTTCATGGCAAAGCCGGGTGAAGTCGAGCAGCGGTGGCTGTTGGTCGATGCGGCCAACTACCGCGTGGGCCGGCTGGCCAGCGAAATCGCGATGATCCTGATGGGTAAGCACCGTCCGACCTATACCCCCCACGTCGACACCGGCGACCACGTCGTGGTGATCAATGCGGAGAAGGTCGAGTTCTCCGGGAAGAAGTGGGAGCAGAAGGTCTACCGCTGGTACACCGGATACATGGGCCTCCGTTCGGAGACGGCCGAGCACCGCCGCGAGCGGCGGCCGGAACTGATTATCGAGGAGGCCGTTCGCCGGATGCTGCCCAAGAACCGGCTGGGGCGGGTGATGCTCGACAAACTCAAGGTGTACGCCGGTCCGGAGCATCCCCATCAGGCCCAGCAGCCGGAGCCCGTGCAACTTGGAGTCTGACCGATTCACAGTCGCGAGGCTGGGGGGCTCCAGCCGGCGGTCCCCCTGATACCGTCCCTCAACGATTCGTTCACGTTTTTCACGACCAAGCATCTCACCGACGGAAAGATCACCAGCGATGGCAGAAGACACAGTGACGACCCCAGACTCGGCGACGGACTCGGCTCCGCCTCCTGCTGCCGCTCCAGCGACGACCGTGCGGGCCGTCCGACGGGGCAATGAGATCCTGGCGACCGGCCGCCGCAAGACGGCCGTGGCGCGGGTTCGCCTCCAGGCCGGCAAGGGCGAGCTGACGATCAATGGTCGGGATCTGGAGGTCTATTTCCCGTCGATCAAGGATCGCAACCTCGTGAGTGGGGCGCTCGATGAGGTTGGCAAGCGGGCCTCCGTCAAGGTCGCGATCCGCGTCGATGGCGGCGGGCCGACGGGGCAGGCTGGAGCCTGCCGGCTAGGTATCGCCCGAGCGTTGAAGGCCTTCGACGCCGAGTTGGCCGAGCCGCTTCGGCAGGCGGGGCTGCTCACCCGCGACGGCCGCATGAAGGAGCGAAAGAAGTACGGCCTCCGCGGCGCCCGGCGGGGCACGCAGTTTTCCAAGCGGTAAGCCGGCCGTTGCAGCAGGCGGGCCGGGGCTGCGGGACGGGTTTGGTCCCGAGGGATTTTGCCCGCATAACCGGGTTTTCCCCGGCGATCCTCCCGAACGGACCAGGCGGTTCAGTTTTCCTGGTTGCGATTCCGAGGGCATACTACGGAGTGGCGTGAGGCTCTGGGATTGTCGGGTGGCCCATCGGCCACCGTCCCACACGTTCGCTCACCGCATCGCTCTCGGAGGACGCCCATGTCTCGCCGTCTTGCTTTCTTCTCCCGCGTCGCCGTGTTCATGACGCTGGCTGCGGCACCGCTGGCTGCCCCTGGTCAGGTGGCCCCCGGGTCTGCCGACGCCACCACGGCAGAGTCGGCTCGCGACGTTCTTGCGGCGGAACAGGCCGGCGACGTGGAGATCCGGTTCATCGCCGACGGCTCCCGGGCGGCCCAGATTGTGGTCTCCAATCGCAGCGATCGGCCGCTGACGTTGCGACTGCCCGCCGCGTTTGCCGGCGTGCCCGTGCTGGCCCAGATGGGCGGGGGCATGGGGCAACCGCAAGGAGTGGGTTTCGGTTCCGGGGGTATTGGCGGAGCTCCCCAGAACGTTGGTGGGGGCGGTATGAACAATGCCGGCATGGGCATCGGGGGCGGCGGGATGGGCGGCAACCCCTTTGGTGGCGTCTGCTGGGTGGCTCGGGAGGTGTACGGCGTTCACGATGCTCGCTGGAAGATGTTTCGAAGTTGGCTGACCTGGCAGGCCCCCGCCTGGTTGCAGGACCTCTATCTGGCCCACGGCGAGGCGTTTGCCGCCTGGCTTCACGATCATCCGGCCGCAAAGTCGCTTGTGCGGATGGTGATGGATCGGGTGCTCGCACCCGGTCGAGAGCGCGCCCTCTCCGGTGGTTCGATGCGAGTGGCCCCTGCCGCGCCGGCGGATCCCTCGCAACCGTTTACGGTGGCGGTCGGCGGCAGTCGGCGGATGCGTGTCGCGACGGTCTGCCTCGATTACGGTCGGCCGGAGCCCACCACGCGGATGCCGTATCGCCTGGCCGCCGTTGAAGGGGTGTCGCCCGATCCCCGGGTCGCCCTCCTCTTGCAGGGCCTGGCGAGTGGGCACCTGACATCCAACGCCACGCAGGCGGCGGTCTGGCACGTGGCCAATGGCCGCACCTGGGAGCAACTCGCCGCCGAAGTCATTCATCGGGCCGGTGGTGATCCCGACCTGCCGGTATTCTCGTCGATTGACCTGCAGGTCGCTCGGAGGGCTGTCGATATCGCCACCCGCTTGGCCGCCGAAACGCCTCAAAAGGAAACGCTGACCGAGGCTACCGGGCCGTAGTGGCTGGCAGGTAGACAGCCAACTTCTGGACACGAGGCGAACATCTGCCGGCCCGCAGGACTCGGCAGATGGTGGCACGACGAGCCGATCGAACTCGAGTCAGTTCGTTTCGCCGCCAGCCCGCGTCGACAGCGCCCGCCACACGGCTGGGTCAATGCTTCCGGAAGCTTCCTGCACGCTCCCATCCATGACCGCATAGTTCACGACGTCGGCGTGATGGCTGCGGGCCGTCACTGCGGCGACTGTCGGTGCGGTCAGCGACTTGGCCTCCTGCTGATTGGTCCAGTCGACGTCGTAGTTGCCGGACGCCCGACTACAGGACACCCGGGTCTGGGGTGGAAACGTCGCGGTAAAGCCGGTTTGATGGCCACGCCCGTCGACCCATTCGGTATGGCCGGAGCCGAGCGTGGGGAGGTCGTTTTTGAAGTCACCGCCAAGCCCGCAGACCTCGGCAGGGGTGGCTGGGGGCGGGACGTTGGAGCGGCCGGCGTTACGGAAGTAGGGGGTGTAGGTCTTCACTTCGGCCAGGGCGATCGTCTTCGAGAGGCCGTCGGCAAACTGGCCGGCCCCTAGGCGGCTGTTGGGGTAGAAGGCCCCGTCACCACCGGTGCGGGTCGCCGGATCAAAGACCAGCCAGGTTCCGAGGTTGACCGCGTAGTTGAGCGGGGCGTGGTACGGGGCGCCGTTCTTGGTGCGAATCTGCGTCTGCGATTCCGAGGGGCAAAGCAGGGCGGGAATCCGAAGTCCGGCGATCAACTCGCCGCTGGAGAGGGTGGCACTGCTATAGGGCACGGAGAGTTGCCGCTGGATTTCGGCGCCGATCGCAAGCTCTTCGAGAAACGGCATCAGTCGGGCCTGGGCCGACCAGACCGCATTGGCCGAGTCGTCAGTGGTGCTCCCGCCCGACCATTGAAGGCTGGCTGGAAAGCGGCGATAGGTGCTCTCGTGCACGAGGTTCGCAAGCGCCAACTGGCGGAGGTTGTTCATGCAGGAGACGCGACGGGCCGACTCTCGGGCGGATTGCACCGCGGGAATCAGCAGCCCGAGGAGCACCGCGATGATCGCAATCACAACCAGCAACTCGACAAGCGAAAACGCTTTTCGGGCGGCGAGAGGAGCGTCGCGGCACGTTGGGGTCGCAGGAGCGATAAACACGAGAAAGCACCTCGGAATGCGAAAAAGACGCTGCCGATGAACGCGGTGAAAATGAGAACCAGTCTCATTTGCCGGATAGCATAGGGTGTTGGCGTCAAATTGCAAGCGAGAGCCCTGCGGGCCGCGATGCCGTGGCGAGGGCCTACCCCTCGCGGCCCGATCCGATACAACCGAAACCTGGTGGCCAGCGGTTCCGGCCACTCAAGACGAGACCCCGTGACGCCCCTGCCGGAGACGAGTTTGTGACGCCCTCGAATACAGCGCCGGCCCCCTCGTCTGACGAGGTGGTGATCGAAGCCCGCAACCTTTCCAAGGTCTACCGCGACTTCTGGGGCCGAGACAAAAAGGCGGCACTCAAGCCGCTCAATCTGGCTGTGAAGAAGGGTGAAATCTTTGGCCTGCTCGGCCCGAATGGCTCGGGGAAGACGACAACCCTCAAACTGCTGCTGGGCCTGATCTTTCCCACCTCCGGCGAAGCCTTCGTGTTTGGCCGGCCGGCGACCGATGTCGCCAAGAACGAACGGATCGGCTATTTGCCGGAGGAGTCGTATCTGTACAAGTTCCTCGATGCCGAGGAGACGCTCGATTTCTACGGGCGGCTCTTCGGCATGCCTCCCGAAGAGCGGGCCCGGCGGGCGGCTGCCCTGATCGAGATGGTCGGGCTGGGGCGGGATCGCAAGCGACAGTTGCGGGAATATTCCAAGGGCATGACCCGCCGGATCGGCATCGCCCAGGCGCTGATCAACGACCCTGAACTCGTCCTCCTTGACGAGCCGACCAGCGGGCTCGATCCGATCGGCACCCGCGAGGTGAAGGACCTGATCATCGACCTGAAGCAACGAGGCAAGACGGTCGTCATGTGCTCACACCTGTTGGCTGACGTCGAGGATGTCTGCGACCGCATCGCCGTGCTCCATCAGGGCGAACTGAAGGAACTCGGCCGGGTCGAAGATCTCCTCCGGGTCACGGGTGTCACGCAGTTTCAGGCCCGAGATCTTGCTCCCGCGGCCTATGATGCGGTTCGGAAAGTGCTTGCCGAGCATGGGGCTTCCGACATCGAAATCGGCCATCCCCGCACCACCCTCGAGGACCTGTTTCTCGACGTTGTGCGGGACACCGAGGCTCGTCCCGGTCGCCGCGCGCAGGCCGCTGCCACGCCTGACAAGCCCGCGGGAGCCTGAGTCATGGTGTTGGAGGAAGAGATTCCGACGTTTGCGGCCTGGTTCGGCCCGGCCCTGCTCACCTTCCTGCTCACCGCAGCGCTGGTGATCCTGTTTGTGGGGCTGGCAGCGTGGGTCGTGCAGGCCGTCCGCGACGGGCCCCTGGCCGCTGGCGACCGGGTCTACCGGGGCGTCTTGACCGGCTTGCAGGATCTTGCCGGAACCTCGCCGCGGCGAGTCTGGGCGTTGGCCCGGCTGGCGATCAAGGAGGCCCTGCGGCGGAACGTGCTGGTCGTGTTGGGGGTCTTCGGCCTTGTCATCCTGTTTGCCGGCTGGTTTCTCGACCCGGCGACGGTCGATCCCGGCCGACTCTATCTGGGCTTCATTCTGGCGGCGACCAGTTTTCTGGTCTGCACTGTGACGCTCGTCCTGGCGGTCTTCAGCCTGCCTGCCGACATCAAGTCAAAAGCGATTCAGACGGTCACCACCAAGCCCGTCCGGACGGGTGAGATCGTGCTGGGACGGTTTCTCGGCTTTGCCGTGGTGGGCACCCTCCTGCTTGGCATCATGGGCCTGGCGGGATGGGGGTTCGTCGTTCGCAGTGTGCAGCACAGCCACGAGATCGCCAGCCTCGACGTGCGGGAAGTCCGCGACGAGGAGGGCGGCCTGACGGGCTTCGAGGGTCGCACCGGGCCTGGCCGCGGTCACCGGCACTTCCTCCGGCTCGACGCCGAGGGCAATGGTGTCGCGGAGACCTTCCACGGCCATCGGCATCCGGTGACGGCGCAGTCGCAGGATGGGCAACTCGTATTCGAGGTGGGGTCGCCGGCCGGCATCCTCGAGGCTCGCCGGCCGCTGCGGGGCACGCTGCGATTCCTCGACCGGGAGGGCCGCCCGGCGGCCAAGGGAATCAGCGTGGGGGCCGAGTGGGCCTACCGGCAATACATCGAGGGCGGCACGGCCGCGGCGGCGATTTGGACCTTCGAGGGCGTCGGTGAGGACGAGTTCCCCGACGGGCTTCCGCTGGAGATGACCGTGCGGGTCTTCCGGACATACAAGGGCACCATCACCGAGGGCATCCACGGCACGGTGCAGCTGCGAAATCCCTCCACGCAACTGCGGAGCGAGGCCTTTCCGATCGTGGCCCGGGAGTTCACGATCGACGAGCTTTGGATTCCCCGCCAACTCAACACGGTGCTGGCCGATGGCGGGGTTCGGGAGGCCGATCTCTACACCGACTTCGTCTCGGATGGCCGGGTCGAGGTCTGGCTGCAGTGTCTGGAGCCGGCCCAGTATTACGGGGTCGCCCAGGCCGACTTTTATCTCAGGGCCGGCGACGGCTCGTTTGCCATCAACTACGCCAAGAGCTGCCTGGGAGCCTGGTTTGCGATGCTGATCGTTACGGCCATGGGGGTGATGTTCAGCACCTTCCTGTCGGCTCCCGTGGCCCTGGTTTCCTCGCTGGCGGTGCTGCTGATCGGTCAGTTTCGGGAGTTCATCGCCAGGCTGTTCACAAGCCAGGTCACGGGCGATGCCAGCATCGCACCGGGAGGTGGTCCGATCGAGTCGCTCTATCGGATCGTCACCCAGACGAGCATCACGCTGGAGCTTGATCCGACGCCGGCGGTGCAGGCGATGAAACTGGTCGACACGGTGCTGCTGGCCCCGATGCGGCTGGCAGCCGGCCTGTTTCCGTCACTGGCGACGTTGGGGACGGGTGAGTTCGTGGCGGGCGGATTCGATATTCCAGGCGATCTGCTGGCGGCCCATGCAGCCGAGACGCTTGCCTACGTCGCGGCCTTCTGCATCGCCGGTGCGTTCTGTCTGCGGGCAAGAGAGGTGGCATCATGACGACCGACGGATCACACGCGGCCCCACGGCCCTCGGCGGGGCGCCCGGGAAACTCGGCTGGGTCGTGGCTCGGCCTGAGGCCGGCGACCCTGCTGGCCCTGGCGGGCATCGTCGCGCTCTTGCTTCCGCTTTCGCTGCTGAGCCAGCCGGCAGACTCGGAGAGCCCGGGCGGGCTGCTGGCGCGGATCCGCGCCCGCGACGGGCTGACCCAGGCCAATCTCGGTGAGATCGATCCCGCCGGCGAGACGATGCGGTTTGCGACGCTCGGCCTTAAGAACGTGGCCGTCACCCTCCTCTGGGATCGGGCCAATCACTACAAGAAGGTCGAAGACTGGGCCAATCTCTCGGCCACGCTCGAGCAGCTGACCAAACTCCAGCCCAACTTTTATTCGGTCTGGGACTTCCAGGCCCACAATCTCTCCTACAACATCTCGGTGGAGTTCGACGACTTCCGAGATCGGTATGCCTGGGTGATCAAGGGGATCGAGTTTCTGCGGGATGGGATCGCCCTCAACCGCTTCGAGCCCCGGCTCCTCGGCCGGATGGGCTGGTTCATCGGCCACAAAATCGGCAAGTCGGATGAGAAGCGAGAGTTTCGCAAGCTGTTCATTGCCGACGATGATTTCCACGAGCGGGATGATCCGCAGCGAACCATTCCCGAGCGGGACAACTGGCTGGTTTCCCGAAGCAAGTATCGGCAGGCCCAGCAACTGGCTGATTCGGGGGCTCCGCTCAAGACGACAGCCCTCATTTTCCATAGCGAGCCGATGATGTCGGGTATCAACTACGGGCGGGCCCTCGAGGAGGAGGGCACCTTCGGCACCACGGCCCGGCGGGCCTGGGAACTGGCCGGCGATGAGATGCGGCGGTTTGCAGCCCGGGAGATTCCGACCAGTTGGAACGTGCCGATTCGGCTTGGCCTGAAGGAGGCAGAGGAGGCCCGCGCCGAGCGAATCGCCGGGGAACTTGAGGAACTTCTGCCGGGCCAGTTCGCCGCCCTTGAGGCCGAGCGGCGGGAGGCCCTCTCCCCGGAGCAGCGGGCGGCCCTCGACGTCGAGCCGATGGAGCGAGACGACGAGCAGATGGCGCGTGCCTACGAGGCGGAGGAGGCCCTCCGCGTAACGTGGAAGGACGTGGCCCGACGGGCTCCGGCTGAGCTTCGGGAGAAGGCCTGGGAACTGGCGGTTGCCGAGGTCGAGGCTCGGGAGACCGCGGAGATCATCGCCCGCTACCGCGACATCGTGAACTTCGACTTCTGGCGGGCCAGCTGCGAGGCTGAAGTCACCGAGCCGGCGCTGCGGGCCCGGGCCCTCACCTGGAAGGCCAGCGAAGAGTTCGACGCCGCGAGGCTCCAATCCGCCCGGCAGGCGTACGAGGAGGCTTTCAAGGCCTGGCGGGAGGTGCTCGACGCCTCCCCGGTGCTGCGGGAAGACGACCTCACGGCCGAAGACATCGCCGAGATCGTGGCCCGCTATCGCAGCCTGCTCGAACAGCTCGACGAGCCGTTCCCGAGCCCGTTCATTCTCGATGACGTGCTTGCCAAGGCCGGCCCAGTGGCGGAGTGAGCCGGGTTGGCGGTGAACGCGGACGAGGCTTCTCTGGAAAAGGGGACTGGCTCCGAGCGAAGCGAGGTGCCTGTACCCTTTTCCAACTTGAGGACGCGCATGGAATAGGGGTTCGCGAGGGGTGGGCCCGTGCCAGGCGAGCCGGCGTTGGGAAACCGAAGCGTAGCCAGGATGGCGAAGCTCGGTTTCCCACGAGCGAGCGGAGG
>JAQCJP010000108.1 GCA_027592945.1 Planctomycetota bacterium
CTGGCCGGGGCGGGCGGCCTGCTTCGTTGCCGCGGCGCTCGCCCTCGTGCCCGACCGGCTGGGGATCGCCGGGACGGGTTTCTCGATCAGCGACCTCGCCGGGCTGGTGATCCTCGCTGCCGTCGCAGCGATCAGTCGGCCCCGACAGGGCTGAGTTACTCGGGAATCGTCCGCGGAGCCCGGGGGGCGTCGTCGGGCAAGGTCGGCACCGTCCAGATCGTGTAGAGGCCGTAGCTGACCAGGGCGATCGTCAGGTATTGGAGATACCAGGGGAGCGCGTTGAAGAAGAGCGTGGTGATCACCACCGCCAGCACCATGAGGATCGCCCGATGCTTGAGACTCCTGCGGATCCCATGATAGTGATGCCAGTCGTCGAGGGTCGGGCCGAACCACTGTGAGCGGTGCAGCCAGGCGTGAATCCGGGGCGAGCCCCGGTAGAAGCACCAGCTCGCCAGGAGCACGAACGGCGTTGTCGGCAGCACCGGGAGCACCGCGCCGAGCACCGCCAGGCCGAGGCAGGCCCAGCCGCCGGCCACGTAGAGCAGGCTGCGGAGCGGATCGGTGACGGGGCGAAGGTCCATCTCGGGCGGGCCGGCGGGCGGGACCGCCGGCAGGGAGGTGCGGGACAGGATTCCGGCGACGAAGGCTCAGGGATTCTAGCACCGCCGATTTTGCCGTATGCTCTTCGCCGCCGCGGTCGTCGCGGCGCCGGCGGAAGTTGCCGGCCCTGCCCGTCACGCCCACCCGTTTCTTCCTGGAGTCTTCCGCCATGCCGCTCGTCCCCCTGCGCATCCTCCTCGACCATGCCGCTGAGCACGACTACGGCCTGGCCGCCTTCAACGTCAACAACATGGAGCAGATCCAGGCGATCATGGAGGCGGCCAAGGAGACCGACTCGCCGGTCATCATCCAGGCCTCCCGCGGCGCCCGCAGCTACTCCCAGGACGCCTACCTCCGACACCTGATGCTCGCCGCCGCCGAACTCTATCCGGCGATCCCCGTCGCGATGCACCAGGACCACGGCAACTCGCCGGCCACCTGTCAGAGCGCGATCGACAATGGCTTCACCAGCGTGATGATGGACGGCTCGCTCAAGGAAGACGGCAAGTCGCCGGCCGACTTCGACTACAACGTCAAGGTCACGAAGGAAGTGGTCGACTCGGCCCACAAGCAGGGCGTCTCGGTCGAGGGCGAGCTCGGTTGCCTCGGCTCGCTCGAGAGCGGCGAAGGCGAGGCCGAAGACGGCCACGGCGCCGTCGGCAAGCTCTCCCACGACCAGCTCCTCACCGACCCCGACGAGGCGGCCCGCTTCGTGGCGGCCACCGGCGTCGATGCCCTGGCGGTGGCGATCGGCACAAGCCACGGCGCCTACAAGTTCACCCGCAAGCCCGACGGCGACGTCCTGGCGATGAAGCGGATCGAGGAGATCCACGCCAAGCTCCCCAACTGCCACCTCGTGATGCACGGCTCCTCGAGCGTGCCGCAGGAGTTGCAGGACATCATCAACAAGTACGGCGGCGAGATGCCCCAGACCTGGGGCGTGCCGGTCGAGGAGATCCAGAAGGGGATCAAGCACGGCGTTCGCAAGATCAACGTCGACACCGACTGCCGAATGGCGATCACCGGCGCGATCCGCAAGGTCTTCGCCGAGACGCCTGCCAAGTTCGACCCCCGCGACTACCTCAAGCCCGCTCGCGAGGCGATGAAGAAGGTCTGTGCCGAGCGGATGGTGCAGTTTGGTCAGGCGGGCAACGCCGGCAAGGTGCCGATCGTGACCCTCGCCGAAATGGCGAAGCGGTACGCCGGCTGACAGCGGGTCTCACGAAACGCCCTTCTCACCACCCCGCATTCCGCGTGTGCTCGCGTTGGAGAAGGGTACAGGCACCTCGCTTCGCTCGGAGCCAGTCCCCTTTTCCAGAGAAGCCCCCCGGCGCAAGCCGGGCGGGACGGCGGGCGCCTTCGAGAAGGGGGTCTACGACCACAGGGATCTCCGCGCCCAGGTGCAGGACCCGACGGCCGGATCGAGCTGTTCCCCACCGAGTTATGAGCCCCGGTTGGCCGGCCCCGGCAACGGCACGGGTGAGGTCGGCTGCGGCGGTGTTTCCGTCCGCTCCTTCCGCTGCCAGCGGTCCTCGGCTTCGATGACGCTGCGGGGACCGGCGCCGTCGAGCCAGTCGCGGGCGGCGGCGTCCTGCCGCAGGAACGCATCCCAAAACGCGGTGGTGAGCGCGAGGATCGCCCGATGATGATTGGGGTTGCGGGGTTCGGAGTCGCCGGGCAGCGGCCGGTCGGTGAAGGCACTGTGTTCCGCATCGTGGAGCACCAGTTCATACGCCCGCCCCGCCGGCAGGCCGGGAAAGACAGCCAGGCGGCTGGCAACGGTCTGGCTCCCGAGCGGGGCGGTGTCTTTGGTGCCGGTCAGCAGGAGCCAGGGAATTGCCACCGCGCCGAATGCGGTGCCGGCGTCGAGTCTGCCGCGTGGCGTGCCCGGGCTCATCACCACCGCAGCCTTGATCCTCTGATCGGTGAACCGGCGGCCGACGAGGGGAAAGGACTGGCCCGACACCGCCTGCGTGGTTTGGGCACCGAAGGAATGCCCCGACATCCCGACCCGCTCGAGGTCGAGGCGACCGGCCAGTGGATGGCCGTTTGCCGCGTTCCAAACGGCCAGTTGGTCGAGCACCGCCGCGACGTCCGCCACCCGGAGGCGGAAGTTTTCCCAGGACGCCGCGGCCCGCATTGCCGCCATCCGCCTCGCCGGAGGCAGATCCTGCCATACCGATTCGTCGCTGCCCGGGTGCTGGAGCACCACCGTGACGTAGCCGCGAACCGCCCAGTGGCTGCCGAGGTAGCCGCACCCGCGGCGGGATCCCCCCAGCCCGTGGCTGAAAAGCACCACCGGGCACCCGTCGGGTTCCGGAGCCCGCTCCGGCAGGAAGACCCGAATCGGAATGGTGCGGTCACGCTTGTCATCGACGACGTCGAGGTCTCGGGGCTCGGGAGCCGGGTCACCGAGGGCGACAAGTGGATCGTAGGCGACCGCATCGGCGGCGACGCTGCCGAGCAGCACGACGAGCCAGATCAGACTCCGCATCACAAGCCTCCGTTCGGCGACGTTCTTCGAGGAGCCCGCTGCCGCTGCCGCTGCCGCCGCTCGCCGGGGCCCGCGCGAAGCCGCTCCAGCCCGGGGAGCGGGCCGCCGGCCGCGACACCCGGCACGTAGTATTCCACGTAGCCCAGGTGCATCTCGTCGAATGTCTGCGGTCCCCAACGGACCGTCTGCGTCGGATCGGGATTCGCGGGATTGTCGGGGCTGTTGTCGTACCAGGCCGTGAATACGAGCGTGTCGCCCGCCCGCAGTGGGAGCGGCTCGTGCAGCCGATAGAGCAACTGCCAGTTGAAGTCGTAGCGGGGAATGTCGAGGAGCGTGGAGCGGCCGCCGTCACCGCGGATGAGTTCATAGCGACAAGCCTTGCCGCGAACGTGCAGATGCGGCAGGAAGCCCATGATCGTGGCATCGAAAGGCAACCGGAGCGAAGCCCCCTCGCGATGGTCGCCCACCCCTGGCGGAATCGAGATCCGAGCATTGACGATGCCCGCCACCCTGACCTCGTGTCGGGGAGGCTCCCGCGCATAGATCACGCCCACGCGGGTCCGGTCGGTCGTGGCGGTGCCATTGGGCGTGTAGTGCATTTGGAACCTCAGCCGGGCTCCCCGGGGCAGCTTTTTGGCGAATCCGACGGGGTAGACGAGCGTGTTCTGCCCCGGCACGTATTCGCCCCAGAAGCCACCCCGCTCCTCGGCGGCGGCGTCCCGTGGGGCGGCGGCCCGGTCTTCGGTTCCTGCCACGTGAATCAGCGCGTGATGCACGACATCGCGATCACCGGGCTGCACCTCGATCGCTTGCACCCAGCGATCCTCGGGCAGCCGTGTCTCCACGATGACGTTCTGGTAAGGCATCACGCCCGTCGCCTTCACCGGCACCGGCTCGGCAAACTCGAAGATGGCGTCGGGCGTGCCGATCTGCCAGCCGTCCGGATACGTTCTCGGCTGCAACGCATCCGCCGGATCACCCAGGGGGCGGCCCCCGGCAAGCCAGCCGAGGAGATCCTGCTTTTCGGCCGCGGCGAGCGAGCGGTCGTTGGCCCAGGGCGTGTGAACGCGGCCGGTCTCGGCATCGGTCTCCGGGGGGGCGGCGAACCAGGGGGGCATGATCCCGCGGTCGATCACCTGCCGAACCATCGCCGCGTGGGCCACCAGGTGCTCGTAGGTGTCGAGTGGAAACGGCCCGACGCCCCCGTCGCGGTGACACTCGACACAATGCCGCTCCACGATCCGCGAGACCCGCCCGTGGTAGGTCACGTCGGTCGGGGCCACGGGGGCCGCCTGCGCGTCGAGCACACAGCCCGGCGCCTCCGTGGCCGCCACGGGCGGCTGCTCGCCGCGGCGGATGGCGGCCAGGGCGTCGGCGAGGAATCGTCTCCGGGGCGTGTCGCGGGAATAGCCGAAGCCGTATTGGTCGTCGATCGCACCGTGGTAGGCGATCGTCCGGTCGGCCCTGAGCACCACGACGTCGGTCGTGGTGACTCCGCCGATCGCGGCCGTGAGCCGGCCGTCCGGATCGTGGACGTAGGCCGTCTCGCCGCCGAAGTTCGCCGCCGCGATCCGCATCTCGGCCGGCTCGTCGGTTGCCACCGGATTGACGAGAATCCAGACGATGTCGTCGCCGAAGGACGCCGCCAGCTCCGCGAGCCGTGGCAGATACCTGCGGCTCAACGGACAACTCGTGCTCGTCATCGCAAAGACGACGATCCGGTCGGCGGCGATCGTGGAGAGCGAGCGTTTCTCGCCCGTGATGTCGGTGTAGGCGACGTCCCCCACGCGGCGGCCGATGCCGTGGTCACCGGGCCGCACCGGTTTCGGTCCCTGGCGGACCGGCGGTTCGACCGGGGCGGGCTCGCCACCCTCGGAACCCGCTGCCGCGGACTTCCTCGTCTGGCTGCCCGCTCGGGCGCGGAGATCTCGGAGGGCCCCCGTCCGCACCGCCTCGACCGCCTCGGGCTTCGTGATCAAGCCGTTGCCGTCGAGATCGAGCCGCTCGAAGATCGCCGTCGCCGGCAGTTCCTCGGGTGTAAGTTGCCCGTCGCCGTTTCGATCGAGTTGGTCGAACCGTCGCCCGAGAGCCTGCTGGCCGCTGGCACGACCCGCCAGCGCCGCGCAGCACGCCACGACCAACAGGCCTCCAAACATCCGCGAGACTCGTCGGATTCCCATGACGTCCGTTTGAACGGACGAAGCCGGCCGAGGTTTCGCGCCGGATAGCCGTTGGCGTCGCTGCCGGGCGGCTTCCTCGGCGATGAGGTCGCTGGCGACCTGCCGCTTCCGGCGGCACGACGGCCGTCTTGGCAAATGAGCTTCGCCACAGGCACCGATCCGTGAAGCGGATTGGTCGGCTGCGGTCGGTTTCCCAACCTTGGCAGGGGCCCAGCCCTCGCGAACCCGTATTCCCCGCCTCCTCGCGTTGGAGAAGGGTACAGGCACCTCGCTTCGCTCGGAGCCAGTCCCCTTTTTCAGAGAAGCCCCCCGGCGCGAGCCGGGCGGGACGGCGGGCCGTTGGGCGATCCCGGCGTCGAGTACCATGGTGGTGTTCCTGCACCGCCGCGTGACCTCGCATGAGCCTTCTTCACAACCGCTGGCTCGCCGACCAGCTGCCCGGCTGGGAGCGGGAGGGCATCGTCACCCTCGACGGGGCCAGGCGGCTCCGGGAGCGGTATCCGGTCGAATCGGCACGCGGCCTGGCCCAGATGATCGTCGGAGCGGTCGGAGCCCTGCTGGTCGGCACCGGGCTGGTTGCGGTGCTCGCCTCCAACTGGGACGACTTTCCCCGCTGGGTGAGGCTGCTCCTCGCCTTCGGCCCGCTGGCCGCCTCGCAGGCCGTGACCTGGCTGGTGCTCCGACGGGGCGAGGCGGCCAAGGGCTGGCAGCGGGAGGCGGCGGCGGTCGTCCAGACGCTCGCCGCCGGGGCCGCGATGGCGCTGGTCTCACAGATCTACAACCTGCCGGGCCGGTGGACGGAACTGCTCTTCTGGTGGTGCCTGGTCAGCCTGCCGCTGGCCTGGACCCTCGCGTCGCAGGCCGTCGCGATCGCCTACCTCGTCGGCATCGCCGTCTGGACGGTTGCCGAGGCGGGCGAACGGGGCCCGTGGGGGGCAGCCGACGCCGCCGACGTGCGGATCTGGTTTCCCATCCTGCTGGCCGGCGTCCTGCCGCTCTGGCCGGGGCCCTCGCTTCGCGACCGCCCGGCGATCGGCAGCCGGCTGGCCCTGGCGGCCTCGGCCCTGGTCGGGCTGTTCGCGGTCGCCGCCCACGCGAGCAATGATGGTGCGCCGGGCGAGGCGGGCTTCTGGCTCGCCATGCTCTCAAGCGTCGCCGTGCTGCTCTTCCCGCTCAGCCGGCAGGGCATCGCCGAGCCGCTCGCCCGCAAGCCGCAGGTCCAGCTCGGCGGGATCGCCATGATCGCGATGGCGATGGTTGCCAGCTACGAGGCTCCAGCTCGTGGCCTTGTGAACTCGGTCGGCAACGCCCTGCCGCTGCCCTGGTGCTGGCTGCTCGTGGCCGTCGTGGCCTGCTTCGGCGTGATCGCCTTCCGACAGCAGCGGTACGCCGTGCTCGCGGTAGCGGGGCTCGCCCTCGTGCCGCCGCTGGCGGCCGGCTTCACCGCAGGCGACGCCGGCGGCTGGCCGGTGGCGATCGCCTATTCGCTGATGCTCCTGGCCACGGCGATCGTGCTGATCGCGCTCGAGTTCTTGGGTCGCCAGGGCGCGGCGCGGATCGGGGCCGCCCTGATCACGCTGCTGGTCATCCTCCGGATGGCCGATGCCGATGTGTCGCTGCTGGCCAAGGGACTGGCCTTCATCGTGATCGGGTCGGGCTTCCTCGGCTTCAACCTCTTCATCAGCCGCCGTCGGGCGGCCGCCCTCGGAGGCTCGTCCCGATGAGGCCCGCCCTGATCGTCTTTGCCGTCGCCGCCGCCGCCCAGTGGCTCCTGCCCCTCTGGGGTGTCTGGCGGCATGAGCGGGTGATCGCCCGGGGAACGGTCGTTAGGATCGAGTGCGGGGCGCCCGATCCCTACGATCCCCTCCGGGGCCGCTACCTGGCCGTCCGGCCGCTGGAGAGCGGGTTTGCCCCGCCGGAGGGGATGCCCGAGGGTGAACGCGTGCCGGTCTGGGCGACCCTGGCCGTCGGTGCCGACGGCCTCGCCCGGATCGAGTCGCTCTCGCTCGAGCCGGTCGCGGGGCCGACCGTGGTCCAGCTGGCGGCCCGCTCGCCCCGCTCGGACCGGAATCGCGAGGCGGTGATCATCGAGTGGCCCTTCGATCGTTTCTATCTCAACGAGCGGCTCGCTCCCGACGCCGACAGGCTCCTGGCCGAGCGGCTCGCCGAGGACACGCGGCCGGTCGCCGAAGTCTGCCTCCTCGAAGGCCGAGCCGTGCTCACTGATGTGCTGATCGACGGGGTCTCGATTCGCGAGATCGTCGGGCAGCCGCGAAAGTGACGGCGCCGGCCGTTCCGGGGCGTCAGCCGATAATTCTCCCGGCGCCCCCGGCGGGAGCCGGGCGGGACGGCGGGCCGTTAGGCTTTGCCCAGCCCCCGGAAGCCTGCGGATGGTCCGTCGCCCCGGCAGGCCCCGCGGTATCATGATGTGATGAGTTCAGACCCGACCCGGCATCGCTGGGATCTCTTCGAGCAGGCCTGGGGCGACCGGGCGCGGGCCGCCGACGCCGACTGGAGCCGCGGGCTTTCCGCCGACGAGCGGATGACAATCGTGGATGATCTGTTCGGCACGATCCGCACCGCTCGGCAGGCGGACGGCGAGTGGGCCTCGATCGATGCGTATGCCTGGGCGGAAACGCGATCGGTTCGTGACGGCGTTCCGCAGATTCGACGAGTCGAGACGTGGAACAGGCTCTCCGCCGAACACTCGCTGACGCGGTGGCGATGCTCGGCGGCCGCGGCATCCCGGCCGCATTCATCGACGGGCTGGCGGTCTCGCTCTGCGGACAGCCGCGGATGACGGTCGACGTCGACTTGATCGTGCTCGCCGACGTGGAACAGGCGGTCGGGCTGGTGCGAGACCTTCTCGAAACGCCATTCGAGCCCCTGTTTCCGGGCGTGGAGGAGGTCGTCAGCCGGTCGTTCATCCTGCCGCTGCGGAGCATCATCGCCACCCAGGGAGAATCGCTCGACTGGGATGCCTGCCTTGACCTGGCCAGGCAGCTGGGGGCTGCGATCGACGTAGACATCGCGTCCCGGCTGCAAGCCGCCCGTCGTTGAAGCCCCCGTGCCGCTCGAGACCTCCCTTCCGCGCATTCAAAAGCGGCTCGCCCCTGACGCCGACAGGCTCCTGGCCGAGCGGTTTGCCCTGCGACACGCAGGCCTCCACCCCAAACCCGCCCGCCGCTCGCGATACCGACGGCGGCGGCGGGCAAAACAGCCTCAGTCGCCGAGCGAACCGCCGTTGCGGCCCCTTGCCCAGCCGTCCTATAGTCCCGCCCCCGCGGTCGGTCCCGCCGCGGCGGCATGGAGGCTGCGCACGCGATGGATCAATCCCACGACGAGTCGATTCTGGCCCGAGGCCGCGAGATTCTCGAGGCCGAGGGGGAGGCTGTCTTGGCGGCGGCGGCCGGGCTCGACGCGGCCTTCTGCCGGGCCGTCCGGCTGATCGAGAGCTGCACCGGCAGCGTGGTCGTGACCGGGATCGGCAAGGCAGGCCTCGTCGCCCGCAAGATCTCGGCCACCCTCGCCTCGACCGGCACGCCCAGCCACTTCCTTCATCCCGCCGAGGCGATGCACGGCGACCTGGGCGCCCTCCGCGGCGACGACGTCGTGCTCGCCCTCTCGCAGTCGGGCGAGACCGAGGAGATCACCCGTCTCCTGCCCCATGTCAACGCCCGCCAGGTGCCGATCGTCGCCCTGACGGCCAAGCCGGAGAGCACGCTCGGCCGGGCTGCGACCGTCGTCGTGCCGACCGGCAGCGTTCGCGAGGCCTGCGGTCTGGGGCTTGCCCCCTCGACGAGCACGGCCCTGATGCTCTCCCTCGGCGACGCCCTGGCCCTGGTGACCTCGAGCCGCCGGCAGTTCACCCCCGAAGACTTCGCCGCCCGCCATCCCGGCGGCAGCCTCGGCCGCCAGCTGATGCTCGTCGAGGATGCGATGCGGCCCGTCGACGAGTGTCGGCTGGCGACGCCGGAGGAGACCGTTCGAGCCGTTTTCGCCCGGCCCTTGCCGGCCCGTCGCACCGGAGCGGTGATGATCGTCACCGAGGGAGACCGGCTCGAAGGCATCTTCACCGACAGCGATTTGGCCCGGCTCTTCGAGCACCGCCACGACGATCTTCTCGACGCGGCGATCAAGACGGTGATGACCGCCCGGCCGGCGACGGTGCCGGTCGGCACGCGGCTGCGGGACGCGGTCGCGATCCTCGAGACCCGCCGGCTCAGCGAACTGCCTGTTACCGACGGCGCCGGCAAGGTGGTGGGCCTGCTCGACATCGTCGACCTCGTTGGTCTCGTGCCCGACGAGGCGATCCAGCGGCCGCGGGCACCCGCCCCAGTTGCCGCCTGAGCCCGGCAACCCCTTCAGCCCCTCGCACTCGGACCAACCCCATGGCCAGACCAGCCGAACTCGACCGTCGCCTCGCCCGCGTCCAGCTTCTCCTGCTCGATGTCGACGGCGTGTTGACCGACGGCGGCGTCACCTGGAACAACCAGGGGATCGAATCGAAGACCTTTCACATCCGTGACGGCCTGGGGCTCAAGCTCTGGCAGCGAGCCGGCTACCGGGCGGGGATCATCACCGGCCGTTCCAGCCACGTCGTGCAGCTGCGGGCCGAGGAGCTCGGGATCGCCATCGTGCGGCAGGGGGTGGAAGACAAGCTCGCCACCGCCGAGGCCATCGTTGCCGAGTGTGGCCTCGGCTGGGAGGAGGTCGCCATGATCGGCGACGACCTGCCCGACCTGCCGGTGATCAGCCGCTGCCTCGGGATCGCGGTGGCCGATGCCTGCCCGGAGGTTCGCCAGGCCGCGGCCTTCACCACCGCGCTGCCGGGCGGCACGGGGGCGGTGCGGGAAGCGATCGAACGCTTGCTGGCGGCCCGCGGCAGCTGGGAGTCAGTGGTCGCCCGGTACATGGTGCCTCGCTCGGCCGGCGCATGACGGAATGCAGGTGGTGAGGGATCGATGGAGCACCGACTCGGACGCACGCTGCGGGTGTTCCTGCTGATCCTGGCGGCTGCCGGCTTCTACCGGCTGGCGGTCGTGCCGCTGGTCGAGCCGCGGCTGGAAGATCTCGCCGCCGGCCTGGAACTGACCGCCGAGGAAGCCGCTGCGATCCGGGCCCGGGCTGACCAGCGGCTGGCGGCGCTGGGCGACATCTTTCCGGCCGGGGCCTGGGAGCGGGATGAGCCGATCGTGCTCGAGAGCCGGCAGATGCGGCTGCTCTTCAAGGACTACCAGTCGCTCCCTGACGGCCGCGTGAACCTGGTGCCCTGCACGCTGGTCGTCCTGCCCGACGGCAATCGCCTGGCCAACGGCCCGGCCGGCCGGACGATCGTGATGCGGGCCCCACAGGGCGCGGTGCTCGAGTTCGACGAGCCGCTCGACCTGCGGCAGGGACGGCTGGCCCGGCTGGTCGGCGGCAGCCTCCGCGGCCAGGTGACGATCCGGGGCACGCCCACGGAGCCGGGCGCGGAAGATGACATCGAGATCGTCACCCGCGACGTCGAACTCGACGAGCTCGAGGTGCGGACCGGCGAGATGGTGCAGTTTCGCTACGGCCGCTCCAGCGGCAGCGGCCGGGCCCTGATCGCGCGGCTGACGCCGCGGGCCTCCGGCGGGGGTGGCGGTCCGCTCGGTGAGGGTCCCAACATCGGCGGCGTCGACACGATCCGCCTCGACCGGGACGTGCGGATGCGGCTGGAGGGGCTTGGCGGCGGGTTTCTGCCAGGCCAGGAAGCGGAGGTGACCGCCGCCGAAGCGACAAAGGATTCGCCCCCGGTGCTTGTCAGTTGCCGGGGCAGCCTCACCTTCAACGTGTCGGCGAACGTCGTCACCCTCGAGGACCACGTCGACGTGGTCCGGGCTGCCACACGTGGTGGCAGTGACCGACTGACCTGCGACCTCCTGGCGATTCTGCTGGGCCACGGTGAAGAAGTGCGCGAGGCAGCCGAGGGTGAGCAGCCGGAAGCCGCCCCGACCGGTGGCCTGCGGCCACTCGAGATTCAGGCCAAGGGATCGCCGGTCGTCGCCCGCAGCGACGCCGCCGAACTCGAGGCCCGGGCCGCTCGGCTCGGCTACGAGATCGCCACCCGGCGGATCCTCCTCGACGGGACTGAGCCGGTCTCGCTGGTCGCCCAGGGTACCGAGATGGAGGCCCGCAAGATCGATTACACGCCCGGTCCACCGGGCGACCCGGGTTCGCTGATGGCCGTCGGCCCCGGCTGGCTCCGGACTTCCTCGGAGGGCTCGCCGCCGACCCAGGCCCGCTGGCGGCAGTGGCTGCGGATGCGGCCGGCCGGCGACGGTCATGTCGTCTCGATCGCAGGCGATGCCGACGTTACCGTCGAGACCCAGGGACGACTGGCGGCCTCGGAGATGCATCTCTGGCTCGACGTCGCGCCGGCTCCTGCCGGTGGTCGCCGCGACGCCTCGGCCGGTCCTGACTTCTCGGGCATCAAGCCCTCCCGGATGCTGGCCCGCGGCATGGTTGAGGCCGATGCCGAACAGGTCGCCGCCCGCACCGACCGGCTCGAACTCTGGTTTCGCGAAGAACCGGCCGCCGTTCAGCCAGCCCCGGCTGCACCGG
>JAQCJP010000109.1 GCA_027592945.1 Planctomycetota bacterium
AGGCACCTCGCTTCGCTCGGAGCCAGTCCCCTTTTCCAGCCGAGGTGCCTATACCTTTTTCCGACACCGGGGACTGAGCGGTTATGCTGCGGACCGGCGGCGGAGGGCGAGGGCCGCGAGGGCGGCCCCGGCCAGGAGACCAAGGCCGGTCGGCTCCGGAACGGCTGCCACCGAGCCCAGGCCGGTCGCCGTCGGGGCCGAGGGGAAGTAGTTGCCCGTCCCGAAGGCACCGGCGGTGTCGATCGCCACGAGGTCGAGAATGTTAGCGACGCCGTCGTAGTTGAAGTCGCCCTGGCTCCAATCGGCAGCCTGGCCGCTGCCAAACTTGCCGGCTGCGTCGATCCCGACCAGGTCGATGACGTTCACCTGGCCGCTCAGGTCGGTGTCGCCCGGGGCGGCGAAGGAGACGCGGGCCGAGCCGTCGCCGGCGACGACGTAGCCGACCGCCCGGGTGCCTCCGGAGGAAGCGGCCGTGTCGGAACTGATCCCGGCGGTACCGTTCCAGGCCCCACCGTTGCGGCCGGAGATGATGTCGGCCCGCAGTTGTGGGGCAGTGATGCCACCGGCAGCGACGCCAAACTCGCCCCCGCCGAGGTCGATCTTGCCGCCGCCGCTTGTCTCGGCGACGCTCAGGCCGGCGACGCCGAGGACGACCCGGGCATCGTCGGGAAGATCGACTAGCCCGCCGTCGCCAACGACCACTGATGAACTGTTGGCGATCGTGCCGGAGTTGATTGTCAGCGTCTCGATGCCGCTGGCGGCATCGACGACCAGCGAGTCAGCCGAGATCGTGCCGCCCGCGAGGGTGACGCTCGGAGTCTTCATCGTCGTGCCGCCAGAGAGCACAATCGATGCTCCGCTGGCGACGGTCACGTCGCTTGCCGCCACCGCGTTGTCGTTGGCGATCTGGAGGGTGCCGGCCGCGACGGTGGTCGGGCCGGTGTAGGCGTTGGCCGCATCGAAGATGAGCGTGCCGGCCCCGGTCTTGGTGACGCTCGCCGCCGAGGCGATCGTAGCGTAGCCGGCCTGGGCCTGCGTCTCGCTGCCGCTGGCGACGTCAATCGTGATCGCCGTCGGGCCGGTCGGGTTCGTCGTCACGAGGATGCTGCCGAGCGAGGCCTCGTTGACGGGATTGGCATTGATGCCGGAGACGGTGAAGCCCCGCTGGAGGATCTGCCCGGTGAAGTCGGTCAGGTCGGCGGAGAGGGTGAAGTCGGCGAGGCCGGAGGTGAGCGGCTGGCTCTCGTAGAGGCTCTCGCTGAAGTTGTCAGCCGGGTTGAGCACCTTGATGAAGGCCTCGGCCGCGTAGTCGCCGGAGAGGTCGAACTCATCGATCCGGCCGCTGAAGCTCGTCTCGGTCTGGTCGACGATGAAATCCTCGACGTAGGTGTTGGCATCCATCCACTTGTTGCCGTCGGGGCCGGCTGTGATCCCGCCGTCGGTGCTGTTGGTCCAGTACGCGATATCGACGGGATCGCCGCTGGCGACGGCGTTGGCGTAGGTGTTGAAGTTGGGGGCCAGCCGCATTTGGTTGTCGGTGAGGGTCGTGGGATCGGTGGCGATGAGCGTCGTCTGGAGATCGGCCACGCCCCAGTTGCTCCCGAAGAGGTACTCACCCTTGCCGCCTTCAGCCGTCTCCGTCGAGACGGTCATGAAGCCCTTCCACTCGATTCCCGGCGGTTCGGGGGTCGGCATGGTGGTCACCCGAACGCTGCCGAGGGTCGCTTCATCGGAGGGGTTGGCGTTGATGCCGCTGACGGTGAAACCGGTCTGGAGAAGCAGCCCCGAGTAGAAGAGAAGATCGGCCGTCATCGAAAACTCTGGCCCGTCGGCGAGATTGACCGTGTCGGAATAGACCGCCGTGTATCCCGCCCCGGGGTCGAGCACCTTGATGAAGGCCTGGGCGGTGTAGTCCGGGGAGAGCGTGTACGAGTCGACCACGCCGCCGAAGGTGATGCTGTCCTGCGTGATGCTCTGGTCTTCGACGAAGGTGTTGGCCTCCATCCATTTGTTGCCGCCCGGGCCCGCTCCGCCGTTGTCGCGCCAGAAGGCATCACCGGGATTGTCGGCGTAGGTGTTGTAGTTGGGAAACAGCTCGAGGATGTTGTTCTCGACGTTGATTCCCGTGCCGGGGCTGGCCAGGACAGTCGTCTTGAGATCGGCCACGCCCCAGCCGCTGCCGAAGACGAAGTCCCCCTGCGAGCCGGCGTCGTTGTTGAAAACGTTCATGTAGCCGGTCCAGTCGCCGGCATCGACGCGGGGCAGGGGGGCGGTGATCACCGCGACGGCGAGCCCAAGCCGGCCCAGGAGACGGAAGGTGCGGCTCCTGAACGCCCGGCCCAAGTGGCCCGCCGCGTGCTGGAACAGTTTCATCTGGATCGAAGACATGACAATCTCCCCAAAAGGATGCTGAAAATCTGCTGAATCCCCCGGAGCACCGCGGCAGCCATGCCGGCCGCGATGCGCCGCCTCGTCAAAAAATCGTCGTGGTCGCCTCAGTCCGACTTTTCCGCGTCTCCGGTGGTGACTCGCCCGCGGTCCTGGTGGCGGCGAGCTTGCCGCTGCGGTGCCGGGCCGGTCGTGCCATTGACCTCGAAAACCGTGTCGATCGTGCGGCGGCAGCTGGCCCCCGTCTTGCCGCTGGCGATCACCTCCGTCAGCCAGCGGGCCGCCTCCATGCCGAGGGCAGAGGCGTCTTGCGTGACGGCGGAGAGCCGCGGCCAGATGTGGGTTCGCACGTCGCTGTCGTCGACGCCGACCACCGAAAGCTGCTTCGGCACGTCGATTCCCTTCTCCTGGGCCCGCCGCATGATGCCGAGCGTGGTCATCGGGTTGGTCGCGAAGATCGCGGTGGCCGGATCATCGAGGCCGGTCATCGTGTCAAGCACCTGCTCGCCGGATGTCAGGCTCGCTGGCAACTCGATCACGAGGGCCGGATCGACCGGCAGCCCGGCACAGAAGAGAGCGTCGTCGTAGGCTCGCCGGCGATCGGCGTGGTCGGAGTCGGGCACGTTGTGCATCGCCAGGGCGATCCGGCGGTGGCCGAGGCTGATCAGGTGCTCGACCGCCTGGCGGCTGCTGGGATAGGAATCGGCCCGCAGGAAGTTGACCCCCGGCTCGTCGAAGGCATCGGCCACGACGATCGCCGGGAACCGCTCGGCCGCGATCTTGCAGATCGTAGGCCGGTTGTTGCGGAAGCAGCGGAGAATCACTCCCCGGATGCCCTTGCGGATGAAGAACTGGGTGTAGGTCTCGTTGGGGGCCTTGTCGCGGCGGATGTTGAGCAGTTTGAGGTCGAACTGGGGCTCTTCGAGCCCCCGCATGATGCCGCTGAGCAGCGCCGGCTCGAACGAGCCGTACTCGCTGCGGACCGGCTCGTCGGGATAGGCCAGAGCGATGACGTTGGTGATCCGCCGGCCGATCCGGGGCGAATACCCAAGTTCATTGATCCGGGCGAGCACCCGCTCCCGGGTCGCCTCGTCGACGTCCGGATGGTTGTTGAGCACCCGCGAGACCGTCGCCGGCGAGACGTTCAACTGTGCTGCAATCGCTCGGACGCTTGCCACTGCCCTATCCCCGCGAAAACCTTCCAGAGACCCTCGCTGAAACGATGCCAGCCACGATTCACAGGGCTTTTATGCCCGGCTGGAACTGTTTCACTTGCATGATAGTCGCCTGTGGCTGCGGGGGCAAGCGAACGGCCCCGGCTTCTGGTGGGAAGCCGGGGCCGTCGAGAGAAAGCGAGGCCGAGCGGGGGATTCTCGGTCAGAGGGAAGGCGAGGGTGGGCCCGGGTCAGACTCACCGGCGACGCAGGCGGGCCATGCCGGCCAGACCCGCGAGGCCGAGGGCTGCCAGGCCGACCGACGCCGGCTCCGGCACGACCGAGACGCTGACGCTCCCGTAGGCAGCCTCGTTGACGATGTTGGCGTTGAGCCCGTTCATCGTGAAGCCTGCCTGGAGGATCAACCCCTGGTAGAGCGACAGGTCGGAGGTGACGACAAAGGGGCCCGCGGACGGCAGCGTGATCCGGTCGTTGAGCACGGTGGCGAAGCCTGCGTTGGGATCGAGCACCTTGATGAAGGCCTCGGCGGTGTAGAGGCTGGTGTCGAGATCATTGGCGTCGACCGTGCCCTGAAGCGTGTAGCTGGTCACGGCCACGGGGTTGGTCTCGACGTAGGTGTTGGCCTCCATCCACTTGTTGCCGCCCGGGCCGGCTCCGGCGTTGTCCCGCCAGAAGGGATCACCGGGGTTGTCCGTGTAGGTGTTGAAGTTGGGCTGGAGGACGAGCTGGTCGCCGATGATCGTGCCCGGGTTGGAGGTCGTCACCGTCGTCTTGAGGTCGGCCACGCCCCAGCCCTGTCCGAAAACAAAACCGCCTTGCGAGCCGCTAGCGTTGTTGAAGACGTTCATGTAGCCAGTCCAGTTGCCGGCCGAGGCCTGCGAACCGGTGAGCAGCGCGGTCGCCACCGCCAAGACACCAAACCAACCGAGTCGAGAGAGAGAAGCACGCGTCGTCATGTGAGATAGCCCTTTGAGATGAGTCCGCCTCTGTTCAGGCGGCGATACCTGATCGTCCGCTCCGCGGAGATGGGTCCCCAACCCCCGCCTGCCCTGAAACAGTTGCAAACACTGTGCCAGAAACTCACGGAAAACTGGTTTTTTTTGAGAGAAGGGCTTTTTCTCACGGGAAAACTGCAATTTTTGCCATTTACGGGAAGGCGATTCGGTCCGAGCAAAAGCCGCCCAATTCATGATCTTTGTGAAAAAGTGAGCGGAACCATTTCACAAAATGGGTGGTTTTCACATTTGTTGTGAAACCGTGTGCTGCCGGATGCTTGGATGGCCCAATGCCCGGCCGTCCGGCTCGCGCCGGGGGGCTTTTATGAAAAAGGGGACTGGCTCCGAGCGAAGCGAGGTGCCTGTACACTTTTCCACTATCTGGCGGCGGAGAAGGCCACGTCGAGGGCCGTGATCGCCCCCGTGCGGCGGAAGAGTTCGCTCGCGAGGGCTGCCGGGAGCGAGTTGCCTGGGATCACATGCTGTTCCGAGCCGCGGTGAACCGTGACCGAGGCTGCCGGGGCGTCAAACCGATAGACGACCGGCACCTGGCAGAACGTGAAGGCAAGTCCGCCGGCCGGAACCGGCAGCGACTGGGGCTGACCGGCAAGGTCGATGGAGGTGAGCCGGCGTTCCGCGGGGAGCCGCTCTGCCGGGTCGAGAAGTTCGGGGGCAAAGGTGATCTCACCGGTGTCGACCCGGAGCCCCAACTCGCCCAGCCGCGTCAGGAGTTCTTCTTTGACCTGGCCAGTCATGCCCGGCTGCTGAGCTCCGGCATCCCGCGGCGTATGGGAATAGGCATCGGTCGGGAAGGCGCCGTATTCTGCCGCAGTCTTCCGGAAACCGAGGCCGTCGCGGATCTCGTGATAGGCGGCCGCCAGGTCGGCCCGGGCCGGCCCGGCAGCCTGGAGGTAGCACTCTTGCACGGCCACGAGGAGTTTGGCAACCATGTGCCAGTAGATGCTGCCGAGCCCCTCGAAGGCGAAGAAACTGCCGCTGCGGCCGGTGAACTCCCGGTGGTGGAAGACCTCTTCCCAGAGGTTTTCCGCTTCGCCGAGTTCAGCCGAAGAAATGCCGTCCAGCCGGGCCAGGGCTGCCCGGAGGTCGTGGGCATTGGTGAGATCGGCGGCAAACCGGGCCGTGCCCTCGCGGTCGAGCACGATCGCCGCTCGATCGCCCCCATCGACGCAGGCCGCCAGCGCGGGCACCCGCTGTCGCCAGTCAGCCGGCAGACGGTTGCGGTCGAGAAACGCCGCCGGCTCCCGGTCGGGCTGGAGCAGGTAGCTCCGCTGATCCTCCCGGTGCAGCGGGCTGCTGCGGAGCGCCCGCAGGACCTCGACCGTCTCGTCGTCTGACAGCAGGCCGCAGGAAAGAGCAGCCACCTGGCCCTCCAGCATCGGCTCGAGATGACGGATCGCCGGCGTGTCATCGAGGTCGAGAATGTCGACGGGAGGCAGCGAGAGCACGTTGTACGAGTGGTAGAGGCCGTCCGGCCTTCGGTTGCTGCGGATCGTTTCGTCGAGGAGGTCGATCCCCCTGGCCAGCAGCGCCCGAACCGCGGCCGTCGCCACCGGCTTGGCTGAAGCCGAATCGAGCCGCTCCTGGTCGAAGGCGATCGCATAGACCGCCTGGCGATGCCGCTCGCCGATTCGCCCCAGCCTCTCGGCCATGCCGACGCCGGTCTCGTCCTCCCGGGTCGCCTCGATCAGGCCCGATACAAGAGGCTCTGTGAGGGCGGAGAGATGGAGTTTTGAGTCACTGGCGGTCGCCAGCAGCCGGTCGAGCAGCGACAGGTAGCGGCGGAGGTAGCAGACGGTGACGACCGAGAGGCCCCAGCCCGCCAGGGCGTTGTTGGCGTCGTTCCACTCGGGCCGCTGCGTGTTGAGCCAGATGCCGCCGCCCGGCACGAGGTTCGTCAGTTTGACGAGCGCCGGCACGAGCAGCTTCTCGGCCAACGTCACCAGCCACGGCTCGCCGTCGGGACCGGGCAGCAGCCGGCCGTCGCCGCCGATGGCCGCCGCCCGCTCGAGCAGCCGGCGGTGGACATCGGCCTCGAAGCAGATCGATTCCCGGGGATCGCGGCAGATCTCGTCGAAGCCGCGAATCCGGTAGGGGACCACGGCATGGGCGAACCGCCGCTCGGCAAGCCCGGCAGCCAGTTGCCCGGGCCAGAACCGCTCATGCGCTTCGAGGAGCCGTAGCAGATAGACGATCTGATGGTCGCCCCAGTAGCCGATATGGGCCCAGGGGTCGGTCGGGTCGGGCACTTCCCAGTCGATCCCCTCGCGCGTGATTCGGTAGGCGTTGTAGCCGTCGGCGGTGGTGGCGTTGAGAAAGGCCGTGACCATTGCCGGCAGCAGCGTCGGGTGGCTGTGGGCCAAAGCCTCCCAGTTCTGGAAGATGTCGCGCCAGTTGCCGGCGTAGCCGCAGAGCGGAGCACCCGCCGCGTCGGTGGTCTGAATCGAGAAGCGATTCCAGGGGCGACTCGGGTCACCGTGGCGGCGGCCGAAACCCAGCGGCATGTATTCCGCGACAAGGCGGGTCAGGTGCGGGTCGCCGCTGTCGACGGCCTCGGCCAGCACCGCCTCTCGGTCTCGGCCGTCAGCGGCTCGGGCCCACTCCCGATGGCGGTCGAGCAGGGGACTGTTGCGGGCGTCCAGGAAGGCAGCGAGGTCTCCGGGAGGGCAGCGGCTGCCATCGACCGGCAGCCCACCCCGCATGATGTTGAAGAGCGTGTTGGAGGCGTGGTGGGCCGTGGTGACCGCATCGGCCGTCATCTGGAGGCCGTCGCTCGACCCGACCCGCCGCCGGAGGCCGTCTGCCTCGGATTCGAAGGCGGCGTCGAGCTCCTCTGCCAGACTTCCGGAGGTTGCCAGGCGGTGACGCAGTTCGAGGATGGCAGGCTGGTCGAGGCCGGTGTCGACGACCATGTACCAGTCGCGGCTCTCTCCAGGCTCGAGGAGGAACTGCTCGCCGACGAGGTAGCCGCCAAAACAGCCGCGGGCGGATTCTTGTGGGGTGATCGGCTCACCGGCCTGGAACAGGACCGCCTGGCCATCGGCGACGATTCGCCGGATCCCGCCAAGTCCCGTCGACCAGGCCACAGTTGCTCGCAGCGACTCCGCCGGCTCCGGACGGTCGCTGATGGCGGAGTTGAGCACCGAGATCAGCAGCCCCTCCGGCTCGACAAGTTCATGCCGCATGTACGCTGCCGTGAGATAGCTCAGGCGGCTGTAGAGCCGCTCGCCAACGCCGGGCGGAAGGAGTCGATGCCAGCCATCGAGCAGATCGATCTGTCGGGGCCGGTCGGTCAGGTTCTCCAGGCGGGCATGCCGCACGAGGCCGAAGGTCGAAGAACCACCGATTCGCCACCGACATCGCAGTCCGAGGGCCGCATGAATTTCTTCGAAAATGACCCGGCACCCGAGTTCGTGCTTGAACAGCGACCGCGAGATGACCTCGGCGGGCGGCCCTGCAGCCCACGGCTCCCAGACCTGATCGTCGCAACGAATCCAGGAGCAGATGCCGCTGCCCCGCGGCTCGTGGAGCAGCTGATCGGCGGGGCGATACGGAAACACAGCGCCGTCGGGATCGCGGCGACCGGCCGTGAGGGCGGCATTGCTGCCGGCAAAAATCCAGACATCGCCGTCGCTGACGACGTTCATCAGGAACGGAGGGATTTCCTGGACGTCGCGAATGCACGCATGGGGGCCGCCATCGACTGACACGATTTCGTGCCGTGCAGCAGTGGCCTTCGACGCGAGAGACGACGTCCGCTCACTGAGGTGGGGCATCAGCATGAGGGCTCATCGTCTCCGTGTACCGGGCAGCCTCGAGGAACCATTCTCACGCATGGTCACGAACAGCCGACAGCCGGGCGGCTCCAGCCGCAACGCGCACCATCTTCGTTCACTGGATCAATTCGACCGACTCCCCATCGCTGCGATGAGCAAGCCTGTTGAACGTCTCGATGTCGACATCAAACCCGAAGGTTCGCACGGAGCCATCGGCAAAGACCGCGTTGAAGCCGGCGTCATGGGCCGAGCCGGGGGTGATGAAGGTCGACCGCTGGCCGGTCACTTTCTGCGGAGAATCCTGATGGGGACGGCAGTAGGTCGAGCGGACCGTGTCGTAATCCCAGCCGGAGGCCCAGCCTTCGTCGTCATCCTGCGGATGGGTCGTGCTGTCGGTGACCACCTGGAGCCGCTTTTCTGCCACGAGCATCGTCTTGCTCGCCCCGTCGGTCACTTTCCCCATCGTGACCGGCGAGTCATACCCAAGCTGGGTCACCTGGCCGTTTTTGACCCAGTAACTGCTCCGGACAATCACGCCGCGAAATCCTGTGTACGCGGCGCCGAGTTGGGAAGCCGGCCGCAGGTTGAAGTCCATGAGCGAGGCACTTGCTCCCCAGAATCCATAGGAAGCCGCACAGGCCCGCGTGGTTCCGAGCGCGCCCTGCTCCGCGGGGGCATCCTGCATGCTGCTGGCAAAGAGTGTCGGATTTTCCTGGCGACTCGGCCCCGGCTGGAGAGCCGCGTAGTCGAGCAACCAGTAGGTAACCGGGCCGCTAATGCCCTGCTGCGAGACCCGCACGGGGTCGGTGTTGACGTAACTGGCGCTCGCTCGCCGCGACGGGCAGAAGTAGGTCGGGATCGGGACGGAGGCGATCTGAGCCGTGTTGGTGATCGTGTGAACGGCTCCCGCTTCCATGTATGGAAGAATCTGAAAGGCCCAGGAGAGCCCTTGCTTCTTCGGTCCGAACGGCCTCCCTGGCGCGGAGTAATCCTCGATTTTCGGATACGGAGCGATGCCACCGCTGGGAAATACCTTGGCGACGTTCTCGACCATCAGCACTGCCAGACCGGTCTGCCGCAGATTGTTCATGCACTGCGTCCGCCGGGCGGCTTCGCGGGCGGATTGGACTGCGGGCAGCAAGAGCCCGATCAGCGTGGCGATGATCGCGATCACCACGAGGAGTTCAACGAGGGTGAAGCCAGACGCACCCCTCGTGAGGACGGCTTCCCGGGAGGGAGTGCCGTTGGGCCTCGCCATCGGGCGTTTCCGCAGGCGATCCACCCCGCCGAGCGACACACGTTCCATCAGAGCATGAACAACCATGGCTACGCCTCATCCCCCAAAAACCAAAAAAACAGCAATTTCGCCGCCTTCCAGAAGACTATTTGAATCGACTGGAACTGTTTCAGGCCTAGTCTAGGCCTTTCGGTATCGGCTGGCAAGCCCATGGTCGAAAGGATTTTTGAGAACCCCACTGGCGGGGAGTCGCAGGCTTCTGCTCACAAGGCCGAAAAACAGCCCCCCGATGCTCCAGAAAGCTCGCGTTCCAGGCTCTGGAACCGCCGCGACGGTGGCGGTCGGCAAATAAGGCCCCGCACCGAACACTCCGCCGCCGTCGATGGCGATCAGGTCGAAGACATTGGTCTGGCCATCGTAGGTGACGTCGCCCTGGGACCATGTCGAAAACGTGCCCGTCCCGAACAACCCCGCCGCGTCAATGCCGACAAGGTCGAACAGGTCGACCCGCCCGTTGAGGTCGATATCCCCGGGGGCGGCAAAGGCCACGACCGTGGTCCCGTCGCCGGCCTGGCGATAACCGACCGCTCGCGTGCCGGGCTCGGCAGCTGCCGCGGCCGTCGAAGTGATGCCAGTCGTGCCATTCCAGCCGCCGCCGTCGCGGCCGGCCAAGAGATCGCCCAGCAGGCCGAGCAGGCTGATGCCCCCGGCCTGAATCGTCAGTCGGCCGGCCCCGAGATCGACCAATCCTCCTGAGGGCTGCTCGTCAACTGCCAGGCCCGCCAGCGACATGTTGCTGACCCGGTCGGCCGGGAGTGTCAGCAGCCCGCCTCCGCTCACAGTCACCGGAGCCGGTCCCGCAATCGTGCCGGACTTGAAATCCAGGTGACCGATGCCTCTCTCTGCTGAGATCGTCACCAGGGGCAGATCGAGCGTGCCGCCGCTGAGCCGGACTGAGGGAGTCTGCACAGTCAGGTCCGCAGCCGCCGAAAGCCGCCCGCCTGCGGCGAGCTCGACGGGACTGGCCGCCACCGCTGCCGGATCAGTCAACCGGAGCTCGCCGCCCAGCACTCGCGTCGGACCGGTGAAGGTGTTGGCGGCATCGAGGAGCAGCGTGCCCGCACCCGTTTTGGAGACCGAGTCGGCTGCCAGAATTCGGCCGTATCCAGCCTGAAACTGCGTTTTGCTGGCGGTCGGCACGTCGATCACCAGATCGGCCGGCGCGGTGTCGTAAACCCGCACGTAGTCGACGAGCATCGAGCCCGGAAACGGCGTTCCGGCATCGGGCGGGCCCACGAAGTTGCCCCCCACCGCGAGGTTGACCAGCATGTGGAAGGGTTCATCGAAGGGGGCGGGGTAGGCTCCGCCGCTGCTCCACCACTGGCTGGTGACCCACGAGAGGGTGTCGTCCACATACCAGCGGAGCATCGGCTGGGGGCCGAGATCCCACTCAACGGCGTAGACATGGAAATCGGTGGTCCGGCCGCCGGCCGGGAGCGTGTAGGCCGAGCCCGTGTAGGTGTTGTCGGGCCAACTGCCCCCGTAATGAATCGTGTTCTCGATCCGGCGGGTGTCCTGGCCGCGGGCCTCGAGGATGTCGATCTCTCCCGAGGCGGCCCAGCCACCGTAGCGGGAGGATTCAGGCAGCATCCAGAAGGCGGGCCAGAAGCCCTGCCCGGCCGGAAGCGCCGCCCGGATCTCGAAGCGGCCACCGGTCTGGCTGAAGCGGCCGCGGGTCGTCAGCCGGGCCGAGGTGTATTCCATCCCGCCATAGTTCTCGCGGCGGGCGGTGATTTGCAACTGCCCGCCGGCCACTCGGGCATTTGCCGCCCGATCGGTGTAGTACTGCAGTTCATTGTTGCCCCAGCCGACCAGCCCGCGGTCGGCCCCCGTGCCGAGGTCGAAGGTCCACCGTTCGGGATCGATGCTGTCGCCATCGAACTCGTCGTACCACGAGACCACCGGGTACGGCTGCTGGCCCACGGCCGGCAGGGCAGCGATTGACGCCCCCACCGCTGTCACCAGCACCGCGGCGACACGGCGCGATCGGAATGCAACACATATGAACATGGTTCCAGGATAGGACGACGTCCCAGCGGGCACCAGCAGCGGGCTCGGAGCGGGCCCGTCTTCCGCGGGCGTCCTCGAGTTGGAAAAGGGTACAGGCACCTCGCTTCGCTCGAAGCCAGTCCCCTTTTCCATAAAAGCCCCCCGGCGCGA
>JAQCJP010000110.1 GCA_027592945.1 Planctomycetota bacterium
CGCCCGGCTGGCGGCCGAGGCCGACGACAACCTGCGGGTCGTTGCGATCCGGCTCTGTCGGCGGACGCAGGGCGAGGTGCTCGGCCTCGTCGAGCAGGTCGCGGCCGACGCGTCGCCGGCAGTCCGCCGCGAGGCGGCGATCGCGCTCAAGGGTGTGGCCGGCGAGCGGGCTGACCGAGCCTGGGCGGCGCTCGCCGCGGGGCACGTGGCCGGCGACCGCTGGGAACTCGAGGCTCTGGGCATCGGGGCCGACGGGGCAGCCGGTCTGGCGGGCGAGAGCCAGTGGGACGCGCGGCTGGCCGCCTGGCGGGCCATGGTGGGCGACGCTTGGAAGAGCCTCGCGGGCCGCGAGATCGTGTGGCGAAGCCGGGCGGCGGTGACGCCGACGCTGCTCTGCGAGATCATCGGTGACCCGGCCACGAGCACCAACGAGTCGCTCGCCTGCCTGCGGGCGCTCGACTTCCAAGATCAGGCGGTCGTGGCCGCGGCCGTGGCCGACCTCCTGAAACGGGCTGCGTTCGACGAGGAACGCGCGGCCGTCGTGCTGCCCGAACTCGCGCTCAGGCTCGATCCGGCCCGGGCAGCCGACGGGCCGCTGGCCGCCCGGATCGCCGAGGCCGCCGACCGCGTGAGCGGCACGCCGACCTTCGTCGAACTCGTGCGGCGGTTTCGGCTGCAGGATCGGACGGCGGCGCTCGTGACCCTGGCCGTCGCTGGCACGACCGACGACTCCCTCGCCGCCCAGGCGATCGGCCTCGCGGTCGAACTCGGCGGCGAGCCTGCGATCCGCAAGGCGGTTGCCGCGGACGGCGAGACGACGCCCCGGCTGCTCGAAGTGCTCGGCATCAAGGGTGACGAAGCGGCGGTGGCGATGCTCGAAGCGACGCTCGCCGATTCCAACGCCCCGCCCGGGCTTCGGGCGGCGGCGGTTCGCGGCCTGGCCCGCGGCAAGCGGGGGGCCGAGCGGGTGGTCGCGCTCGCCAAGACAGGCGAACTCTCCGGGCCGCTCGTGCAGGCCGCCGCTGCCGCGATCTCCGCCTGTCCGTGGCGCGACGTGCGGCAGGCCGCTGCCGACGTGCTGCCCTTGCCCAGGGCCCGGGGCGGGGAGAGCCTGCCGCCGGTCGCGGAACTCGTGAAGCGGCGGGGCGATCCGAAGCGGGGCCGCGAGGTATTTGCCGGTGCGGGCACCTGTGCCAAGTGCCATGTCGTCAATGGCGAAGGCAAGGCCATCGGGCCCGATCTCTCCGGGATCGGAGCCAAGCTCCCGGCCGTGGCGCTCTATGAGGCGATCCTCGCCCCGTCGGCGGCGATCAGCCATGCCTACGAGACCTGGACGGCGATCTCCGACGACGGCCGCTCGTTCAGCGGGCTCTTGATCTCGAAGACCGACGAGGCGACCGTGCTCCGCGGGGCCGACGGCATCGACGTGTCGCTGGTGACGGCCGAGATCGAGGACCTCGTCCGCCAGCCGATCTCGCTGATGCCCGCCGACCTGGCGACGGTGCTCAGCGAGCGGGAACTCGTCGATCTCGTCGCCTGGCTCGGCACGCTCAAGGCCAAGCAATAGCGCCACCGGTCGAAGTGGCGACGGGCATCCTGCCCGTCGAAGTCGGCCTGGAATGGCTCGTGGTTTCCGCGGGCAAGATGGCCGCCGCCACTTCCGGAAAACCCCTCAGAATAGCCAGCCCGGGGGGCCTCACGGTCGCCAGAAGCCTCGCACTGCCTGCGGCCAGGTGCTATTATTAAGGGAGTTCCGTGGATCGACCCTCCCTTGCCTGGCGGGTCCGCGCTGGCCCGGGAAATGACGGCTGGCGGCGAAGCGGGTATTGCCCGGTGGAGCGTTCCACATGGTTTATGCCTTGATCGCCCTCGTGCCCGCGGTGCGGCGACGACCGGCCCTCGTTTTGCCGGCCCCCGTCCTCTCCCTGATCGCCCTGCTCTGCGGCGGCTCCCTCGCGGCCGCCGAGCCGGCGATCTCGTTCACCCGCGACATCAAGGGGATGCTCTCCAACCGGTGCGTCCGCTGCCATGGTCCCGACGCCGAGGATCGCCACGGCGGCGGCGACGAGGGGCTGAGGCTCGACACCTTTGCCGGGTCGACTGAGGACCTTGGCGGCTACGCGGCGATCGTGCCCGGGAATCCCGTCGAGAGCGAGCTGATCGCCCGGATCACCTCGACCGATCCCGACGTCGTAATGCCACCGCCGGAGGCGGGCGAGCCGCTCTCGGCCGCCGAGGTCGAGCTGCTCTCGCGGTGGATCGCCGCCGGGGCGGAGTATGAGCCGCACTGGGCCTACGTGCCCCCGAAGCGGCCGCCGGTGCCGGCCGTCAAAGACGCCGCCTGGCCGAAGAACGACATCGACCGCTTTATTCTCGCGCGGCTCGAGACCGAGGGCCTCAAGCCCCAGCCCGAGGCCGACCGGATCACGCTCGCCCGGCGGCTGGCCCTGGATCTCACCGGCCTGCCGCCGAGTCCGGAGGAGGTCGACGGCTTCGTGGCCGATGCCGCCCCGGATGCTGTCGAGCGGTTCATCGACCGGCTGCTCACCCACGACGGCTACGGCGAGCACGTGGCCCGCGAGTGGCTCGATCTGGCCCGCTATGCCGACAGCGCCGGCTACGCCGACGACCGGCCGCGGACGATCTGGGGCTGGCGGGACTGGGTGATCCGGGCCTGCGACGCCAACATGCCCTTCGACGAGTTCACGATCCGCCAGCTCGCCGGCGATCTCCTGCCCGACGCCACCGACGACGACCGGATCGCCACGGCGTTCCATCGCAACACGCTCACCAACTCCGAGGGGGGCACGATCGATGAGGAGTTCCGGGTGGCGGCCGTCGTGGATCGCGTCAACACGACGATGAGCACCTGGATGGGTACGACGATGGCCTGCGCCCAGTGCCACGACCATAAGTACGACCCGCTCTCGCAGCGGGAGTATTTCGGGATCTACGCCGTCTTCAACCAGACTGCCGATGCCGACCGGCCCGGTGAGGAGCCGCTCCACGCCTGCTTCACGCCCGAGCAGCAGGTCCGGCGGGCGCAGCTCTCTGCCCAACTCGCCGAGATCGCCCGGCACGTTCCGCCGCCGAAACAAGGCGTGGTCGAGCCCCCTGAGCTGCGGCCCCTGCGGGAGCGCGAGGCCGCTCAGCGGCAGGCGCTCGCAGCGATCAAGCCGGTCACCACCGTGCCGGTGCTTCAGGAACTCCCTGCCGGCAAGCGGCGGGTAACCAAGCTCCAGTATCGGGGCAACTGGAACGATCTCGGCCCGGAGGTTCCCGAGGCGGTGCCGGCGGTCTTCAACCCGGCGGAGCCGTCGGCCAACGGCCGGCTCGACCGGCTGGCGCTGGCGACGTGGCTCGTCGATCCGGCCAACCCGCTCACGGCCCGGGTGGTGGTCAACCGGATCTGGGAGCGGCTGTTTGGCATCGGGATCGTCTCGACGAGCGAGGAGTTCGGGGCCCAGGGAGAACTGCCGAGCCATCCGGAACTGCTCGATTGGCTGGCCTGCGAACTGGTCGACTCGGGCTGGGACACCAAGGCGATCACCCGGCTGATCGTGTCGAGCGCTGCCTACCGGCAAACGAGCAAATGCCCGCCGGAACTCGTCGCGGAAGATCCCGAGAACCGGCTGCTCGCCTGCGGGCCGCGGGTGCGGCTCTCGGCCGAGGTGATCCGCGACCAGGCCTTGGCCGCGGCGGGGCTGCTCTCGCCGAAGAAGGGGGGGCCGAGCGTGCATCCGCCCCAGCCCGACCTCGGCCTCAAGGCCGCTTTCGGGGGCGGCATCGACTGGCAGACGAGCACCGGCGAGGACCGCTATCGGCGGGCGATCTACACGACCTGGCGGCGGAGCAACCCCTATCCCTCGATGGCCACCTTTGACGCCCCCAATCGCGAGGTCTGCACGATCCGCCGGCCGCGAACCAACACGCCGCTGCAGGCGCTGGTCACCTTGAACGACCCGGTCTACGTCGAGGCGGCCCAGGGGCTTGCCCGAAGGATGCTTCGCGAGGGTGGCTCGACCGCGGCCGAGCGGGCTGCCCGCGGCTTCCGGCTGGTGCTCACCCGCCACCCCACGCCCCCCGAGATCGACCGCCTCGTCGCGCTCCACGACGAGGCGGCGGCTGAGTATCGCGCCGACGCGGCGGCCGCCAGGCAGATGGCGACCGACCCGCTCGGCCCCCCGCCGGCCGACCTCGGCATCGACACGCCCGAGAAAATGGCCGACCTCGCCGCCTGGACGGTCGTCGCCAACGTGATCCTGAACCTCGACGAGACCTTCATGTGCCCATGAACCCCATCCTCGAACACAAACTCCTCGCCACCCGCCGCCAACTGCTCGGCAGCATGGGGGGCGGGATCGGTGCAATTGCTCTGGGGAGCCTGCTGGGCGATCGGGCCGCCGCCGCGACGGCCACCGGCGGCAGTCACGCCAACGCCCTCCCGGCCGACCCTCTCGCCGCCCGCTTGCCGCCGCTGCCGGCCAAGGCCAAGCGGATGATCGTGATCCACCTGACGGGCTCGCCGCCGAACCTCGACATGTACGACCACAAGCCGGAGCTTGTGAAGCGGGATGGCCAGGACTGCCCGGCGGAATATCTGGCCGGCAAGAAGTTCGCCTTCACCAGCGGCACGCCCAAACTGCTCGGTACCCGCCGCAGCTGGAAGCCCTGCGGCCAAAGCGGCATCGAGCTCTCCGACGCGATTCCCAACCTCCAGCGGGTGGTCGACAAGCTCTGCTTCATCAGGAGCATGCACACCGACCAGTTCAACCACGCTCCCGCCGAACTGCTCGTCTACACCGGGGCTCCGCGGGCCGGCCGGCCGAGCCTCGGCTCCTGGGTGACCTACGGACTCGGCAGCGAGAACGCCAATCTGCCGGGCTTCGTGGTGCTGATTTCCTCAGGGGTGCAGCCCAACGGAGGCACGAGCAGTTTCGGCTCCGGCTTCCTGCCGAGCGTCTATCAGGGGGTGCAGTGCCGCTCCAAGGGCGACCCCGTGCTCTACGTCTCCGACCCGCCCGGCATGGACCGAACGCTGCGGCGGAAGACACTCGATGCGCTCAAGGACCTGAACGAACTGCAGGCCGCCGAACTCGGCAATCCCGAGACGCTCACGCGGATCGCCCAGTATGAACTCGCCTTCCGGATGCAGGCGAGCGTCCCGGAGGTGATGGACATCTCCAAGGAGCCGCAGCACGTCCTCGAGGCCTACGGGGCCCAGCCCGGCGGGGCGAGCCTGGCCAACAACATCCTTCTGGCCAGGCGGCTGGTCGAGGAGGGCGTGCGGTTCGTGCACCTTTTCGACTGGGGCTGGGACTTCCACGGCACCAACCCGAGCGAGGACATTCGCGACGGGCTGACGAAGAAGGCCACCACGTTCGACAAGCCGGCCGCCGCCCTGATCGAAGACCTCGAACAGCGGGGCCTGCTCGACGACACGCTCGTGCTCTGCACCGGCGAGTTTGGCCGCACGCCCTTCCGTGAGGGCCGGACCGCCGGCAGCCAGATCCTCGGCCGCGACCACTACCCCGACTGCTACACCGTCTGGATGGCCGGCGGCGGCGTAAAGGCGGGCCACGTGCACGGCTCGACCGACGAGCTCGGCTTCCGGGTGGCCAGCGACCCGGTGCATATCCACGATCTGCAGGCGACGATCCTCCACCTGCTCGGCTTCGACCACACGAAGCTCACCTGGCGGTTCCAGGGCCGAGACTTCCGGCTGACCGACGTCCACGGCCACGTCGTCAGGGACGTGCTGGCCTGAGGGGTGATCCCGAGCCCTGGCGAACGACGTCACGCCCGCTCGGCGAGGGCCTGCTCCAGTTGCTCGGCGACGCCCAGCGGCCCCGCCCAGCGGCGCATGTAGGCCTCGTCGACGTCCGGCTGCCCGAGCAGAACGTCCTCGATGTCGGCCAGATCCCGCTTCCGGCCCGCGACCAGCTTGAGCAGCACGAGATCCTCGGGGCTGACAAACCAGGCTTCCTGGCCTGCTACCAGGTGCGGCTGCCGGCGCTTCATGATCGCCCGCTGGTAATCGCTTTCGGCGATGAAGACGTCGATGTCGATACTCCGACCCTCCACGAACAGGCGAAATTTCACCAGCGGCATGCCGGCCACGCTGTCGATCCAGCCAGCGGCAAACTGTTCGGGCACGCTGAACCCGGCATCGCGGGCGGCCTCATAGAGATCGGGCAGTCGCTCGCGTTTGATCACGATGGTGAAATCGATGTCATAGGTCGGACGTGGCAGGGCGTAGAGGCGGACGGCCCAGCCTCCCATCACCGCATAGGGCACGGTGAGCCGATCGAAGAGATCGGCGAACTGGTGCAACAGCGAGACCAGGTCGCTCATGGATCCGATCGGGTGCGGGCCATCGCCACCCGCATGTTGTGGTTGCGAAGGTCGTTTTCGCGCCGCAGCAGTTCGAATCGCCGCTCGACGACCTCGGGCCGGCCCTGCACCAGATAGGGCAGGTTTTCATCGGTCATCTGCAAGGCCAGTTCCAGCCGCTGGCCCGGCGTCATCCGACGGTATTCGGCGATCGTTTCAGGACTGAGCATCGGCTCATTCTACTCCCGCTCGAGCCCTGGCGGTGAGAGGATCTGGCCGAGAAAGTAGCCGGCGATCGCGAAGCCGAGGCCCCAGAAGTCGCTGGGGACGGTCGTGACCGCCGCCATCATGGCCTCCGGCAGCCGGCCGTCGAGGTGTTCGATCGTGAAAGTCACGAGCCAGGCGGTGAAGCCGGCGAGCATCGAGAGCACGCCCGGCAGCACGCCCCGGGGTCGCCCGTAGATGCCCATCACCACCGGTACGAACAGGGCCACCAACTGGATCGAGAGGGCGACGTCGAGCAGGTCCATCAACGACTTGCCCCACATCGCCAGCACGATGCCCCCGAGCGAGACCAGCACCACGCAGAGCCGATCCCGGACCAGGCCGTTGCCGGCCAGGCCCGGCAGCCGCGAGAGCAGGTTGTGACCGAGAATCGTGGCTGGGGCGAGCACGGCGCTCGTCGCGGTGGAGACCACCATCGAGACGACCGCCACGACAAACACGACGAGCATCCCGGTCGAGAGGTACGCGCCTGCCAGAAAGCTGACCGGATCGACGGAGCCGTTTGGATGGGTGACGAGCGAAGCGAGGCCGAGTGTGACCGGCAGCATCCCGAAGGCGAGGTAGAGCACGCCGGCGAGGATGCAGGCCTGCATAGCGGTATTCGGACTCTTGGCAGCAAAGACCCGCTGCTGGAGATCCTGGCCCGGAATGTTGCCAAACAGGCCGGTGGCCCAGGCGCCCAGCCAGCCGAGGAGCACCGCGGCCGACATCTCGGCGGGGACCAGCCGGAGGTGATCCGGGTGGGTCTCGGCGACGTGGCTGTAGACGACGGCCAGCCCGCGGAGTGGTGCCCCGTCGCCGAGCAGCGGATCGGAGAGCGTGGCGGCGGTGAGGACGAGCAGGCCCACCAGGGCGACGAGGATCTGCACGGTGTCGGTGAGAGTGACCGACCACATTCCGCCAACGAGCGTGTAGACGAGCGTGACGGCCGCCACGATGAGGATCCCGCTGGCCAGTGGAATCTCAAAGTAGAGCTCGAGGATTCGGGCCAGGGCGGTGTATTGCAGGGCGATCCAGGAGAAGTAGGCCGGCACCTGGATCAACGCGCCGGTGAGTTCGGCCGCCGAGCCGTATTTCGCCCGGTAGAAGTCGGCCATCGTGTAGAGCTCCATCTTCCACAAGGGGCGGGCGAAAAAGATCCCCGCGATCACGAGCGTGCCGGCGCAGGCCAGCGGATCGAGCACGACCCCCAGGAGCCCCTCCTCGCGGGCCGCCTCGGCTGCGGCAAACATCGTGGCCGCCCCGAACCAGGTGGCGATCAGCGTGCCCCAGGCGAGGAACAGCGGCAGCCGACGGCCGGCCACAACGTAGTCGGCTTCGTTCCGGATCCGGCGGCTGGCATAGATACTGATGCCCAGCAGGAAGGCGACGTAACCCGCCAGAGCCCAGCCCAACAGCGAGACGGCGCCTGGGGGCAGATCGAGTCGGGGCAGATCGCCTTGGGCGAGGAGCGGCATCATGCGGCACTGTCCGGTTTGGAGCGATTGTACGGTCTGCCGGCCCGGCCGGATTGCCGTGGAGCAGAAGCTGCGGCTGGTGCGCGTCCCGACACCCTCACACGGGCCCGTGGTTGCTGTATCCCGCGTTCCGCAAGGGAAAACGGCCGATTTTTCCTTTTTGGAGCTGGACTGAAGAGGCGATAGTATGAATCGTGGAGGTCCGCCGCCCGGCGATCGAGCAGCGGCCGCCACTCACTCGAGAGAGTCCGTTCATCCCGCCGATCGGCCGCCCGCTGGTGTGGGGGGCCCGCGGCCTGAGGCATTCCCTGGGCCGGCGACGCGGGTGACCCGAGGAAACGATTCCCATGGGTTGCTGCGTCCTGGCGCGTCTTCGTGTCGCCATGCTGCCGGTTGGCCTGCTCGCGATGGTGGGGCTGGGAGTCGCCGCCGCTGCAGAGCCAGCGATTCGGTTCGATCGCGACATCCGGCCGATCCTTTCGGAAAACTGCTACGCCTGCCACGGGCCGGGCGAGCAGGAGGCTGGCCTCCGGCTCGACAGCTTCGAGGCCGCCTCGGCTGAACTCGACAGCGGTGCGAGGGCGATCGTGGCCGGCGACCCGCAGGCCAGTGAAATCCTCGCCCGGATCGTCGAAACCGATCCCGACGTGGTGATGCCGCCGCCGCACACCAACAAGACGCTCACGCCCGAACAGAAGGATTTGCTAGCGAAGTGGATCGCCGCCGGCGGCCTCTACGAGCAGCACTGGTCGTTCCGCCCGGTCGTGCGGCTGGAGGTGCCGGCGGTCGCCGACGCGGCCGTGCGCAATCCGATCGATCGGTTCCTCGAGGCCCGGCTGGCGGCGGAGAAACTCCCGGTCAATCCTGAGGCCGACCGGCCCACGCTCCTGCGGCGGCTTTCCTTCGCGCTCACCGGCCTGCCGCCAACGCCGGCCGAGGTCGATGCCTTCGTGGCCGATACCTCGCCCGACGCCTACGAGCAGCAGGTCGAGCGGCTGCTCTCGAGCCCGCACCACGGCGAGGAGATGGCCCGCCACTGGCTCGACGCGGCCCGCTACGCCGATACCCACGGCCTCCACCTCGACAACGAGCGGCAGATGTGGGCCTATCGCGACTGGGTCGTGACGGCCTTCCACGACAACCTCCCCTTCGACCAGTTCACGATCTGGCAGCTCGCCGGCGACCTGCTGCCGGATGCGACGCTTGACCAGAAAGTGGCCACCGGCTTCTCGCGGTGCAACGTGACGACGAGCGAAGGGGGCTCGATCAACGATGAACTCTTGTTCCGCTACGCGGTCGACCGCACGGCCACGATGACCAACGCCTTCATGGGCCTGACCGGCCAGTGCGCCGTCTGCCACTCCCACAAGTTCGATCCGATCTCGCACAAGGAGTTCTACTCCCTGTACGCCTTCTTCAACTCCGCCGCCGACCCTGGCTTCGACGGCAACAAGATCGACACGCCGCCGGTGATCAAGGTGCCCTCGGTCGAGCAGGAGCGGCAGCTGGCCGATCTCGAGGCCGCCCGTCCCGGGCTCGAGCAGTCGCTCGCCGAGGTCCTGGCCGCCATTGAATATGTTGACCCGGCGACGCTCGATCCCAGACCCGAGCCCGAGCGGCTCGAGACCGTCTGGCTCGACGACGAGTTTCCGCCGGGGGCGGCGGTGAAGAGCGGTGGCCAGGCCGCGCACCCGACTGCCTGGCTCACCGGCGACGCGGCCGCGGGCGTACTCTCCGGGCAGCGGAGCCTCGAACGGACGGCCGTCGGGATCGGCCAGGACTATTACGACAGCGGCGCGGCTGAGATTGTCATCCGGCCCGACGAGGAGATCTTCGCCCACGTCTGGCTCGACCCGGCTGCTCCACCCAAGAGCGTGATGATCCAGTTTCACACCGACGGCTGGAAGCATCGGGCGGTCTGGGGCGAGCCGAACGCGATTCCCTGGGGCGACCTCGGCACGCCGTCGCGGCACCACGCCGGTCCGCTGCCCGAGACGGGGAAATGGGTGCGGCTGGCTGTCCCGGCCAAGGCGATGGGCCTTGAGCCGGGCATGACGATCAAGGGCTTTGCGGTGACGCAGTTCGACGGCCATGTCCGCTGGGATCTGGTCGGCGGCGTGAGCGTGAACGACCCTGCGGCCGATCCCACGCGATCGCTTGCCGCCTGGTGGCAGGCCCGCGTGGGCAACGACAAACTCGACGACGTGCCCGGGGATCTCCGCGGCCTGGTCAAGGCCGGCCCGGAGAAGACGACCAAACCGGAAGACGTTGAGCGGATCCGCCGCCACTGGCTCACCAAGGTCTGGGCGGACAAGCCCGCGGCGTTCGTCGCCGCCGTTGCCGCCCTCGATGCCAACGGCAAGGCCAAGGCCGAACTCGACAAGCAGATCCCACTGACCTTCATCTTCACCGACAATCCGAAGATGCGGGACAGCTTCGTGATGGAGCGGGGCGCCTACGACAGCCCGGGTGAGAAGGTGGAGCGGGGCACGCCCGCTTTTCTCCCGCCGCTGGTGGTGGCCGATGGCAAGACACCCGACCGGCTCGATCTGGCGAACTGGCTCGTCTCGGCCGACCACCCGCTCACGCCCCGCGTGGCGGCAAACCGGATCTGGCAGCAGTTCTTTGGCGTCGGCCTCGTCAAGACGAGCGAAGACTTCGGCCTGCAGGGCGAGCCGCCGGCGCATCCGGAGCTGCTTGATTGGCTGGCGGCCGAATACCGAGAGAGCGGCTGGGATACCCGGCAGATGGTCAGGCTGCTGGTTACCAGCCGGGCTTTCCGCCGGGCGAGCGAGGCCAGGCAGGAACAAATCGCCGTCGACCCCGAAAACCGGCTCCTGGCCCGCGGCCCGCGTATTCGCCTCGACGCCGAGCAGATCCGCGACAATGCCCTGGCGGTCTCAGGGCTGCTCGTCCGTACCCTCGGCGGCAAGGGGGTCAAGCCCTACCAGCCACCCAACATCTGGGAGCCGGTCGGCTTTGGCGGGTCAAACACGCGGTTCTACAAGCAGGACTCCGGCGACGCCCTCTACCGCCGCACGCTCTACACGTTCTTCAAGCGGACGGCGCCGCATCCAGCGCTCGTCAACTTCGATGCCCCCAATCGGGAGCAGTTCTGCAGCCGCCGCGAGCGGAGCAACACGCCGCTGCAGGCCCTGCAGTTGATGAACGACATCCAGCACGTCGAGGCTGCCCGAGCGCTCGCTGCGCGGACCTTGACCGAGGCCGACGCCGAGGATGCCGCTCGGATTGAATGGCTCTACAAGACGATCTTGGCCCGTCCGCCATCGGCCAAGGAGGCGGCGATCGTGGCCGAGCTGATCGCCGGTAACCGGGCCCGCTACGATGCCGACCCGGAGGCGGCCAGCCAGGCGATTGCCCACGGCGAGTCTCGACCGCCGGCCGGGCTGGCCCCCCGAGAACTCGCCGCCTGGACGCTCGTTGCCAACCTGATGCTCAACCTCGACGAGACGATCACCCGCAACTGACCGGAGCGAAGGCGATGAATCACCTCGACCTGCAGGCGCGAGAAGCTTTCACGACCGGGATGGCCCGGCGGGCCTTCCTGGGCACCGCCGGCGTGGGCGTGGGGGCGGCGGCCCTCTCGCTCCTCGAGCGGCGCGTGGCCGCGGCGGCGGCGATTGACCCGGC
>JAQCJP010000111.1 GCA_027592945.1 Planctomycetota bacterium
CCTGGTGGCGGGCGATCGCTCCCCCGCCGAACTGGTTCCACTGACGACACCTCAGGGAGTCGCGCCCCGCACGCCGCTCGACCTCGATGCCTTCGACGCGGCGCTCCTCAGCGGAGCGGCGGCCGCGGCACTTCCCGCTCCCACGATCGCGGCGATCGACGGCTGGGTCCGCCGCGGGGGGCTGCTCGTCCTGGCGGCGGGCCGTTCGGCGGTCGCCCTCGCGGACAAAGGCTCGGCAGTGGCCGACTGGCTGCCCGGCATGTCTCCACGGCTTGTCCCACTGCGGCAGTTCGGCGCGATCGAGGCCTTCACGGGCGCCGGTGGGCTGGCGAAACGCGCTCCTCCAGGCGGGATCGAGGTGCCTCTCTTCGAGGGGCCCGAGGGCGTGGCCGGCCTGATCGAGGTCTTCGAGGGCTCCCGGCCCGAGGATCTGCCGCTCGTCGTGCGGCGGGCCCATGGCTTGGGGGTGATCGTCTGGATCGCGGTCGACGTCGACGAGCCGTGGTGCAGCCTTTGGCCGGCCTGCGATCGGCTGCTGGCTGCGTTGCTCAGCGGAGCGGCCGCCTCCGAGGCGAGTCTCGTCGTCACGAGGCCCGGGCTCCAGGCAGCGGCTGATCTGGCCGGGCAGCTCCGGATCGCCCTCGAGTCGCCGGCGGCAGGAGGAGCGGCCCGAGCCGTGCCCTTCGAGATGATCATCGGCCTCGGCGTGCTCTACGTCCTCGCGCTGTACCCGCTCGACTGGTGGCTGGTGAGCCGGTCGGGCCGTCCCTGGATCTCATGGCTCACCCTGCCCGTCCTGGCGGGCGGATTCGTCCTCGCGTCGTGGGCCCTCGGCCGATCGTGGGGCCTCGGGGAGGCCGCCTCGGCACGCGTGGCCGACGTGCTCGACATCGATGCCGCAGGCGGACTGGCCCGGGGTTCGACCTGGCTTGCCGTGCGGACGCCCGCCAACGGCCGAGTCGATGTCGGCATCCGGCCGAGCCCGTCTCTGCAGGCCGTTCCGGAACCCGAGGCGGCTGTCAGCTGGTTTGCCGATGCCGGGCGGGGCTTTGGTGGCGTCGATGCAGCGGTGCCCCACCCCTCCCTGGCGGCTGGCGACTACGCCTACGGCCCGACGCTGGCCACGCTCGATCGCGTGCCGGTGGCGGCAGCTTCAAGCCGGCTCTTCGAGGCGAACTGGACCGGCCGGCTCCCCCAGCCGATCGTGACGAGCAGTCTGACGCGGGATGCAAGGGGGCTGGTCCACGGCACCGTCGCCCACCATCTGCCGGTGCCGCTGGCCGACTGCCAGCTGATTCATGGCAGCTGGCTCTATGACGTTGGCGACCTCGAGCCGGGCGAGGTCTTCGACGTCGAGGCGGGCCGCGGCCCGCGGTCGCTGGCGGCGGCGGTGACCCGACGGAAGGCGACCGGCGACCGCGATCAGGCGGCGGCGTGGGATCCGGCGGCCACGAGCGTCCCGCGGATTCTCGAGGTGGCCGGCCTCTACGAGGCTGTCGGGGGGTTCGCCTACACGAGCCTCGAGCCCGGCCGCCTGGGTCGACTCGACCTCTCGGGGCTGCTCGCGGTCGATCGGGCTGTACTCGTGGGAACGCCGCCGCCTGGATTCCGGGGCTCGACCTGGACGATCCGCCTGGCCGATGATGCGGGGGCCGTCGACGAACTGCCGCCGGCAGAGGAGGGCACCACCAGGATCCGCATCGCGGTGCCGCTGGCGGCCAAGGATGCCCAGCATTCAACAGGAGCCACGCCATGATCCGAACGGTCGACCTGACCAAGAAGTATGGCGACTTCGTCGCCCTCGACGGCCTCGACCTCGAGCTGGAGCGGGGCGATTTGTTCGGCTTCATCGGCCCCAATGGAGCCGGCAAGACGACGACGATCCGGATCCTCTCGACGCTCCTTGCCCCGACCTGGGGCGAGGCCTACGTCTGCGGCTATTCGGTCCACACGCATCCTCGCGAGATCCGCCGGGCGATCGGCTACATGCCCGACGTGTTCGGGGTCTACGACGATATGCGGGTCAGCGAATACCTCGAGTTCTTCGCGGCCGCCTACCGGATCGACGGGCCGGCCCGCAAGAAGGTCGCCGATCGGTCGCTGGAACTTGTCGACCTGACGGCCAAGCGGGACGAACTCGTCACAAGCCTCTCCCGCGGGATGACCCAGCGGCTGGGGCTGGCTCGCGTGCTCCTCCACGACCCGGAGGTGCTCCTGCTCGACGAGCCGGCCAGCGGGCTGGACCCGCGGGCCCGCATCGAGATGCGAAACCTGCTCAAGCGGCTCCAGGGGATGGGCAAGACGATCCTCGTCTCGAGCCACATCCTTCCGGAGCTAGCCGACATCTGCAATCGCGTCGGGATCATCGAGTACGGGCAGTTGCTGGCCTGCGGAGCGGTCAAGGACCTGCTGGCGAGCGTGCGGGGCCGGCCGGTCGTTCGGATCCGCCTGACCGGACCAGTCGAGCCCGCCGCCGAACTGCTTTCCGGCTGCGCCGGGGTGGAGCGGGTCGAGGTCAAGGACGGCGAGCTTCGCGTCACGCTGGCCGAGGATGCCACCGAGCACGCCTCGTTGATCGCCCGCCTCGTGGCCGCGGGCCACGGCATCGTCGAAGTCCGCGAGGAGGAGATCGACCTCGAGACAGCCTTCCTCCGCCTGACCCGCGGCGCCCTCGCCAAACCGGCAACGGACTGACCGGAGTCCAGCAGCTGGGATTCCCCGAAACGGAGTCAGGCAGGTTCTCCCACAACCGTCGGCCCGCCCAGGTCCGCGTCGCGGGCTTGCACCACCCTGGGATAGACTTCGACCGCCTCGGTGGGAGATGGCCACAGGCTGTCGTCGCCGGGATGTCACCGGAGGACTTTCCATGGCAACCGCCATGCACCGCGGCTCGCGGGAGCGGGCCGTCATCAACCGCACGTGCCTCGTCGGCCTGCTCGCTCTCCTGCCGCTTCGGCCGGGCTCCAGCCAGACAGCGGAACCGCTCGCCCCTCCTGCGGCCGCCGCGGCCACCGCCGCCGAGCTCGACACACCGGCCGAACAACTCGGCTATGCGCTCGGCTACCGGATCGGGCAGCGGATCATCGCCGACCACCGCGCCCTCGGCACGCCCCTCGATCCGGCCGCCCTGGGCCGCGGCCTGGCTGATGCGGTCAGCGATGCGCCGCCGCGACTCGACGAAGCGGGCTTCCGACGGGTGCTCGCCGAGTTTGAAAAACAGATGGAAGAGCGCGACCGCCGGATCGCGGCCCAGATGGCTGAGGCGGCCGAAAAGAACCTGGCCGCCGGGCGGGCCTTTCTGGCGACCAACGGCAAGCGGAAGGGCGTCACGACGCTGCCCAGTGGCTTGCAGTACGAGGTCTTGGTACAGGGATCGGGAGCCCGGCCCACGCTCGATGACCTCGTGGAGGCCCACTACCGGGGCACCCACATCGACGGGAGCGAGTTCGATGGGACGGACCCGGCTGGATCGCCGGCCGTGTTTCCGCTTCGGGGAGTGGTGCCCGGTTGGCAGGAGGCCCTCGTGAAGATGGAGGTGGGCACCACCTGGCGGGTCTGGCTGCCGCCTGATCTGGGCTACGGGCCGGAGGGATCCCCGCCCGCGATTGAGCCCAACGAGGTCTTGATCTTCGACATTCAACTGGTCGGGATCCGGCCAGCCGGCGGCCCTCCAACGGGTCCAACTTCTGGAAAGGCTGCCGGAGAAAAGCGGGATTGAACTGTTTTTCCAGGGCTTTTCCCATGTCGGCAGGCCGGTCACCCGAGGCAGCCAGAAAACTTTCCCCAAGTTTTCCATTTGCCTTGAACTGCCTAATCGCCAAACTATCCTCTCTGTGCAAGCGGCTCGTCGCCCGGAATCAGTTCGGGGTCGGCGGGATTTTCGCGGATCCTGATTCATGCATTTCCTTGGGAGATTGATAGACATGGCGCAGCGTCGCTGGTTGAAGGTCGCCGGGGTTGTCACGTTTGCCGCCGTTGCCGCGGCGACATGTGACGCCCAGGCTGGGTGGCGTCATCACGGCAGTTACGGTTCGTCCGGCGGGTCGTCGGGCGGCTCGTCTGGTGGTTCCTCCGGCGGGTCCTCCGGTGGCTCGTCGGGCGGGTCCTCCGGCGGGAGCTACAGCTCGTACGGTGGCGGCTCGTCGGGGGGCAGCTACGGCTCCTCCGGCAGCCACGGCTCGCACGGCAGCTGGGGCTCCCGGCGGACGTATCGTCGGGCCATGCGGGCCTACCGGCACTCCGGCCACGGCTCGTCGGGCGGTAGCTACGGCAGCCACGGCAGCTACGGTTCGTCGGGGGGCTCCTCCGGTGGGAGCTCGGGCGGATCGTCAGGCGGCAGCTACGGCTCCTACGGTGGCTACGCCACGGCCACCTACGTCGAGGGCTATTCGGCCGCGATGCCGATCGAGTCGTACCGCGTGATCAACGAGGTGCCCTCGAGCGTCGACGGCGAAGTGATCGGCGTCCCGCCGGCGATTCCGGCCACTCCGGCGGCGGATGACTCGACGAGCGTCCCGGCTGACGGCGGCCTGCTCCTGGTGAGCGTGCCGGCCGACGCCGAGATTTTCGTCAACGGGGCCAAGACGTCGTCGACGGGCACGCTCCGCCGCTTCCTGTCCCGCGGACTTGCCGAGGGCAAGGCCTACGAGTTCGTGGTGCGGATGGCGATTGAGCGCGACGGCCAGACCGAGGAGTCGACCAAGGTCGTCACGCTGTCGGCGGGCGAGCGGTCGCGGGTTTCGTTCGAGACGGAGGCTCCGGCCGTCGCCACGACGAGCCTGACGCTCCACGTCCCGGCTGACGCCAAGGTCTTCCTGGCGGGCAACGCCACCGGCTCGACCGGCGAGGTGCGGCACTTCGAGACCGCCACCCTCGCCGCCGGGCAGGTCTGGCGGAACTACGAGGTGACGGTCCAGACCGTGGTCGACGGAAGCGAGCGGACGATCTCGAAGGTGATCGACCTCGCCGCCGGTGACTCGGTCGAGCTGACCCTCGACCCCGCCACGGCCCCGGCCGAAGCAACCGCCTCCCTGCGGTAGCCTGCCGGTCCCAAGGATTTTCAGTGCAGTGGAAGCCTCCCGCGTGGCCCAGCGCCACGCGGGAGGTTTTTTTGTGATCCCCACACAATGAACCATGGCCCCGCGAGGGAGAGCCCGTGCCAATCGAGACGGCGTTGGGAAACCGAGCGCAGCCGACCAATCCGCTTCGCGGATCGGTGCCCGTGGCGAAGCGAGGTTTCCCACGAGCGAGCGGAGGGCAGGAAGCCCGGAGCGAGCGTCCGGCGAGATGGCATGGGCTCTCCCGGGCCTGCACGACGTGAAGTCAAAACCGGCGACCCGCCGCCAAAATGCAACCTAGGCTTTTAGGAAACCCCACGTCCCGAGGTTCTCTCGTGATTCCGAGACCTGACCACCCCCCAAAGGCGATGGCCGTACCGGTGCTCGTCCGCTCGCTGGGCTCCGTGGCGATCCTCGTCTACCTGACTGGCGTGATCATCGCCCCCTTGTCGGGCCCGCCCCCGGCGACGGAACTCTCGCAGGTGATCCTCCAGCCGTTCCGCCCGCTGCTCGGAGCCCTCTACCTCGGCCACGGCTATCGCTTCTTCGCCCCCAACCCCGGCCCGGGCCATTCGATCCGCTGGACGATGAAGATGCCCGATGGGTCGACCCGTGAGGGGACGATCCCGGACGCCGAGCGTGATTGGCCGCGGCTGCTCTACCACCGACGATTCATGGTTGCCGAGAAGATCGCCAACGAGGTGCCCCCCATCGACGCTCCGCCCGAGATCCGGGCAGAAGCCCGCCGCTACTGGCTGCCGCTGGTGCAGGGCGTCGCCGACCACCTCCTGCGGAGCGAAGGCGGAAGCCGGGTGCGGCTGGAGTTGGTCGAGCACTTCCTGCCCGGCCCTCAGGATGTCCTTGAAGACAACCGCGAGCCCGACCTGGTGACGCCGCTGGGCAGTTTCGCCCACCGCAGCAGGAGTGATGACCGATGACAAGCACGACGAGCAAACCACGGAGCGGGGCAGGGGAGCGGCAGCGCGACCCTGCGGAGACCACCGCCACAGCGACACGCGCGGCGACCGGGCCCGTCCGCGGCTGGCTCGCCGAGTGGGCCTCCGCCTGGAACGGCTTCTGGTTTTCGGAGGCTGACCCGCTTCCTCTGGCGGTGATCCGGATCGCCACCGGCCTGATCCTCTCCTGGTCGTGCCTGGTCTGGCTCCTGGACCCCGACGCCTTCTTCGGCCCCCGGGGCTGGCTCGCGCCCGGCGACGTCTGGCGGCTCAACGACCAGCCCTGGCAGTGGAGCTGGTTCTTCGCCGCCGACGACCCCAACGCGGTTCGCGTGCTGGGGGGGATCGCCCTGGCGGCGGCGGTCCTGCTGACTGTCGGCCTCGCCACCCCGCTGGCCGCGCTCGTCTCGCTGGCGGCCGTGGTGAGCGCGGCCAACCGCGCGCCGCTCAACACCTTCGGCCTCGACGACACGCTGGGCCTACTCCTGATCGGCCTGGCGGTGGGCCCAAGCGGGGCCCGCGTATCGGTCGACTCGAGCCTGGCGGGGCAGGGCAGGGGGGCGGCCTCTGTTCGGGCGAACATCGCCCTGCGGCTGATCCAGGTCCACCTCTGCGTCGTCTACTTCTTCTCGGGCAGCGGGAAGCTCTTTGGCGGCAGCTGGTGGGACGGGACGGCGCTCTGGGGCGCGGCGGCCAACATCCAATACCAGACTATCGATCTGACCTGGACGGCAGGGATGCCGCTCGTTGTCAATGCGGTCACGCTGGTGACGCTCTTCTGGGAGGTGGCCTACGCGGCCCTGATCTGGCCCCGGCTGACCCGACCGCTGTTTTTGGCGTTGGCGGTCGCGGTGCACTTGGGAATCGGGCTGGCAATGGGCATGATGGAGTTCGGATTGGCGATGATCACCGCCAATCTGGCGTTCGTGCCGGCGGCCACCTGGCGATGGCTGCTGCCCGCGCTGCGGACGTCCCCACGCCACTCGCCCCAAACGGATCTCGCATGATCGACACGCTTGCCGTCGTCGGCGCCACCGGCGCCGTGGGTCGGATCATCGTGGAGCTGCTGCTCGAGCGGCAGTTTCCCGCCCGCCGCCTGAAGCTCCTGGCCTCGGCCCGTTCGGCAGGCCGGCCGCTGGAGGTGAAGGGGACCTCGCTCGATGTCGAGGAGCTCGCCCCCGATTCCTTCGCCGGCGTCGACGTGGCGATCGGCTCGACGCCCGACGAGGTGGCGGCGGAGTTCGTGCCCTGGGCGGTCGAGCGGGGCACGGTTGTCGTCGACGAGAGCGCCTTTTTCCGCATGCAGCCCGATGTCCCGCTGGTGATCCCGGAGGTCAACCCCGAGGCCCTGGCGGGCCATCGCGGCATCATCGCCAGCCCCAACTGCTCGACGACGCAGATGGTGATGGTGATCAAGCCCCTCCACGATGCGGCCCGAGTCACGCGGGTGGTGGCGAGCACCTACCAGGCCGTCAGCGGTGCCGGCCTGGCGGCCTGCGAGGAGCTCCGCCAGGGGGCCGCGGCCTGGCTCGCCGGCGACGAGGGACTGCGGAAGATCTTTCCGCACCCGATCGCGGCCAATCTGATTCCCCAGATCGGCTCCCACAAAGACCGCGGCTTCACCAGTGAAGAGATGAAGATGGTCCACGAGACGCGAAAGATTCTCGGCGACGCGTCGATCGGCCTCTGCGTGACCTGCGTGCGGGCGCCGGTGGCCGACTGCCACAGCGAGTCGCTGCTGATCGAGACCGAGCGGAAGCTGTCGGTCGACGAGGCCCGCCAGTTGCTGGCCGGGGCGGCCGGCGTGGTCGTCGACGACGAGCTGACCGCGATGCGGTATCCCACGCCGCTGGGCTGCCGCGGCCGCGACGAGGTCTTCGTGGGTCGGATCCGCGAGGACGACTCCTGTCCGGCCGGGATCGCGCTGTGGTGCGTCTCCGACAACCTCCGCAAGGGCGCGGCCACCAACGCCGTCCAGATCGCCGAGCGACTGGCCAGCGATCCGGTGGCGCTGGCGGGGGCAGGGCGGCGCGGGGGATGACCGCCCCCGAGCCGAGCAGCCTCCGCACGATTCGCCTGCGGCTCGCCTACGAGGGCACGCGGTACTCCGGCTGGCAGGCCCAGCCGGGCAGGGGGACGGTGCAGGGAACCCTGGCCGCGGCGATCGAGCGGATCTCTGGCGAGCGGCTGCTTCCCAAGGGCTCCAGTCGCACCGACGCGGGCGTCCACGCCCTCGACCAGGTGGTCGCCTTCACCACCGCCAGCCCGCTCGAGCCGGCCGTCTGGCAGCGGGCTCTCAATGCCCATCTGCCGGCCGACATCACGGTGATCGCTGCCGACGTGGCACCGCCAGGCTTCAATCCGGTCGTGGCGTCGGTTCGCAAGCGATACCGCTACCGGATTCACGACGCCCCCTGGAAGCCGGTGCTCGAGCGGCATCTCGTCTGGCGGTGGCGGGGCCGACTCGACGTCGAGGCGATGGCCGCGGCAGGGGGGCATCTGGTGGGGGAGCACGACTTCACGAGCTTCGAGACGGCCAACTCACCGCGGCTCTCGAAGGTCCGCACGATCCATGCCCTGACCGTCCAGCGGGCCGACCCGACAGCGGGGCCGGCGGGGTCAGAGGTCTGGGTTGAAGTCGAGGGCAACGGATTTTTGTACAACATGGTTCGGATCATCACCGGTTCGCTGGTGATGGTGGGCGCGGGACGTCGCCGTTCGCAATGGCTGGCGGAGGCGCTCGCCGCTCGCAGCCGGCCGGCTGCCGGCCCGACGGCGCCGCCGGAGGGGCTGATCCTCCTATCCACCCAACTCGCTCCCGACCCTCGGTTTCCCCCCGAGACCGCTCCACCACCATGTCAAAAATCCCCGAACGGCTCGGCCCCCTGAAGCTCGTCCAACAGATCGGTGTCGGCCGAAACTGCCAGATCTGGGAAGCCGCCGACAAACGGGGCCAGGCGTGGGCGGTGAAGATGGTCGTGCCGCTGAAGGCGTCCGACCCCGCCGAGCGGGCCTATCTCGAGCACGAACTCAAGGTGGCCAAGTCGCTCGACCATCCGACGATCATCAAGATCGACCGATTTTCGGAAGAGGGGGGGCTGCCGCATCTGGTGATCGAACTCTTCCCGCACCCCAACCTCAAGAAGCAAGTTCAAGCGGGGGTCGATCAGCTCGTGCCGCGGCTGCAGCGACTCGTCACGGAACTGGCCCTGGCCCTCGATCACGTCCACGGCCGCGGCTGGGTGCACCGCGACGTGAAGCCGGAAAACGTGCTGGCCACGCCCGAAGGACAGGTGAAGCTGATCGACTTTGCCATCGCCAGCCGGGCCTCGGGCCTGCTCGGCAAGCTCTTGGGCGGCAAGACGCCCGCCCAGGGCTCGCCGAGCTACATGTCGCCCGAGCAGATTCGCGGCCAGGCCCTCGACGCCCGCAGCGACATCTACTCCTACGGCTGCGTGCTCTTCGAACTGCTGGCAGGCCGCCCGCCCTACACGGCGACCGACACCAACGAACTGCTCAACAAGCACGTCTCGGCACCGGTGCCGCCCGTCGACAAGTTCGCCCCGCTGGCGACATCGGGAGCGGCCAGGTTTCTCCGCCGGCTCTTGGCCAAGAAACCGGGCGACCGCCCGAAATCGATGCAGGAAGTGCTGGCGGAGCTCCGCTCGACCCGGCTGGTGGAGCGGGCGGCTGTCGGCGGCTGACCAGCAGGCTTTCCGAACACGCCCGCGGCCGATTTCCAGTTGACGCAGCCTGCGGCCGCCCGGGAAACTCCAGGCGTCGTTTCATCCGCCCGTGAAGGTGTTCCCATGGCCGCCGGACTCCATCGTCTGCCGCTCGAGAAGCCGATCTACGAACTCGAGGACCGCATCGCGGCCCTCGAGGCCGCGCCCCTGGGCGGCCAGGAACAGGAAGAGCTTCGCCGGCTGCGGCGGGAGCTCGTCGAGGTGCAGCGGGAGATCTTCGGCAACCTCGATCCCTGGCAAACGGTGGAGGTCTCCCGGCACCCCGATCGGCCCAAGACGAGCGACTATCTCGATCTCGTGTTCGACGAGTTTGTCGAGCTCCACGGCGACCGGGCCTATGGCGACGACCGGGCAATGCTCACCGGCTTCGCGAAGCTGGACCAATACAAGGTGATGGTGATCGGCCATCAAAAAGGCAAGACGCTCGCCGAGCGGCAGGCCTGCCACTTCGGCTGCGCCCACCCCGAGGGCTACCGCAAGGCGATGGGCAAGATGCGGCTGGCGGCGAAGTATGGCTTGCCGGTGATCTGCCTGATCGACACGCCGGGCGCCTATCCGGGCGTCGGTGCGGAAGAACGCGGCCAGGCCCAGGTGATCGCCGAGAGCATGTTCCTGATGGCGTCGCTCCCGGTGCCGATCATCTGCGTGGTGATCGGCGAGGGGGGCTCCGGCGGGGCCCTCGGAATCGGCGTGGGCGACCGGGTGGCGATGCTCGAGCATGCCTACTACAGCGTGATCAGTCCCGAGGGCTGCGCCGGCATCCTCTGGAAGAGCGTCGAGTTCAAGGCCGACGCCGCCCGGGCGCTCCGATTCCGTTCCCGGGATCTCAAGCAGTTTGGCGTCGTCGATGCCGTGATCGAGGAGCCGGCGGGCGGCGCGCACCGGCATCCCCGTCAGATGGCGATGCGGCTCAAGACCTACCTCGGAAGAACGCTCCGCGAGCTCGTCGGCCGACCGGCGGAGACGCTCGTCGACCAGCGGTACGACCGATTCCGCACGCTCGGCGTCTTCCTCGACGAGCCCCAGCCGGCATGAGGCGACCCCGCCCAACGGCCCGCCGTCCGGTTCCGCCACCTCACCTGCACAAGGAGGGGGGAGCCGGGTGGCTGGCGGCCGCTTGAGGAGCTTGTGGGAATCGTGACCAGCGGAGGCCCCAGCGAAGCCGTCTCAGCCGTGCCACTCCGCAGGAGGCGAAGGAACTGATTCCCATCGCGACGAAACGGCCGTCAGCCATCTGGCGGCGGCCGCCCCCCGACGTCCGATAATGTCTCTTATGTCCGAAACCGCTCCCCCGCAAAGCCCTTGTTTTCTAGGCTGATACGCACAGCCGGCCGTCTGCAGGCGGCGGGCTGAATCCGTCGCGGCTGCTGCCCTGCGGGCCCGAGCCTGGGCGATGCGTCAAGCGAGCGACTGCGGGCTGGCGAGGCAACCCAGCGTCCCATCGCCGGTTGGCCCGTCACCGAATCGGCAGCGGCGTCTGGGCGCCAACTGGAAACTGACCCGGCGGCTGCTGGTACGCGGGCTGCTGCGAGAATCGGCTCGAGGCCGGCGGGCTGGTCGCTGGTGGCTGTGCCGCTGGGACGGTCGCCGGATGGCCCGCCGGCAGCGGCTGCCAGGCGGCGGCTCCGCCGGCCGGCTGCGCTCCAAATCCGTCGGGAGCCCCCTGCCCCGCAGGCTCGGCGTGCGTCCAGGCGGCGGCCGAGCGGACGCCCTCCCACATCGCCTCGAGCGGCGAGGGGGTAGCGGCCGTTTTCGCCGCCTCGCCGACCGGCCGCTGCAGTTCGTCCTGGAAGCGATCGACGAACGGCTTGACTGTCTCCACCACGTCAGGCGGCAGGATTTGGTCGGCGCGAACGATCAGCTCGGCCACGATCCGGCCACTGCGGCTGC
>JAQCJP010000112.1 GCA_027592945.1 Planctomycetota bacterium
CGGCTCGATTGGCACGGGCCCACCCCTCGCGAACCCGGATTTCGCGTGCGTGCGTGTTGACGTAATAAAAGCCCCCCGGCGCGAGCCGGAGACGGCGGGCCGTTGGGCTTTCCCGGCTCCCAGCGGCCTCAGGTTTCCTTGGTGAACTCCTCGTAGGCCTTCACGAAGGCCGACTTGGCCCGGTTGAACATCGGCCCGAGCGACTCGGCGAGTTCCTTGCCCTTGGCGACGGCCGCCTTGCGATGTTCGTCGAGGGCCTCGCGGAAGGCGGCAAACTGCTCGCCCATCTGCTCCCGGCTCTTTGACAGGGCGACCGCGTCGTCGACGTGGCCGGCGGCGTATCGCACCAGCGCCAGTTCCGTCTTCAGCTCGAGTTCCCGTTCGGCCAGCAGCAGCGAGAGCGCCGCCTTCTCCAGGCCGGTGTCGGCCTTGTCGCCAAGCTGCTCGAGCCGCTCGTGGAGATCGCGGAAGGCCGCCTCGATCTTGTCCCGCTGGCCGCGGGCCGCCTCGAGGGTCTGTTGGCGGGCCTGGTCGAGCTCCGCCCGGACGCGATCCACGGCGGCGGTCGCCTCTCGCTTGGCCTGCTCCGGCACGTCGGCCAGCGTCGCCACTGACTCCCTGACCGCCTCGACCGCCGCGGCCGCCTTTCGCTTCTGGGCATCGACCTCTTCGGCGACGGTGGCAGCGGTCGCGTTGGCCGAGTGCTCCAGGGCGGTCGCCGCCGCCTCCCAGCGGTCGAGCAGCTCGTCGATCGAGGTGCGGATTTCTTTGACGGTCGGCATGGCAGGCTCCTCGCAGCAGTGGAAATGGGCGTTGAACCGAAGAATACACGAGGGGGCTATCATGAGTCACGCGTTCAGTTCACTGACATCGAGCCCCCGATGCCCACCTGCTACGACTACGACGTGATCGTGATTGGAGCCGGCCATGCCGGTGTCGAGGCGGCCGCTGCCGCCGCCCGGCTCGGCGCGGCCACGGCCCTGCTGACGACCAACTGCGACACCGTCGGCCAGATGAGTTGCAATCCGGCGATCGGGGGTGTTGGCAAGGCCCAGCTCGTTCGCGAGGTCGACGCCCTCGGCGGCATCATGGGTCGGGCGATCGACGCGACCGGTATCCAGTTTCGCGTCCTCAACCGCTCCAAGGGGCCGGCGATGCACGGGCCGCGGGCCCAGGCCGACAAGAAGCTCTACCAGATGGAGGTCAAGCGGCTCATCGAGGAGACGCCCAACCTCGACCTCCGGCAGGAGACGGTCGAGGAACTGCTCATCGAACCGCTCGCCGCGGCCGGCCCCGGCAGCCCGGCCGGGCGGATCGTCGGCGTGCGGGTCCGCGGCGATGCCGAGTATCGGGCCGGGGCGGTCGTGCTGACGACCGGGACGTTTCTCCAGGCCGTGATGCACACCGGCGAGTCGCAGGCTGCCGGCGGTCGGGCAGGGGAGGGCACCACCAGCGGCCTGAGCCGGTCGCTGGCGGCGGCGGGCTTCCAGATCGACCGCTTCAAGACCGGCACGCCCTGCCGGCTGGCCGGCGGCACGATCGACTACGCCAGGCTCGAGGAGCAGCCGGGCGATCCCGAGCCGCAGCCTTTCTCCTTTCTCAGCGATGCGATCGAGCAGCCGCAGATCTCCTGCTGGATCACCCGGACCACGCCGGCGATCCATGACCTGATCCGGGCCAACCTCCACCGGGCCCCGATGTTCACCGGCCAGATTGACTCCCGCGGCCCCCGCTACTGCCCGAGCATCGAAGACAAGGTCGTCCGCTTCGCCGACCGGGAGAGCCACCAGCTCTTTCTCGAGCCCGAGGGGCGGCACACCAGGGAGATCTACGTCAACGGGATCTCGACGAGCCTGCCGCGGGATGTCCAGGACGCGATGCTCCGGCTCGTGCCGGGCCTCGAGAAGGCCCGGATCATGCGGTACGGCTATGCGGTCGAATACGACTACTGCCCTCCCGACCAGTTGCGGGTCACGCTCGAGAGCAAGCTGGTGGCGGGCCTCTTTCTGGCCGGCCAGATCAACGGCACCACCGGCTACGAGGAGGCCGCCGCCCAGGGGCTGCTTGCCGGTGCCAACGCGGCGCTTGGCCTCGCCGGCCGCGGGCCGCTCGTGCTCGACCGGGATCAGGCCTACATCGGCGTCCTGATCGACGACCTCGTCACCCGGGGCGTCGACGAGCCCTACCGGATGTTCACCAGCCGGGCCGAACATCGCCTCGCCCTTCGCCACGACAACGCCGACCGCCGGCTGACGCCGCTGGCCGCCGGGCTCGGGCTGGCCGAGCCCCATCGCGCCGCCCGGCTCGACGCCAAGCTCGCCGAGATCGAGGCCGCCCACGCCACCCTCGCCGCGACCCGCCTGCGGGGGACGCTGCTGGCCGACCTCCTCAAGCGGCCCGAGTTCACATGGGAGGAGTGCGTCGCGGCGGCCCCGTCCCTGGCGGCCGTGTCCCGAGAGGTAGCCAGGCAGCTGGTCAACGACATCCGCTACGCCGGCTACCTCGCCCTCGACCGCGAGCGGATCGCCCGGCAGCGGACGATGGCCGAGCGGTTGATTCCCGAGGGCTTCGATTACGCGGCGGTTCGCCACTTGCGGGCCGAGGCCCGCGAGCAGCTCGCCCGCATCCGGCCGCGGACGCTCGGCCAGGCCGGCCGCGTCAGCGGGATCACCCCTGCCGACCTGGCCCTGGTCGTGATCTCGCTGGAGGGCCGCCCCGCGTGAAAAAAGGGACATTCTACTTTTTCGCAGATCGACGGTGGCTCCGCTTTCAGCCGCCGCTCGTGCGGTATCAACGGCATCGAAAAGTAGAATGTCCCCTTTTTCACAACGCTGATCGTTGACTGATGCGGATCGTCCATATCACCGCCGGCGCAGGAGGCCGGATTTGCGGTTCGTGCCTCCACGACAACACGCTCGTGCGGGCCCTTCGCGACCGCGGCCGCGATGCGATCCTCGTGCCTGCCTACGTGCCGACCACGACCGACGAGGAGAACGTCGCCATCGAGCGGGTGGTGATGGGGGGCGTCAACGTCTGGCTCCAGGAGCATGTTCCGCTCCTGCGGCACACGCCCTCCTTTCTCGATCGGCCACTCGACTCGCGACGGCTGCTGGCCTGGCTCTCGGGCCGCACCGGCTCGGCCCGGCCCGCTGACCTGGGGCCGCTGACCGTCTCGTCGCTCGAGGGCGAGGCGGGGCACCAGCGGAAGGAGGTACTCAAGCTCGCCCGCTGGCTGGCCGCCGAGGTCCGCCCTGACGTCGTCCATCTCTCCAACGTGCTCCTGCTCGGCCTGGCCCGGGCGATCCGCCAGGCCACCGGCTGCGGGCTCGTCTGCAGCCTCTCCGGCGAGGATCTCTTCATCGACCAGACGCCCGAGCCCTACCGGGAGCGGATCTGGAGCCTGCTTGTGGAGCGGGCGGCCGATGTCGGTCGGTTCGTGGCCCTGAACGACTTCTATGCCGACTTCATGGCCGGCCGAATGGCGATCCCGGCGGAGAAGTTGGCCGTCGTGCCCCACGGGGTCGACCTGACGGGCTTTCCCGCCGAGCCTCCCGACCTCGCGGCGAGGCGGGCGGCCCGCGGCGGCCTGACAGTCGGCTATTTGGCCCGAGCCTGCCCGGAGAAGGGGCTCGATCGGGTGATCCGGGCGGTGCACCTGCTCCGCGGTCAGGGCCGCGACGTCAGGCTCGTCGCCGCCGGAGCGACGGTCGAGGCCGAGCGGACCTACCTGGCCGGCTGTCTGGCGGTCGCCGATGAACTCGGCCTTGCCGACTGCTTCGACTGGCGAGGCCAAGTCGACCGGCCTGGCAAGCTCGCCCTGCTTGAAGAAGTCGATCTGTTCGCCATGCCGACGACCCACCCCGAGGCCAAGGGCTTGCCGGTGATCGAGGCCCTGGCCGCCGGCGTGCCGGTCGTGGCCAGTGATCACGGCACCTTCCCGGAACTACTCGACGATCAGCGGGCCGGCCTGCTGCACGAGCCGGGTGACCCGGCCGATCTGGCCCGAGCTGTCGCGACGCTCGCCGATGATTCAGACCGGGCCGCGGCCTGCAGCCGCCACGGCCACGCCCTTGCTCGCAGTCGGCACACCGCCGCCGCGATGGCGGCGGGTCACGAGGAGATCTACGAGCAGGCTGCCGCAGTCGCCCGCGGTCGAGTTGGCAGGCTGTAAGAGTGGCTGACTGTAAGATTTGCAAAGCAGGGCGACGGACCTAACGGTCTTGCAGGTTGCAGGCTTGTAAATCTGGGAGCCCTGCGACGGCTGCGGGGCCGCATGGTCTTCCCTGACTCGCCAACCGGAACCAACTGGGCCGATTTGGCGGTGGACGCCGGTTTGGCACGCCATCTGCATCGTGGTGTTTCTGCCGCGGGAAGTGGAGCCCGCAGCATGGCCCGGCTGGGTCGCGGATCTTAGGCACGTCGCTCGGGTGTGGCGACACAACAGCCCCCATCAGCAGAACTTCTGGGGCAGCCATCTTTCCGCGATCCGCCGGGCGGCCGGGACGGCGTGCACGGTGATCAGACGGCCCGCATCGCGGGCAGGACCCGACGGCCTTGTTAGCCCGCCAGGCCCCGCACAAAGGTCGTGGTGATCGCGGTGAAAACCGGGGCCACCTCTTCCCATTCGCGATCCTCCGCCTGGGTGATGATCAGGTAGATCGCCGTCTCGGTGGCGAGCGTCCGCACCTCCGCGGTGTTGGTGAGGTCGAGGCAGTAGAAGTTGAGATCGAAGCCCGGCAGCCGCTGGCCGGCCACTTCGGTCGCGGCCTCCTCGACGTCGAGTTCCCGGTATTCCTCCTGCATCTCTGCGACGAATGCCTCCGCCAGGGCGGCCGGGTCACCGCCGGGGGCGTGACCGCTGACCGACCAGAAGGCCCCATCGGGCGACTGCACGGTGGCCGTGGCGAACCGTCCCTCGCTGTCTTCGGTGTCGAGGGACCAGTTGTCGGGGTAATCGAATGACAGGCCGAAGCGTTCGAAGTGCATGCGGGGCTCCCGGGAGAAATTTCCGCGGTGCATGATACGGGGATGTGGTGGGGCGTGTCGGTGGTGATCGCGTTTTGGGCGTGTTGGTGGTGGGCGGTTTGCGGTCATCGGGAGTCGGACGGCCCAACGCCCGCCGGCCCCCCGGCTCGCGCCGGGGAGCTTCTATAGGGTCGTCGAAGCTGGAAACGCCTGTTCATGGGCTCTTGGAGCGGTCTGGACTGGTGGCAGGAGCCCCGCTACTGTCCCGCCCTCGCGGCGGAGCGTTTCCGGCCGCCTGTCTCGTTTTCAACACCCTCTCGGCCGGGCTCATCCGGCCGCTCGTCACCGTATGGCCCAGTCGTTTGGATCGGTCGCCGCCCTGCGACGGCCGCTCTCAGCCCACGTCGCGGATTACGCCCTGCCGGTGGCGATCCTGCTGGCGGTGCTGGTGGTGCTGGCGCCGGTTCCGCCGGTCGTGGTCGACCTGCTCCTCGCGGCGAATCTCACGATGGCGGTGCTCGCGTTGCTCGGCGCGCTGGCGGCCCGCACGCCGCTGGAAATGAGCGTCTTTCCGAGTTTCCTACTGGGGGCAACCCTGATCCGGCTGGTGCTCAACATCTCCACCACCCGGCTGATCCTGTCGCGGGCTGCCCTCGATGGCGGGGCGGCGGCCGGCGAGGTGGTGGCGGCCTTCGGCAACTTCGTGGCCGCCAACAACCTCGTCGTCGGCGGCGTTGTGTTCGCGATCATCGCGGTGGTTCAGTTCGTCGTGATCACCGCCGGCTCGACGCGTATCAGCGAGGTGGCGGCCCGGTTTACGCTCGACGGCCTGCCTGGTCGGCAGATGGCGATCGACAGCGAGGTCCAGGCGGGCACGTTCACCCACGAGCAGGCCCGCCAGGCGCGGCACGACCTGCAGCGACAGGCCGACTTCTTCGCGAGCATGGATGGTGCCAGCCGGTTTGTCCGCGGCGAGGCGGTGGCGAGCGTGGTGATCACGCTCGTCAACCTCGTGGGTGGCCTGGCGATCGGGATGGCCGAATACGGTATGCCCGCCGACAAGGCGCTGGGCGTCTACTCGCTCTTGACGATCGGCGACGGCCTGGCGAGCGCCGTGCCGGCGCTGTTTGTGTCGGTGGCGACTGGGTTGCTCCTCTCCCGGTCGACGCAGTCGGTCGATCTCTCCGGGGAACTCGGCCGCCAGTTCGGTTCTCGTCCCCACGTATTGGTGATCACGGCCGTCTTCCTCGGGCTCCTCTCGGTCTCGGGGCTTCCGTTTCTGCCGCTGGCTGCGATGGCCCTCGCTGTCGCCGTGGCGGCGGTCGTCGCCTCCCGGCGGGGAACCGCCCCGCAACAACCACCGCAGCAGGCCAGTCGTACGGCCGCGAATGCGAGGGCCACTGGGCAGGCCGCGTCACCAGCGTCGGCAGCTGCCGCGACGGCCGTGGCCGCTGATGTCTTGGCCGATGAGCGGATCGTCTTGGAACTCGGCGAGGGCCTCGTGCATCTGGTGGCCGGCGACGCTGCCCCATTGGCGGCCGCCGTGGCCGCACTGCGGGGGACCTTGGCCGGCGACCTCGGCATCGTGCTGCCTGCCGTGTCGCTTCGCGACGATCTCCGCCTGGCCGGCCGTGGCTACCGCATCACGATCGCCGGTGACATCGTCGTCGAGGGCGAGATTCCGGCCGGCCGGCAGTTGGTGCTGCCGCCGCTGGGCGAGCGTCTTGCCGACGGGGAGCCTGCCGTCGATCCGCTCACCGGGCGGGCCGCCGCCTGGCTGAGCGAGGCCCGCGCCGAGGCCGTCACCGGGCAGGGCGGGGCGGCGTTCGAGGCCGCGGCGGTGGTCGCCCGCAGCCTCGAGGCGAGCGTGCGACGCCATGCCGACCGGCTCCTGTCCCGCGATGCGGTCAGCCGGCTGGTCGAATCCCTGCGGGCCAGCCAGCCGGCCGTCGTGGAACAGATCGTGCCGGGAGTGCTCTCCGTGGCCCGGATTCAGCGGACGCTGCAATGCCTGCTCCGCGAGGGGGTGCCGATCAGGCCCTTGTCAGAACTGCTCGAGATCATGTCCGACCATGCCGCCGAGGCGGCCGAACCGTGGCAGCTCGCCGAGATCGTGCGACGCCGGCTGGCAGGCTCAATCTGCCGCCGGGCACGCGATCCCGAGGGCAGGCTCACTGCGGTGCGGCTCGCCCCGGCCGGTCTCGACGCCCTGCGGCCCGGAGCGGGTGCTGCGTGGCGGCCACCAGCTGGCCTGGTGGCGGAGATCCGGCGGGCCACCCGCGTCGCCATCGAACGCGGCGGTCAGCCGGTGCTGCTGGTGCCGGCGGGGATGCGGCATCCGATCCGCGAGGCGTTGGCTCGTCCGCTTCCCGATCTGCGGGTGCTCACCGAGGAGATGGTTGTCCACGAGCCGCAGCTCGAAGTGTTTGCCACCGTGGCCGCCGGAACGAGCACCGGCCAGCAGGCGACCGGCGGGCAGGAGGCTCGCGAGCGGCCCGACGACAAGACCTGGGCTGCCTGAACCATTGACCCGCATGGCAACCGAGACAAGACAGAGACCCATGGTGAACCAGGAGCAATGGAGTATCGAGGCGGTCGGGAGGGCCGTCACAAGAAAGAGTTGAGTGAGCCCGCTGGCACGGCCGATGTTCGGCCGTCTGGCGGTCTGACCTGAATGCCGCCGCCACGGATCATCCGAAAAAGGATCGCCCGTGGTGGCGGACGAGGACTCGCGGCCAGGCCGGGCCAATCCCGGCCTTCTCCCGGGTCAATCACGCACGCCCATCAAGCACGCCCATCAAGGAGGATGACGTGGCAGTACGCACGCAGCGGTCGGCCGAAGAGATGCTGGCCCTCTGGCAGGAATTCAAGCAAGACCAGACCCGCGAAGATCTCCGCAATCGGCTGATCGAGATCTATCTGCCGCTCGTCAAATACAACGGTGAGCGGATCTGGGCCCGGCTGCCCGACGGTGTCGAACTCGATGACCTCGTCTCCGCCGGCACCTTCGGGCTGATGGACGCGATCGACGCCTTCGACATGTCGCGGGGCGTCAAGTTCGAGACCTATTGCGTCCCCCGAATCCGCGGGGCGATGCTCGATGAGCTCCGAACGATGGACTGGGTGCCGCGGCTGGTCCGCAGCAAGGCCAGCAAGCTCAACGAGGCGATCAAGACCCTGGAGGCCAGGCTCGGCCGCACCCCGGCTGATTCCGAAGTGGCCGAGCATATGGGCCTCTCCCGGCAGGAGTTTGAAAAGCTCTTGGTCGAGGCGAACGCCGTCAGCCTCGTGAGCCTCAACAAGAAGTGGTGCGAGACCGACAGCTCCAAGGATGTCCACGAGATCGACATCCTGGAGGACAAGAAGGGCGACGACCCCACCCGGCGGATCCAGAAGCACGACCTGATGCGACTGGTGACCAAGGGGCTCAATCGCAACGAGCGGCTGATCATCATCCTCTACTACTACGAGGAACTCACGATGAAGGAAATCGGGGCAACCCTCGACCTTTCGGAGAGCCGTGTCAGCCAGATGCATTCGGCAATCGTGGAGCGGCTCCAAAACCAGCTCGGCCGCCGGAAGCGGGAGTTTGCCATGTAGGCAGCTGCATGAGGCGGCGAGCCGGCCCTGCCAGGCTGGGCAAGGCAGGCAAGCCACGGGCCATCAGGACGCCGAAAATCGGCACGGAAAAAAAATGCTGAAGTTCCTCGCCGGAACTGCCGATGAAGAAAAATTGCGGCGCAGGTCGACGGCGGAGGCCGGCGGCACCGACCGGCGGTTGGCCCGTAAAGATGGCATCGCCGGTTTCCGGAAGCGCGGCAACAATGGAGACGGCAAGCATCCAGTTATCCTGCTTTCGGAAAACCCGTCGGCGGATGAGCGACTGACTTGCGGAGCAGTGAACCACCAAGGAATCCAGACGAACCAATCGGCCGGTCGCTGCGTAAGCAGATCGTTCGGGGGTGAACGGATTCACGACAGGGGAAGGAGAATGAGATGAATATTTTCGGCGTGTTTTCGACGCAGGGTGCCCAGGCCATTCCTGCCGCCAAGGGCGTGGAGGCCATCAAGACGACCCAGGCCGCTGGCCAGCAGGGGATCGGCGAGGTGCACGACGCTGTCACGCTGTCGACCGAGGCGGTTCGAGCCGCCGAGGGTGCTTCCGACATCCGGATGGACAAGGTCGCCGCCATCAAGGCCGCGATCGCCGACGGCAGCTACGAGACGCCTGAAAAACTCGACGCGGCGCTCGACCGCCTGCTCGATCGGCTCGGCTGATCGTAAGCCAAAGCCGGGCTTCATCTGAAGCCCGGCTCTTGTCGGTGGCCCTCTCGTCGAGCCTGCGGGCTATAATCTGCGAGGAGGCTGAAGTTCGTCATGGCTGTAGCGTCAGAGTTTTCTCTGGGCAGTGTAGAAACATCGCTCTCACCGCAGGAGCGGTTTGAGGAGTTTCTTCAGTCTCGGGGCAAGCGGGTAACCCGGCAGCGGCGAGTCATCGTCGATTACGTTGCCGGTCGCCACGAGCACTTCGACGCCGAGCAACTGCTTGCCGACCTCCGCAAGACGCCCGCTGGATCGCGGGCCAGCCGGCCGACCGTCTACCGGACGCTGGCCGAGATGGTCGATGCCGGGCTCCTCAAGAAAATGATTCTTGACGGCCGGGCGGTGTACGAGCATGACTACGGTTATCCGCAGCATGATCACCTCTACTGCACCGGCTGCCGCAGGCTGATCGAGTTTTCAAGCGACGAGTTGTCACGGATCTGCGACAGCGTCGCCGCCCGGCACCAGTTTCGGGCCCAGTCGCACCGTCTTATCGTGACGGGCCTCTGCCTCGACTGCCGCACCCGTCGCAGCACGTCACGGCTTCAAGACCGGGTCTGACTCCCGGTTCGGCCGCTCGCTCGGACCTGGGCAGGCTGCAAGCCTGCCCCCACGCCGCGTGCGGCCTGGCTGCCCGAGACTGCCTGGGCCTCAGACCTTGAGGGTGGCCTCGGGGGCCCGGGCGGGGCAGTCGGCCAGGGCCATCTGGACGGCCCCCGCGATGAACTCCTCCACCTGCTCGGCCGAGCGGCCCGCCAGATCATCGGCAGCGAGCGCCGCTGCCAGATCGACCGCCGCAAAGAGCGGGTCGGCCGCCAGCCGGTCGGCGAGGTCGTTGGCCTCCCCCTCGCGAATCCGAGCGGTTGCCGCGTGGCTATGGGCCCGCAGCGCCTCGTGGAGTGCCTGCCGATCGCCGCCCGCCTTCGTGCCGGCCATCAGAATCTTCTCGGCGGCCAGGAAAGGCAGATGCGCCTCGAGGTTCTTGCGAACGCCGCCGGGCAGCACGACCAGCCCGCCTGCGATGTTGGCGTAGAGCACCAGCTGGGCATCGGTTGCCAGAAAGGCCTGCGGCAGCACGAGCCGCCGGGGGGCCGAGTCGTCGAGGGTTCGCTCGAGCCACTGCGTCGCCGCGGTCTGGCCGGCCGTCACCGCCATGCCCATCACGAACCGCCCCAGGCCGCACATTCGTTCGGCTCGCATTGGATTCCGCTTGTAGGGCATCGCGGAGGAGCCGACCTGCTCCTTTTCGAAGGGCTCCTCCATCTCCCCCCAGGCGGCTGCCAGGCGGAGGTCGTTGCCCGCCTTGTGGCAGCTCTCCGACACGCCAGCCAGGGCCGCGACGACCTGGGAGTCGATCTTGCGGGTGTAGGTCTGGCCGGTCACCTCATAGGACGAGTGGAAGCCGAGCTTCGCTGCGACCAGCTCGTCGAGCCGGCGGACCTTGGCATGATCGCCGCCGAACAGTTCGAGGAAACTGGCCTGCGTGCCGGTCGTCCCCTTGACCCCACGGGCCCGCAACAGCTTGCGGCGGTGGGTGACCTCCTCGAGATCGAGCAGCAGATCATGAATCCAGAGACAGATCCGCTTGCCGATCGTGGTCGGCTGGGCCGGCTGCAGGTGGGTGCGGCCCAGGCAGACAAGTTCCCTGGTCTCGAGGGCCCGGGCAGCCAGCCGCTCGATGACCGTCGCCAGCCGGGCGGCGACCAAGTCGAGCGACTCGCGGATCAGCACCAGGTCGGTATTGTCGGTGACAAACGCACTCGTTGCCCCCAGGTGGATGATCGGCCGGGCGGCCGGGCAGTCGTCGGCGAAGGCGTGCAGGTGGGCGAAGACGTCGTGCCGCATCCGCTTCTCGTAGTCGGCCGCCTTGCCGAAATCGACCGTCTCGAGGTGGGCCCGCATCTCGGCGAGCTGGGCTGGCGTGATCGGCAGGCCAAGCTCAGCCTCACTCTCAGCCAGGGCCAGCCAGACCTTCCGCCAGAGCGAGTAGCGATGGCTGTCGCTCCAGAGGCCGGTCATCTCGACCGAGGCGTAACGGGCCGCCAGTGGGTTTTCCCAGCGGTCGCGGTCGTGATTGGTAGGGGGCTGCACACGCGGCTCCTTGCGGTCATCGATGTCGAGTCGCCGATGATAGTCGAAGTTGCCCAAACCGCGATCACCGCTCCCGAAGCTCGGGGTGGGCCCGTGCCATCTCGCCGGACGCTTGCTCAGGCCATCGTGGCCTTCGCTCGCTCGGGGAACCCTCGCTTTCGCCCTCCGGGC
>JAQCJP010000113.1 GCA_027592945.1 Planctomycetota bacterium
CCGAAGCCGGCCCCGGCCAAGGCGGGTGGGAAGCTCTCGACGGCTGAGATCCTGGCCGCCGCGCGAGGCAAGGCGGCAGCCAAGCCGGCGGCAGAGGCTCCGGCGAAGGCCGAGCCTGAAGCAGCCCCGGAAGTCGCGGCTGAGCCGGCCCCGGAGCCCGCGGCCGAGACGGCTGCCCCGGCGGCGGCAGCCGGCCCCTTGCCGACCACGACGGCCGAGAAGATCGCCTGGTGTCGCCAGCACGACGCCAAAGGCTGATCAGGCTCGGCTGTCTTTGATCGCTCGTGTCAGGTTCTCAGTTGCAGCAGGGAGGCTCACCATGATCTGCTCGTCACGACCGGTGGTTCACATCACCCTCATCCTCGCTGGGCTCGCGGCTGCTGGCTGCAGCCGGCTCTCGGAACACCCGCTGGTGGTTGAGGCCTGCAAGGAGCTGCAGGTCAATCCGCGGGTCGCCGAGGTTCTCGGCAAGCCGGTCACCTGCTCGACGAGTGTTCGCGGCACGGCCAACGAGACTGACGGCATTGCCCAGCTCCAGTTTGATGCCACGGGATCGCAAGCGACGGGCGTGGTCGTGGTCGAGGGCAAGAAGACCCGCGGCGAGTGGGGCGTGACAAACCTGGAGCTCCAGCCGGCCGGCGGAGCGGAGCCGATCTCGCTCACGACCGATGTCAATGCCCGGATCGGCGTCGACACGCCGAAGTTTGATCCGAGCGCCGAGCCGGCCAGCAGCGGCACCTCCGCCCCGCCGCCACCGTCCGAGATCGAGATTCAGCTCCCCCCGGGCCCGCCGGGTCAGTAGGGGCACGTCGCGGGCCGATAGGGGCACGTCGCGGGCAGATGGGGAACGCGAGGGGTGAGCCCGTGCCAATCGAGCCGGCGTTGCTGGCCGAGCGAAGCCGGGATGGCGAAAGCGAGGCCAGCATCGAGCGAACGAAGGGCAGGAAGCCCGTAGTGAGCGTTCGGTGAGATGGCACGGGCTCGCCCCGAGCTCGCGTGACGCGACCTCACCCTCAGGGCATGTCGCGGAGGGCCTGGAGTTCTTCGGCCCGGCCGACCACGAGGAGCACCTGGTCTTCGAGCAACTTGCGGCGGCCGTCGGGGAACATGTCGAGCTTGCCGGAGAGGACGTCCTTGATGCCGATCACCTGAACCCCGATCGCGTTGCGGAGATCGGCCTCGGCGAGGGTCTTTCCGGAGAGCGAGGAGGGCATTGCCACCTCAGCAACGCTGTACTCGGGATCGATCGGCAGGAAGTCGAGGACATTGGGCCAGGTCATCTTGTCGGCGAGTTGGCGGGCCACCTCCTCCTCGGGAAAGATCACCCGGTCGGCCCCGAGGTGCTCGAGGATCTTGCCGTGCTCCTTGGTGACGCCCTTGACGACGACCTGCCGGGCTCCCAGTTCCTTGACGTGGAGGGTCGCCAGGAGCGAGCGGGAAATCGTTTCCCCCAGCGAGATGAACACGGCCGAGGCGTCGCGGAGCGGGAGGTTCTCGAGCACTTCCCGGTCGGTCGCATCGCCAACGACACACTCGTGGATCTCGTTCTTGACCCCCTCGAGGCGATCCTTGCGGGAGTCGACCCCGATCACCTGGCAGCCGTTGCTGGCGAGCTTGCGAGCCAGGGCGGTGCCGAAGGACCCCATCCCGAGCATCACGAAACGCTTGGATGACTTCATTGCATCAGCCGACGAGCGGCTCCTCCTCGAGGTATTCGGCCTGGTAGGGATGCCGCTGGCGGCCGAGGGCCACCGCGGCGGTGATCGGGCCGAGCCGGCCGGCGAGCATCAGCACCATCAGAACGATTTTGCCCGCCTGGGTGAGCGAGGGAGTGATCCCGGTCGAGAGGCCGACGGTGGCCAGGGCCGAGATGCACTCAAAGAGCGCCTCCAGGAACCAGCGGGGCCGGGTGGCGACCGTGCTGCGGGACTCGACCGTCAGGAGGGCCACCATGGCCATGATCCCGACCGCCCCAAAGAAGAGGGCCGTGGCGGTGGCCCGCCGAACCGCCGTGGCAGGGATGGTGCGGCGGAAGAAGTTGGCCCGGGGCAGCCCACGGAAGCTCGCCCACGAGCTGACTGCGAGCGTCATGAAGGTGCTGACCTTGAATCCGCCCCCGGTCGAGCAGGGGCCGGCCCCGATCGCCATCAGGATGATCGCCAGGAACAGGGTCGGGCTCGCCAGCGACGCGTAGTCGACCGTGGAGAAGCCGGCGGTCCGGCAGGTCACGGAGTGAAACAGGCCCATCATGATGCGTTGGCTGACCGGTTCCCGCCCGAGGGCTTCTTCCCACTCCAGTGCCCAGAAGGAGATGGCCCCGGTTGCCAAGAGGGCGGCCGTGCCGATCAGCATCAGCTTCGACTGGATCGAGAGCCGCTGCCAGAAATCGCGGGGCTGCTGCAGCCGCGTCCCGATATCGAAAATGACCGGAAAGCCGATGCCCCCCACGATCACCAGGCTGCAGATCACCAGATTGACCGGCAGGTCGCCGGCAAAGCGGCCCATGCTGTCGTCGTTGAGGGCGAAGCCGGCGTTGCAAAAGGCCGAGACCGAATGAAACAACGACCGCCAAATCACCTCCGTTGGCCGGCCCGTCCGCCAGGTGGCCCAGCACATCAGCACAAAGCCGAGAAACTCGGCAACGGCCACGGTCAGCAGCACCGCCCCCGCCACCCAGCGGAGATCCCGGCCCGACTTGATGCCAAGGGTGTCGGCGATCACCGCCCGCTGGCGGAGGGTGGCCTGCCCGCCGATCTGGAAGGCGGCCAGCGTTGTGATCGTCATGATGCCCAGCCCCCCCAGTTGCATCAGGACGAGGATGACGCCCTGCCCGAAGAGCGAGAAATCGTTTGCGGTGCTCCGGACGGTCAGCCCGGTCACGCAGCAGGCGCTGGTCGCCGTGAACATCCCGTCGACGAGCGTGATCGCGGGCCGGTCGGGCTGGCGGGCTACCGGGAGCGTCAGCAGGACGCCACCCACGAGGATCGTGACCACGTAGGCCGCGAAGGATACCCGCGCCGGATAACTGGTCAGGGGGCCGGTGAGATGCGGCATCGATTGCGGCGTCGGTGGCCGGCCGCCGCCTGCGGCCCGACCCTTCCCCGTGGCCGAGCGGCTTCGACCGCTCCGGAACGGCCCGGGGGGGAAGAGGCCAATCGTACATCCCACCCGCCATCACTGACAGCAGGTGGAAAAAATGCCGGTTTTACCGGCTGCGTAAGGCTCGAAATGAATTGTTTGACTCGCGCGAGGAGCGGTCCATAATGTCATCGTTCACCACGAACGCCAACGCCCGCCGCGGCCGACGAAGCCGCCTCGTCAACGGGTGTTCGCGATGGCCCGCCACTTGCCGCTCCTGCCAGCCCCGCTGGCCTGAAGACGGTCGTTCGCCGGCCCGCGATGCGTGTTCACGGGAAACAAGCAGCCATGCCCGGCGGGGGTGCCGCCGGCCTGATGGCTGTGTTGCCTGCTTTCATCCTAGGAGTAGTTTCGTTCCGATGGCCCGGATTCGTAACGTTTTTGAAATCATCGACCTCTACGGTCACGACGAGAACTTCGAGCCCCAGTGCACCGACGACTTCTCGCCGACCAAGGCTCCCGCCGGCTCCCGAGAGAAGATCGACATCCTCGCCGACCGGATTCAGCGGGGCATGCCGCTCTGGCATCCTGAGGACTCGACCGACATGCCCAACGGGGCCCTCGTCGCCGCTGACTGAGCCAGTCACCACCGTGCAGCGTTTCATCGCCCTCCGCGGGATCGCCCGCGGAGGGCGATTTCAATATCACGGCGGGCGCTGGCGGCCTTGAGTTTCTCCCGCTTGTCGTGGGTCTTGCGGCCCCGGCCGATGCCGAGGAGCACCTTCACCCGGCCGCGCTGGAAATACATCTTGAGCGGCACGAGCGTCAGCCCCTTTTCGAAGGCCTGGCTGGCGAACGAGCGCATCTCCCGGCGGTGGAGGAGAAGTTTCCGGGGTCGTTTGGGCCGGTGATTGAGCTGGTTGGCCTTGTCGTACTCCGGAATGTCGCAGCCGAGCAGCCAGATCTCTCCCTTGTCGATGCGGCCGTAGGCCTCGTCGAGGCTCATCCGACCGGCCCGCAGGCTCTTGACCTCGCTGCCGACCAAGACAATCCCGCACTCGAGCGTGTCGAGAATCTCATATTCGTGGCGGGCCTTGCGGTTTTCAGCCACGACCCGCTCGGCCGGCTTCTCGCCCTTGCCGCTCGCCTTGGAGGCCGCTTTGGGGGGTGCCGCGGTGGGGCGGGGCTGCTTTTTGTTGGACGACATTGCGGACTGAACGGGTGATGGCCGGATGATGGGCGGCGGCGGCCCGGGCAGGTACAATCTACGCGTTTTCCGGCCCCCCGGGCGATTGTCCCGCGGGAGCCTCGGCCCCTCCCCGCCTTCCTATTCTCCCGCCGAGGAATCATGCGTTTCCACCCCGCGTTCCGGCATCCACTCTGCCTGCTGCTGCTCCTGCCCGCCTGGATGGCCCCCGCGAGCAGCCCCGCTGCCACACCCGACACCTCCGCTGCAACCACTGCCACACCGCTGGGATTCGTGGTCGGCGACGCCCGGCCTGAGGGCGAAGGCCCATTCTTCCAAGTATCCGGCGGCTGGATGGTGCCCTACGAAGAAACGATCCCCGGCAGCAGCGTCACCTTCCGGATGATTCCGGTGCCCGGGGGCACGTTTCGGATGGGCAGCCCCGACGCCGAGGAGGGGCGGACGAGCGACGAGGGTCCTGTCTTCGAGGTCGCCGTCGCCCCCTTCTGGATGAGCGAGCATGAGGTGACCTGGGGCGAATACAAGCGATACATGGCGGCCTGCGACCTCTTTCTGGCGATGCAGTCGGCCAAGATCCGGCCGATCGACGGTGACAACCAGGCCGACGCCGTCACGGCGCCCTCCAATCTCTACGACCCGACCACCACCTTCATCAATGGCGAGGAGCCTGATCTGCCAGCGGTGACGATGACGCAGTTCGCCGCCCGGCAGTACACCAAATGGCTCAGCCGACTGACCGGCCGCTTCTACCGGCTGCCGGCCGAGAGCGAGTGGGAATACGCCTGCCGGGCCGGCAGCGACACGCCCTACTCCTGCGGCGATGCCGACAGCCTCGACGATGTCGCCTGGTTTGCCGACAACGCCGACGACACGACCCATCCGGTCGGCCAGAAGCAGCCCAACGCCTTCGGCTTGTATGACATGCACGGCAACGCGGCCGAGTGGGTGGTCGACGAGCTCGTTGCCGGCGGCTACGCCAAGCCTGCTTCGCTCCCCCAGCCGGTCGCCGTTGTCGAGGCGATCCAGTGGCCGGAGCGACTCTATCCGCGGGTGCTGCGAGGCGGTGCCTACTACGACGAGGCGAGCGAGTGCCGGAGCGCCTCCCGGAAGGGGTCCCGGGATGCCGGCGGCGACGCCGACGATCCCGACTGGAAGGATGTCGACCCCAACTATCCCAAGAGCCCCTGGTGGTACACCGAAGAGCCCGCGCTCGGCGTGGGGATGCGGCTGGTGCGGCCCTTCGTCGAACCCGATCTGGCCGAGCGGCGAACGTGGTGGGAAGCCGACGTCGAGAGCATCAGGGCCGACGTCGCCAGCCGGCTCGAGGAGGGCCGGGGCTCTGAGGGCATCGTCGACCCCGAACTGATGGATGACTTGCGAGAAGAAGGGATCATCGATTGAGCCGCCTGCGACTGTTCGAACTGCAACGTCGGGCCTCCAGGACTGGCCTGTTGGCCGGGATGCTCTCTGGGATGCTGGGGATCGGCTTCACGGCCGCCCCCGCGGCCGACTGGCCCGACTGGCGGGGGCCGATGCAGGATCGCCACTACGAGGGCCCGCCCCTGGTCACGTCCTTCGATGCCGAGACGGGGGAGAACGTTCTCTGGCGGCACGACGAGGGGGGCATCTCGACGCCGGTGATCCTCGCCGGGCGGCTCTACACGCTCGTGCGGCACAGACCGGGCACGCCCGCCGAGGCCGAGAAGGTAATCTGCCTTGATGCGGCGACCGGGGAGAAGCTCTGGGAGAACGTCTTCAATGTCTACCTCTCCGACGTGCCGGCCGAGCGGGTCGGCTGGTCGGCGGTGGCGACCGATGCCGAGACGAAGACCATCTTCGCCCACGGGGTCTGCGGTATCTTTTCGGCGATTGACGCCGAGACGGGCGAGACCAAGTGGCGACGGAGCCTCCACGAGGAGTTCGGCTTTCTCTCGACCTACGGCGGCCGGACCAACATGCCGGTCGTCTTCGAGGACCTCGTGATCGCCAGCGCCGTGGTGACCGGCTGGGGCGACACCGCCAAGCCGGCCCACCGGTTCCTGGGGATGGACAAGCGGACCGGCGAGGTCCGCTGGATGAACGGCACCCGCGAGCTCCCCTCCGACACCACCTACAGCACGCCCTCGCTGGCGGTCCTCGGCGGCCAGGCGGCCCTCGTCTTCGGCTCGAGCGACGGCAGCATCTGGAACCTCCAGCCCCGTACCGGCAAGCCGGTCTGGAACTACCGCCTCTCGCGGCGGGGCGTCAATGCCTCGCCGCTGGTCGAAGGCGAGACGATCTACGCCTCGCAGGCCGAGGAGAACCTCGACAACACCTCGATGGGCTCGGCCAACGCCTTCCGGGGCACCGGCTCCGGTGACATCACCGAGACCAACCGCATCTGGCAGCAGAAAGGGATCACCGACGGCAAGGCGATGCCGGTGACGCTGGACGACCGGGTCTACTTCGTCGAGGACGGGGCCAAGGTCAATGCCTTCGAGAAGGCGAGCGGCAAGCGGGTCGGACGGCGGCCGCTGCGGCTGCTGGGCACGATCGTGCGGGCCAGCCCGCTGGTCGCCGGTGGACGGCTCTACGTCTGCTCGACCAGCGGCTTTCACGTGATCGAGCCGACCGCCGACGGGATGCAGTTCGTCGATCGGATGCGGCTCGAAGAGGAGGACGAGGTGACCGCCTCACCGATCGCGTCCGCCGGACGGCTCTACCTGACAACCGGCCGGCGGATCTACTGCCTGGCCGCCGAGCCGGAAGCGACGGGGGCCCAGTCGGCCGCCGCGACGACCCGGTCGGCCGAGGTCTCGGCGGCGACGGCGGGCCCTGCCGGGGAGCCGGTCTGGGTGCAGGTTGTGCCGGCGGAGTCGCAGATCGCCGCCGGTGAGTCGCTCGAGCTGACGGTCCGGCTGTTTGACGCCGAGGGGCGGTTCGTCAAGGAATCACCAGCTGAGTTCTCCGCCACGGTCGGGGAGGTGACCGCCGCCGGCCGCTACACGGCCCCTGCCGGTGCCCACGCCGGGGCGGTCGTGACCGCGCGAGTGGGTGGCCTCGAGGGCCGGGCCCGGGTCCGTTCGATGCCGCCGCTGCCCTGGGCCTTCGATTTCGAGGATGTCTCGCTGGCGGCCAATCCCAAGGGGGGGCCGCCCAAGGGCGACCCGCCCCTGCCCTGGATCGGCATGCGGTATCGGCATGTCGTCCGCGAGGTCGATGGCTCGAACTGCCTCGTCAAGATCACGACCATCCCCAAGGGCACCCGCAGCCAGGGCTGGATCGGCCCGATCGACCTCCACGACTACGCCGTGACGGCCGACCTGCGGGCGGCTGAGTCGGGCGTGGCCGCTCCCGGCGATCCGGCCACGCCGGGCGCGGAGAGCGACAGCGACGCCGATGCCTTCGCCGCCCGGTTTGGGACGGCCGCCGCCCTCGAGAAGGCCCGGATGCCCGACATGGGGCTGATCGCCCAGCGATACACGCTCGACCTGATGGGGGCTGCCCAGCAACTCCAGCTGCGGACCTGGCCGCCACAGGTGGCGACCCACTTCTCCAAGACGATTCCCTTTCCCTGGGAGGCGGGCCGCTGGTACACGATGAAGCTCGAGGCCCGCACATCCGGCGACGACGCGGTGCTTCGCGGCAAGGTCTGGCCAAAGGAAGAGCCCGAGCCCGAGGCCTGGACGATCGAAGGCGTTCACGAGGGGGGCAACCTCCAGGGCAGCCCCGGCTTCTTCGGCAACGCCAAGGAATCCGAGATTTTCATCGACAACGTCTCCGTGGAGGCCCTGCCATGATCCGCCGATTGCTGCGCCTTGCCCTTCTCGTGACCGCCGCCCCGGCGGTGACCGCCGCCGAGTGGAACCAATGGGGCGGCTCACCCCAGCGGAACAACACGCCCGTCGCCGAGGGCCTGCCGGTCGAGTGGGAGCCGGGGGAGTTTGACTTCGACACCGGCGTCTGGGATCCCGCCAGCAGCGAGAATGTGCTCTGGGTGGCACCGCTTGGCAGCCAGTCCTACGGCAATCCGGTCGTGGCCGGCGGCAAGGTGTTCGTCGGCACCAACAACGGCAAGGGCTGGCTCGACCGCTATCCCGCCGCCACCGACCTCGGCTGCCTGCTGGCCTTCGACGTTGCCGACGGCTCGTTCCTCTGGCAGGACTCCAGCGAGAAGCTCCCGACCGGCCGGGTGCATGACTGGCCGCTCCAGGGCATCTGCTGCGCGCCGTTGGTCGAGGGAGACCGGCTCTGGTATGTGACCAGCCGGGGCGAGGTGAAGTGCCTCGACACCGAGGGCTTCCGCGACGGGGAGAACGACGGCCCCTACACCTCGGAAAAGATCGAGGCCGAGAACGAGGCCGACGTCGTCTGGGTGCTCAACATGATGAAGGAGCTGGGCGTCTCCCAGCACAACATGTGCTCCTGCAGCGTGACCAGCGCCGGCGATCTGCTCTTCGTGATCACCGGCAACGGCGTCGACGAGGGCCACCTCAACCTCCCGAACGCCCAGGCCCCGAGCTTCCTCTGTCTCGACAAGCGGGACGGCCGCCTCCTCTGGGCCGACAACACCCCGGGCGCCAACGTCCTCCACGGCCAGTGGTCGAGCCCCGCCTACGCGGAGCTGGGGGGCGTGCCGCAGGTGATCTTCGGCGGCGGCGACGGCTGGGTCTACGCCTTCGATGCCCGCGGCGAAGACGGCAAGCCGAAACTGCTCTGGGAGTTCGACTGCAATCCGAAGACCTCCACGTATTCCCTCGGCGGCCGGGCCGACCGCAACCACATCATCGGCACGCCGGTGGTCCACGACGGCCTGGTCTACATCGGGGTCGGCGAGGATCCCGAGCATGGCGAGGGCGTGGGGCATCTCTGGTGCATCGATCCGACCAAGCGGGGCGATGTCTCGAGCGAGATCGCTGTCAGCCTGGCCGACCCCGACACGCCCCTGCCCCGCCGCCGGATCCAGGCGGTGATCGAGAAGGACGGCGAGGTCGCCCGGCCCAATCCCGACTCGGCGGCGGTCTGGCACTACCCCGGCTTCGACGCCGACGGCAACGGCAAGCTCTCCTTCGAGGAGACGATGCACCGCACCTGCGGCACGGTGGCGATCAAGGACGGGCTCCTCTTCGTCGCCGACTTCAGCGGCCTGTTCCACTGCCTCGACCTCGAGACGGGCAAGCCGCTCTGGACCCACGACATGCTGGCGGCCAGCTGGGGCTCGCCCCTGATCGCCGACGGCAAGGTCTACATCGGCGATGAAGACGGCGACATCTCGATCTTCCGGCTCAGCCGCGAGAAGGACCTTCTGGCGGAGATCAACATGGGCAACAGCGTCTATTCGACGCCGATCGCGGTCGGCGACACGCTCTACATCGCCAACAAGAGCCACCTCTTCGCGATCAAGCAAGGGGCCACGCCAGTCGGGAAGTGAGCGACGGTCGCGGCCCCGGGTTCGCGAGGGGTGAGTACACTCGGGGCCACCCTTGGAGGAACAATCCCGTGCGTCTGCTCCTGCTCGTCAGTCTTTTGGGCCTTGCCGTTTCCGTGGCCGCCGCCGACAGTCCCGACGCGCGGGCGTCCCTTGAGGCGGCCGACCGGGTGCTCGTGCTCGGTGATTCGATCACCTACGACGGCCGCTGGGTGGCCGACCTCGTCGCCTGGATGGAGTCCGAGGGGCTCGAGGCCGAGGTGATCGACTGCGGCCTCCCGAGCGAGACCGTCTCCGGGCTCTCCGAGGAGGGGCACGCCGGCGGGAGGTTTCCCCGGCCCGATCTTGCCGAGCGGCTCGACCGCGTGCTCCGGCTGACCCGGCCCGACGTCGTGCTCGCCTGCTACGGGATGAACTGCGGGATCTACCAGTCGCTCGACGAGGCGAGGTTCGCGAAGTTTCGGGAGGGCATGGAGCGGCTCCACGCAGCGGCCGAGCAGGCCGGGGCCACGATCATTCACCTGACGCCGCCGGTCTACGCCGGCCCGCCGGGGAAACCGGGGCCGGCCGGTGAGACCGACTACGACGCGGTGCTCGCTGCTTACTCCGACTGGCTGCTCTCGAAGCGGGCCGATGGCTGGCTGGTGATCGACGTGCACGGGCCGATGCGGGAATCGCTCGAAGCCGAGCGGCAAAAGGACCCTGCGTTCACCTTCGCTGCCGATGCCGTCCATCCCGGTGACGAGGGCCACTGGCAGATCGCCCGGGCGGTGATCGCCGGCCTCGGCGACGAGGAGGCCGCGGCGGCGGCCGACCTTCCCGCGCAGCTGGCGGCCTTCCTGCCCGACGTCACCCGGCGGCTCCGGCTCCTCCGCGACGCCTACCTGGCCGCCGCCGGCCACACCCGGCCAGGCATGGCAGCGGGGCTTCCAGTCGCTGAGGCCGAAGCGAAGGCCCGGCTGATTACCCGCTCGCTGCGGGACCGCCGGCTCCAGCTCCAGGGCCTCAGACACTCGAGCAAGGAGTGGCGGATGCCGATCACCTGGCCGCGGCCGCCGGTGGTCGATCCGGGGCCCGCCCCCGCCGGGCCCGCTCCCCCGCCGGCCGACGCGGTGATCCTCTTCGACGGCACCGACATGGCCGCCTGGAACAACGCCGACTCCTGGAAGGTGGCCGACGGCGTGGTCACGGTCGGCAAGGGAATGATCGCGACCAAGCAGGGCTTCGGCGACTGCCAACTGCACCTCGAGTTTCGGATGCCCAAGCCGGCCCGTGGCAAGGGACAGCAGCGGGGCAACTCGGGCGTCTATCTGATGGGGCTCTACGAGATCCAGGTGCTCGACTCCTACGAGGACGGCAGCGACGGGCCGCTCACGTATCCCGACGGCCAGTGCGGTGCCCTCTACAAGCAGCAGCCTCCGGCCGTGAATGCCTCCCGCCCGCCGGGCGAGTGGCAGACCTACGACATCCTCTTCACTCGGCCGCGGTTCACCGCCGACGGCCTCGTCGCCGAGCCGGGCCGGGTCAGCGTGCTCCACAACGGCGTGGCCATCCACTCCGACACGGTGCTCAAGGGGGCCACGGCCTGGCATGAGCCGCCGACGTACCGGCCCCACGCGGACGCCTTGCCGCTCATGCTGCAGGACCACGGCAACCCGGTGCAGTTTCGCAACATCTGGATCCGCCCGATCGAACCGGTGGTGCCGGTTGCAGCGGAGTGAGCGGCCGGAAGGGGGACAGCTATCGCACACGGACTAGGGGTTCGCGAGGGGTGGACCCGTGCCAATCGAGCCGGCGTTGCTGGCGAGCGAAGGCAGGAT
>JAQCJP010000114.1 GCA_027592945.1 Planctomycetota bacterium
TCCTGGCTGCGCTCGGTTTCCCAACGCCGGCTCGATTGGCACGGGCTCACCCCTCGCGAACCCGTATTCTGGTAGGTGGCTACAATGAGACAACGGCGAGGCGGCCGCATGAGGGGTAATGTTTCATGCCATCCGCACCGCGCGCTGACGAGGGCCCTGCCGCAGTGCAGGCCGCCGGCTGTCGCCTGCTCGATGATCCGGCAGCCGCGATTGCCTGGGGCTGCGAGGCGGGCCTCGTCGATGCGTCACTCGCGCCGCGGGCGGTTGCCGGGCTGGCCGCTGCTGGTGTGACCTTCGACCTCATCGAGGCCCTCTGTCACCGCCTGCAGAGCCTTCTTCCCGCGGTCAGTGACCCCGATCGCGTGTTGGCCGCACTGAGCCGATACGTCGCGGCCGTCCGCAGCCCGCTTTCCGCGGCGACGCTCTTCGATCGCGACCCCGAAAGCCTCCGCGTCTTGCTGGAGGTCTTCTCGGCGAGCCCCCACCTCGCCGATTTGGTGATCGCCGATCCTGAGGCCTGGGAGGAGGTCCGCGTGGGGCGGGGGCGGCCAGAAAAGAAGGAGTCGCTGGCGGCGATGCTGGCCGCGGAGATCGGCGGCAGCGGGTCGCCCGACTCGGTGCTCGAGGCCTTGCGTCGGTTTCGCCGCCGGCAGGTTCTTCGGATCGCTTATGGCGATATCGTCGGTGGCCAGCGGCTGGAGACCGTCACCAGCCAACTCTCGCACGTCGCCGACTGCATCGTGGAGGCCGCCCTCACGACGGCCAGGAAGGCGGTCGAACAGCAGCGGGGCAGCCCCCGCGGACCCGATGGCCAGCCGGCGACGATCGCGGCGATCGCCCTCGGCAAGCTCGGCGGCGGCGAGCTCAACTACTCCAGCGACATCGACCTGGTCTTCGTGCACTCCGCTGACGGCCGTGTGGACGGGCCCAAGCCCTGCACCAATCAGGAGTTTTTCGAGCGGGTTGTTCAGGAGACGGTGCGGCTAATCTCGGCGGCCTCGCCCAGCGGCGGAGGGCTGCGGGTCGATCTCCGGCTCCGGCCTCACGGCTCAGCCGGTCCGCCGAGCCTCTCGCTCGACGCGACCCTCCGCTACTTCGACCAGCTCGGCCGTACCTGGGAACGGCAGGCCTGGGTCAAGGCCCGGCCCGTGGCCGGCGATCTTGGCCTAGCCGGTCGACTTCTTGCCGAACTCGTGCCCTGGATTTACCGCCGCTGGCTGACCCGGGCCGACATCAGCGGCATCAAGGCGCTCAAGCGACGGATCGAGCAGCGGGCCCGGCGAGCCGGCACCGACGAGGCCGACGTGAAGGAGGGCCGGGGCGGCATTCGCGATGTCGAGTTCACGATCCAGTTTCTCCAACTGCTTGCCGGTGGCGACACGCCGGCAGTCCGCACCGGGACCACCCTCGAGGCGATCCGTCGCCTGGCCGCGGCCGGCAGCCTCACCGATCAGGAACGGGAGGTACTCGAGCGAACCTACACCCTCCTGCGAACTATCGAGCATCGGATCCAGGTGCTCTACGACCGGCAGAGCCACATCGTGCCGGCCGACCCGGTGGAGCTCGGCAGGCTGGCCGTGCGGTGTGGCTATCCGCAGGGCGAGGAGGGCCGCGACCGATTTCGTCGCGACCTTGCCGAGGCGGCCGACCTCAACCGGCGGATCCTCGACCATCTCCTGCACGACGCTTTTCCCGACGATGCCCCGCCGGAGCCGGAGGTCGATCTCGTCCTCGATCCGGATCCGCCGGCCGACCTGGTTCGCGAGGTCCTTGGGCGGCACGGCTTCCGGGACGTCGCCGCGGCGGCCCGCGGGCTGGCGTCGCTCGGCGAGGAGCGGGTGCGGTTTCTCTCGACCAGGCGGTGCCGCCACTTCCTGGCAGCGATCGCGCCCCGGCTCCTGGTCGCGATCGGCGACACGCCCGATCCCGACGCCACGCTTATCACGCTCGGCGAGGTGGCCGATTCGCTCGGTGGCAAGGAGGTGCTCTGGGAGCTCTTCAGCTTCAATCCGCCGTCGCTCGAGTTGACCATCAAGCTCTGCGCGTCAAGCCCGTTCCTGGCCCGGCTGCTGGTCACCAATCCGGGCATGATCGATGAGTTGCTCGACAGCCTGCTGATCGAGCGGCTTCCCACCGCGGCAGAACTGGAGGCGTCGCTTGCCGAACTCTGCCGCGGTGCGGTCGAGCCGGCGGCGATCCTTCATGCCTTCAAGGCCTCGCAGCATCTTCGCGTCGGGATCCGCGACATTCTCGGCAAGCATGATGCGGAGCAGACCACCGTCGCCCTCTCGGCGATTGCCGAGGCGGTCGTGCAGCGGGTTGTGACGATCGAAGAGGGCCGGCTGGTCGAGCGGCTCGGCGAGCCGGTGGCAGGGGAGGGCCCGGCGTCCGGCAGCCGTGCCCGGCCGATCGTGCTGGCGATGGGGAAGTTTGGCGGTTGCGAGATGAACTATGCCAGCGACCTCGACGTCGTCTTCCTCTACGATCACGAGGGTGCCTGCCGGCCGAACCGGCGGCAGGCGACCGGGACGAGCAACCAGCATTTCTTCGGGGAAATCGCCCAGCGAACGATGCGGGTCTGCAACGAGTTCGGGCCGCAGGGCCGGCTCTACGAGATGGATTCGCGGCTGCGGCCGGCCGGCCGCAGCGGGCCTCCGGCCACCTCGCTGGCTGAGTTTGCCCGCTATTTTGCGGCCGACGGCCCGGCGGCGGTCTGGGAGCGGCAGGCGTTGATGAAGGCCCGCGTGGTGGTGGGGGGCCAGGAAGCGGCGGCCGAGGTGCGACAGATCATCGAGGCGGCGACGTTCGGCCGGGCCTGGACGGCCGCGGAGGTCGAGAGCATCCGCCAGATGCGATACCGGATGGAGGAAGGCGCGGCCCGCTCGAACCTCAAGCGTGGCCCCGGCGGCGTCGTCGACATCGAGTTTGTCGTGCAGATGCTGCAGCTCGTGCATGGTGGCCGCGTGCCGACGCTCAGGACCACCGAAACCCTCACCGGGCTGGTGGCGGCCCATCAGGCGGGGCTGATCTCCGATGAGCGGCGAGCGTTTCTCGAGCGGGCCTACCGGCTGCTGCGGTCAATCGAGGGGCGGCTGCGGCTGCTCGATGCCGCGGCCCGGCATGACTTTCCGGCCGAGCCGGACGAGCAGCGGCGGCTGGCCCGATTGCTCGGCTACGAGCGTCCCGCCAAACTCGTCAGCGACGTGCAGGCGGTCACGGCTCGCACGCGAGCCGAGTTCGAGCGGATCTTCAACGAGACGGAGACCGCCCTCGGGGCCAAATGAGCCGCGGACCGCAGTCCTGTGTTGCAAACCAGGATTCCATGCGTGCCGAAGAGAAGCCACTTGGGGCAAGCAGGGGTTTTCTGGCGTGGCGATCGGCCTTGACCGTTGGGGGGGCGGCTGCGACCGTCTGGCCGCCCTCGGGAGAGTTGCCGGTGCTTCGCCAGACATTGCTCCGCCTGCTCGTCATGGCCGCCATCCTCGGCGCGTCACCCTGGCTCGCGGAGCGACAGGCCTGCAGCCGGGCAGACGAGGTCACCGACCTGACCAACCGGCTGACCACCGGTCTCCGCGTGAAGGCCCCCGACGATGTCGCCTTCTGTGAACGGGTCGCCTGGCTCGTTCGCGAAGGCCGGCTCCCCGCCAGGCTCGTCGACTCGACCTACGTGTGGGCGATCGACCGGGGCAAGAAACACCCGTTCCCGGCCTTTCAACATGTCATTCGGCTGAAGGCGGCGAAGCTGGGCGTGTTGCTCTAGGCGTACCGGCAGCAGGGGCGAGCCGCTCCGCGGGCCCGGCCGGCGGATCCAGCTGCAGGACGACGTAGCCCTCGTTGGCATGAAGCCGCTCAAACGGCAGGTCGGCGAGGCCCGGCGTGGCCAGGGGCACGATCGCGATGCTCGCCCCGTACCGATCGGCCACAGTCCGGAGCCGCTTTTCGCCGAGCGCCGCGGTCGACCGCTCCATGCCGCGGAAGGAGCCGTCGGCCGAGAAGCAGTCGATCATCCGCCGACGCCACTCGACGAGCGAGCCCGCGTCCTGCGGGCTGTTTTTCCAGGCGACCACCTCCGGCAGGCCGGTCCGCCAGGTCAAGCTCGCTGCCCCACGGGGTGTCAGCACCGGCGAGTTTGGCGGAGCGTGTACTCGCAGCCACTCGCAGGCGTCGGCCCAGGCGGCAGGTTCGACCTTCGAGTCGGCCCGGGGCGGCAGCCCGCGGCCCGGCAAGGGCCAGTGGGCTGACTGGGCGGCGAGGTCGGCCAGGAGCATCACAGCGACGATCCCGCGGACGACCGCCGGAGAGCGGCCGAGCCGCCGGCAGGCCGCATCTTCGGCCAGCACGGCGGTGGCCGAGAACGCAAGCGCCAGCGGCACGGCGACGTCGCCCAGCCGAAACCAGTAGTAGCGGAGCAGGCCGAAGACCGTTGCCGCCGCCCAGGGTTCTGCCGCAGCGATTGCCAGGCCAGCCGTCGAGATGCCGAGCGCGGCCAGGGTGAAGGCGGTGAGCCGCTGGCGGGCGACGGCGGCGGGGGCCAGCCGGTCGAGCAGCCACCAGACGAGGATCGCCAGCAGGTGCCGGGCGATAAAGCCGGGCGGAAAGGCGCCGGGCAGGAGATGGTGGGGAAGTCGTTCGGCCACGTAGATCCGGGCGGCCTGTTCGCGGATGGCCGGTTCGGCTCCGCTGGAGAGGAGCAGGGCCGGCACGATGCCGGCGGCCGCCAGGGCCAGGCCTCCCAGCAGGCCCGCCGCGGTGAGGGCCGCTCGCGGACGGGCGGTGGCCGTGTGCCGCGGCCGCGTCGCGAGCCAGGCCGGCACCGTGGCAATCATCGCCCAGCCACCCACGATCGGATGAAAGGCCGTGCCTCCACCCATCAGCAGCCAGGCCGCGGCAAACCGGCCGCCGACAAACTCACCCAGGCCCCCCAGCACCAGTGCCCAGGCAAACACCTTCGCCTCACAGCCGCCGATCACCCACTCCCCGGCTGCGGTGGTCTGGCGGAGGGCAAGCGAGAAGATCGCCGCGGCCGCCAAGCGCAGCAACGTGGCCCGTTGGCCGCTGCCAGCCGTCAGGGCTCGGGCGAGATGCCGGAAGCCGACGGCCAGCGCCAGCCAGCCGGCGATCCGGCCGATCCAGGCGGCCGTCTCCAGCGAGACAGCCGCCGCCAGCGGGCCGATCACGAGGTAGAAGATGCCGTGGGCATCGGGCGTCTCGAGAAAGAAGTCACCGCTGCCGTAGGCCGGGTCGGACGCGTGGCGGGCCTTGGTCAGGTAGACCGTCTCGTTGACGTCGGGCACCGGCCAGCAGCCGGCGGCCGCGAAGATGGCCGCGATCAGCAGGATCTCGACGACGGCCCGTCGCCAGCTGACAGCCCTTTCACCCGCTGCTGCCCGACCGTCGCTTTCGTCGCTCATCATCGGCCCCTATAACGGCTCACGCAGCGAGCCCGTCTTCGAGGGCCGCCCTCCAGAATACCGAGCATCGAGGCCGCCTTGACCGTTCCAGCCCCAACTCACGACTCGGCACCCTTCGGACCGGCCACGGCGGCCGGAGGCCGGGTCCTGCGTGACGCGGCGGCCAGTGAGATGCTCGGCATCGTGGGGGCACCCTTCGCCTTGGCGGCCCGGCTCGTCGAGTCGGCCGGCTTCGATGCGATCTATCTCTCCGGTGCTGCCTTCTCCGCCGGGAGTCTCGGCGTGCCCGACATCGGCCTCTTCAGCCGCGACCAACTTGTTGAGCAGACGCGGATCCTCGCCCGGGCCGTGTCGATTCCTGTCGTGGTCGATGCCGACACCGGGTTTGGCGGGCCGCGGGAGGTGGAGGAGACGGTCCGTCAGCTCGAAGCCGCCGGGGCTGCCGCCGTCCAGCTCGAGGATCAGCCGGGTGATTCGCCCGGCGGAAAGCGCTGCGGCCACCTCGGGGGCAAGCAGGTGGTCGAGCCGGCGGAAATGGTCGAGCGGATTGCGGCGGCGGCGACCGGCAGGCGTGATCCGGCCACCGTGATCATCGGCCGCAGCGACGCCCGCGGCGTCACCGATTTTGACGATCTGCTCGCCCGGCTGGAGGCCTACCGCGAGGCTGGTGCCGACTGGCTCTTTCCCGAGGCGTTGCCGACCCGTGACGAGTTTGCCGAGGTGGGCCGGGCCTTCGCGGGCGGCCCGCTGCTGATGGCCAACATGACGGAGTTTGGACGCAGTCCGCTGATCTCGCTTCCCGACCTGGCCGGCTTCGGCTTCGGAGCGGCCCTCTATCCGGTCACCCTCCTGCGGCTGGCGATGAAGGCGATGGAGGCGGGCCTGGCCGTCCTCGCCGACGAGGGCACGCAGGAAAGCCTCCTCGACCTGATGCAGTCCCGCGAGGAACTCTACGAACTCCTGGGTTACGACCCGGCCAATCCCGACCCCCACCGCGACGGCCCCGCCGCCGCCCGCAGCAAGGAGCAAGCATGACCACGCCCGCCCCGACACCAACCGAACCTGCCGAGGTCTCCAAGGGCCTCGCCGGCGTCCTGGCCGGTCAGACGGAGATCTGCTCGCTCTCGGGCACGCTTCGCTACCGGGGCTACGACATCGAGCCACTGGCCCGGGCCGGCGATTTCGAGGAGGTCGCCTATTTGCTCCTCCACGGTGAGCTTCCCACGGCAGCCGAGCGAGACGCCTTTCAAGGGCGGGTCGCCGAGGCGGCCCGCCAACTTCCCTCGCCGGTCATCGACGCCCTGGAGCGGCTGGCGGCGACCGCTCCCCACGCCTCGCCGATGGATGCCCTCCGGACGGGCGTCAGCATGCTCGGCCTGGTCGAGAGAGACGACACGCCGGGCGATCGGGAGGCCCTCCTCGCTCAGGCCGAGCGGCTCCTCGGCCAGACGCCCGCGGTCCTCGCCGCCTGGCTCGACATGACCGGCGGGCGGTCGGTCGCCCCCTGGCCCGACGCCCCCCTCGGTGCCGCGTTGCTCGAGCGACTGATGGGCAGGGCCCCGACGCCGGCCGAGGCGGCGATCTTCGGCACGACGCTTGTGCTCTACGCCGAGCATGAGTTCAACGCCTCGACCTTTGCCGCCCGCACCGTCGCCTCGACCGGCTCCGACATGCATTCCGCGATCACCGCCGCGATTGGCACCCTCAAAGGGCCGCTCCACGGCGGGGCCAACGAAAAGGTGCTCGAGGTGCTCGGCCAGATCGGCACCGCTGAGCGGGCCCGGCCCTGGGTCGAGGAGCAGTTCGCCGCCAAGAAGGTGATCATGGGTTTTGGCCACCGGGTTTACAAGGATGGCGACGTCCGGGCGAAGCTGCTCGGCGAGCTCTGCCGGGCACTTGTCGCCGGTACCGAGGGGGAGGCGATCGAGGCCCTGGCCGCCGAGGTCGAGGGGATCATGCTCGAGCGGAAGAAGCTCAAGCCCAACCTCGACTGGCCCGCCGCCCGCGTCTACCACGCCTTGTCGCTGCCGGTGAAGGTGTTCACCCCGATCTTCGTCGTCGCCCGGATGAGCGGTTGGACGGCGCATGTGATCGAACAGATCGGTGACAACAGGCTGATACGGCCGCTCTCGCGATACACGGGCCCCGCTCCCCGCGACTACCGGCCGCTCAGCGAACGATCCGCGTGCTGACGCGATAACGGCCCCGCGGCGCGGGACGGCGGGCCTCCCCAGCGGCTCAGGCTCGAAATGGGTACAGGCACCTCGCTTCGCTCGGAGCCAGTCCCCTCGCCCTCCGTCCTTACGGCAAGCTCGCGGCCTGCTCGGCGGGCGGCGTGGCCACGGTGCTGCCGTCGGCCATCGATTCCACCTGGGCCTGCACCGTCACGACCGGCACGGCACCCTCGCCGAGGTCGGTGGCGATCCGCAGTTCTCGCTCGACCTTGCCCGCTGAGTCGCCTGCCTGGAAGGTCACCGGGAGGATGTGCACGCGGGCGGGGGTCGTCTTCGGTTCGCAGGTGAGGCAGCCGTCGGAGCAGAACACGCCGGTGATCTTGAACTCGCGATTGGCCCGGATCACGACGTTTTTCGTGACGGTCTCGCCGGCGGGCACGGCGCCAAGGGCCAGCAGTTGCGGGCTGACGGTCACCTCCGCAACCACGCGACCCTCCACGTCCATTGGAATCTGCGTGGCCCGCGGGTCGTTGGTGACCAGGATCAGCTGGCCCTTGACGTAGCCCGCCGGAGCCGTTGGCTTGAGGCGGGCCGTCAGGTCGTAGAAGGTCCGCGAGCCCGACTTGGCCGGCTGGGAGAGGAGCACTTCAAAGTTCGGATTGGCACTGCGGACATCCTTGATTTCCCAGGGGCTCGAGCCGATTCGCGTGACGCGGACCTGCCGCTCCGACCCCTTGCCGAGATCGACCGTGCCCAGATCGACGAAGGGAGGATCGAACGTCACGTCACCGCGAATGTTGCCCGCCACCCGCAGCTGAACCTCGGCGGAGTAGGGCTTGTCGAAGGTGACTGTCAGCGTCGCCCCGTGCTGGCCGAGGAAGGTGCGGGTGTTGAAAGTCGCCACGATCTCGGCGGTCTCGTGGGTCTTGAGGTCCCGCTTGGTGATCGTCGGCGAGGTGCAGCCGCAGCTGGTGCGAACGCCGGCCACGTGCACGTCTTCGTTGTAAAGGTTGCGAAAGACGAAACGGTATTCCGTCTTGGAGCCCTTGGCGACAGTGCCGAAGTTGTGGCTCGTCACCGGGAACATCTTGCGGGCCCACTCCTGGGCGCCGGCAGAGCCGCCGAGGCAGGCGGCGGCGACGGCTACGAGCAAGGCCCCCTTGGGGAGGCTGGCAGATCCGGCCATGGAACGACCATCGCGGGGGGCATGCGTGCGAGACATCCGAAGAATCGAGCGTACGTTCGTCATGAGATGAGCGTCAACTTGCGGGTTGGATCAAAGGGCGGAGATCGGGGACGGGCGACCGCCCGACTGTTGACAAGTATCCCTGTGACCGGGTGTCTTTTGGCCGAAAAACTGGCTTTTCAGCGGGAAACTCAGGCTGTTTGGCCGGCATGACCGATACAGGCGATGCGGTTTCGTATCATGCAAGGAGTTCGGCGGGTCAGCGGCGTGGTGTCGCGGCGGCCGGGCCCGGCCCGATCCAGGGGGCGTAACGGTATCGACCGGATGCTGGAGGTGCGGATTGCGTGTCGTGGTTGGTCGGCAGGCCACGCAAAAAGTCGACCAAGCTTCAATTGCCGAAGCTCAGTTCTCTCTGGCTGCTTAATTAAGTAGCCCCGAGCGATGGCCCCAGTCGGAAGGGCCTCCCAATCGGTCGCCAAATCCGACTCGCCTCGGTTCACCGCCTGGTACGGCCGAGGTCAAATCAGTTCCGGGCTGGTCAGCGACGAACCCTGCCGGCCGGGGTCGCGCCGACGAGATCCAAGTTGACCGGATACACACGTAGACGTTCGTATCAAAACATCACGGGACGCGGGTTCGACTCCCGCCGCCTCCACTTACCGGCACGGGCTCGCCGCAGCCCGTGCCGGTTTTCTTTTCGGCCGGTGAGCAGCGGCAGGTCTGCGCCCACGGTGGGTTGCTGCCGAACGCGGTCGTGGCCAGCGTTGCCGGCCTATTCGCTTTTGCCGCCAGGCTCGCCGGTCAGGAACTCACCGGTCGGGGTGATCACGAGCACCGCCTGGTTTTTCGTATCATAAAACTCGACTGCCCCATCGCGGCTGACGGCGGTCGTGCCGATGGCGATGGAGGTCGCGCCCGCCGAGTCGCGAATCTCGATCCGGCCGCCGTCACCGTCTTTGACCCGGCCGGCGTGAACGATGATCGGCGCCACCTTTTCTGGATCGGGCTGCGGCCCGAGAATCGCCAGCTCCTCGCAGACGACCGCCTTGGCCGTGAACACCCCCTCTTCGATCCGGGGCTGGTCGACCAGTTCTCCTCGCAAGGCCAGGCCGATCGCAAGCAGCAGCAGGGGATAGACGGTCCAGCGTTCCTTGGTGGTCATCGATTGCAGGTCTCAGGGGCCAGGCTGCACGGGCCATGGATGGGGAGTGTTTTGAATCATGTGGAGTGGTGTTGACTGCCGGGCCGGAAGCCCGGCGACTTCCGGCCGGATGGCCGGCAAGGCTGCACGGGCCATGGATGGCCGTGCAGCCGTGTAACTAGTCCCCATGCTTCTGCCGAAGCCGGGCCGAGAGCCGGAGGATGTGGTGGACCCGCTCGAACTGGTTGAGCCAGTCAGCCACGACCGCCGCGATCGCGTCGCTCGGTGGCGGCACGGCGCCGGTGGGGCAACTGCTGCCAAGTTGCGTCGAGGCAGCCCGATAGGCCGAGAGGGTGCGGTCGCCATAGAAGAGGATCGGCGTGAAGTCTTCGCTGAAGAAGGCGGCTACAGGAACCCGCTGGCCGCCGCAGACCTTGAGGTGGGCGGCGATTTCAGGGAGGGCGTCGCGGTCGAGCAGACGGAGATCAATGGCCGGCGAGGCACTGGCGAAGTGGGCGAAGATCGGGCACTGATTGACGCAGTCGCCGCACCAGGCGCCAGCCAAGACCAGCACGGGCATTCGGCGGACAAAGCCGCCCAGCAGGGCCTTCTGGGCGTCGCTGAGTTCGACGCGGGCGTGAAAGGCGTCCCACCGCTCCTTCTGATCGGGCGTGGCATGGCGATCGAGAAAGTGATCGTAGGGAAGGGCGACGGCAAACGCGGCCGCCCAGGCTTCGGGCGTGGGCGGAGCACCGGCGTCGGAGAGCGGCGGCGTGGCGTCGGGGAGAGAGGCGGTGGACGACATGGGGCTCCTTCAGGTTCAGGCAGGGTCAGGGAAACGGCTGGTTCTCGTGAGCGACTCAGGGCACGCTGCCCGCAGCGCTCCCGGGAGTGGGTTTGCGTGCGACGATGATACGCCCGCTGGCCGCTCGGCGCCGCCCCTCACCCGGGCCGCCTCCCCCAGGGCGGCAGCCTGCGGGGAAAGGGCGAATAAGCGAACGAATTTTTCCGGCTCGAAAGCGTCGAGAACGGCCTTGACCCGCCAAAAACCGATCCCTACTGTCCGCCCCGCCTGAAGGCCACGGGGTGATCGACAGCGAGGAGCCCCGCTCGCCGCCGGCGGATGCACGGAAGCACGCCGCCTGCAGCGAGTTGACCGCCAACAACTCGACACCGACCAATCGCTCCCGGAAACGGTTCAGGTTCTCCGCCCCCCTGGGACCTGGGCCGTTCCGGGGGCCTTTATGCGCGGAGGGTGTGCGTCGCCCAACGCCGGGCTTTGAGTGGTTTGGCATTTGCTCGGGGCTTCTATTTCACGAATGCGTGTCCGAATACGGGCTGACCCTGAGACTCGGGGAGGGGTTGGTCGGGGGCACGCGCAGGAGCCGGGGAATCTTTGCGACTCACAGCCGGCGTGCCGTTGGCCATGAGAGCGCCCTGTAGCAAAATCCCCCGGCGACGAGCATGTCACCGCCAGCCCCGGTGATCCGCCAGCCCCGGTGATCCGCCAGCCCCGGTGATCCGCCAGCCCCG
>JAQCJP010000115.1 GCA_027592945.1 Planctomycetota bacterium
CCCCCGGCGCGAGCCGGGGGGGACGGCGGGCCGTTGGGCCTTCCCGCTCCCGATTCCCGCAAACCGTCCACCACCAACCCGCCCAAGACGCGTTCACAACCAACCAACCCCCGAAAATCTGCTGGCGGGTTTTTCTCTCGTCAATCGCGCGGGCAGGCCGCCGGGGTGTTGAAACCGGGAAAACGCGGCTATACTCCGCTGTTTTCCGCACCCTGAGAGCCTCCATGTTCCGCAACCTGAGCACCTACGGCCTGCCCCTTTCCGGCCGCCCCAGCGAGCTGATCGAACTGGCCCTGTCGTTCGGCTTCGACGGGATGGATATCGACATCCTCGACTTCCAGAAGCAGGCCGAGACGTTCAGCGTCGAGCATGCCCGCCGGCTGATGGTCAGCGCCCGGCTCAAGAGCGGCTGTTTCCAGTTGCCTGTCCGCCTCGACGCTCCGGAGAAGGAGTTTGAAGCAGACCTCGCCGAGCTGCCTCGCCTCCTCGAGCTGGCCGCGGCCACCGAGGCTACTCGGGCCGTCGCCACGCTCCCGCCGGGCTCCGACGACCATGCCTTCAAAGACTTCTTCGAACTGCTCCGGCTCCGGCTCCACACCATTGGCGACCTGATGGCTCCCCACGGGATCATGCTCGGTCTCGCGATCCGCCCCGAGGCCGCGGCGCGGGCCGAACTCGCCAATGCCTTCATTCACACCTTCGAGGGCCTGCTCGGCCTCGTGGCGGTGGCCCACCAGCAGATCGGTGCGGTTGTTGACTCGTGGGCGATGCACGTGACCGGCGAGCCGCTGGACATGATCGCCAAGGTGCCGGCGGGCCGAATCGTCGAGGTCCGCCTCTCCGATGCCCCGGCCGAGACGCCCGCCGCCGAGTTGACGGCAGCCGAGCGACTGATTCCCGGCGAGACGGGTCAGATTCCGATGGGGCCGGTCGTCAAGGCCGTGGCTGATGCTGGGTTCGACGGGCCGGTGACGCCTTGGGCTGCCCGCACCACGATCGCCGGCCGCGGCCGCGAGAAGGTCGTCCGGCTTGCCGGGGAGCGGATGGAGCAGGCTTGGCGCGATGCCGGCCTTGAAATCCTCCCTCGCTGGTTTGCCCCGGTGCCTCGCGACCAGTTCGGGAGGCCGATCGAGGAAACCGACGAGGACGTTTCCGGCGAGGTCGCCACCCCGCAGCCGGCGGCTCCCGCCAGCAGCAACGGCCAGGCCGAGCCGGCCGCCAGCGGCGACGCGACAACGGCCTGACGGCTGGTCGGATCTCCGGTTGGGCAGGCTGCAAGCCCGCCCCCGCAGTGCGGGTGAACGTCGCTCGGAACGGAAGCCCTCAGGCTCCTTCCCGGATCCAGGTGACCCGCGGCTTGCCTCCGCCGGCGATTGCGGCGCCCTTGAGAAACTCCGACACGTAGCGGAGTTGTTTGCCGGGCCGGTCGGGGTCGCGGAAGGCGTCGCCCTTCTGCAGGATCGGCAGTTGGTCGGGCATCGATCCAAAGGCCCGGGTGCCTGCCGCCTGGCACGGGTGCCAGCAGCCGTTGCCGTCAGCGTTCTCGAGGTAGAACTCCGGGTAGCAGTGCCCCTCCACCCACACGGTGCGGGCCGGCACGCCCTGTGAGCGAACCGCCGCGATGAACAGGCAGGTGAGTTCCTCGCAATCGCCCCAGCCGTCAGCCAATGCCCGCCGGGCCCCCTTGAGGTCGCCGTTGCGATACTCGACCTTCTCCCGAACCGCATCGTAGATCGCCTCGACCCGCTTCCAGCCCTCGTGGTCGCCGGCCGCCTCGGCCGCGAAGCTCTTGATCTTCCGGTCACGGGTCTCGATGTAGGGGCTCGATCCAAGGAAGCTCCGCAGGGCCCGGTCGGGCTTCTCGGGAATCTGCCAACGCTCCGTGTCGGCTGGCGGCAGGATCGCGAACCGCTCGAGCTCGTACGTCACGATCGCCTTCTCGCCTGTTCCCACGGCCAGCGAGGGAATCGAGATCACCATCTGCTCGACGCCGGCAGCGAGCGTGCGAAACTGCGGCCCCCGCACGCCCCGCGAGACGTCCTCCTCCACGATCCGGACCTGCTGTTCCGGCCAGGCCATCGGGACCGGCAGCGTTGCGTAGAGGCCGCGACATGGCCCCCCCTCGGCGACGACGACGACCCCAACGCGATACCGCTGCACCCGGGCATCTCCCAGAAGCGGCGTGACCGTGCCGGGATCGGCCTCCACAAGCTGGCCACGGACGGCAGCCGGCAGGAACAGTGCGGCGGCCGAGGAGGTCAGCAGACGGCGACGGCTGAGCATGATGACTCGGTGCCTCCTCAAGGGGTGGCGGGAGGGTGATCGACCCTGCTGCTCGTCGCATCGGCCGGCAGGACTTTCGCCGCTCCGGCCGTCCCGGGCCGGAAAAGAACGGTTCGGATGCCTCAGGGCCCTCGGCCCTTGTCGATTGTTTCGTCTCCCCGCGGCTGCTACACTGCAGGGCTTGTTTCGTGGCCCGCTTTCCCCGCCCCCTTTCCCCATTTCACGTTCTTCCCCGAACCCCCCAACCGCATGGTCAACCGCAATCTGATTCGCGAACTGGAAACTGGAGACGATCTCGACAAGGAACTCGAACTGGCGATGGCAGGTGCCGTTGAGGGCGACTATGTCCTGGCGGCCCCGACGCTGGCAGTCAATGCGGTGCTCGAGGGGAAGGTGCTGCGGGTCGACGATGAGTTCGTGCTGGTCGATGTGGGCTACAAGAGCGAGGGCCACATCCCGCGGAACGAGTGGGAGGAGAACGAGCCCCCGCCGCAGGTGGGCGACGTCGTCAAGGTGCTCCTCGAGGAGTTCGAGGACGGCAGCATCGAGGAGCAGCGGGGGCTGATCACGCTCTCCAAGCGGAAGGCGCGGCGGATCGAAGACTGGCTCCGCGTGATGGAAAGCGTCAAGGAAGACGACGTCGTCACCGGTTTCGTGACCCGCAAAATCAAGGGCGGTCTCCTGGTCGACATCTCGGGGGTCAACGTCTTCCTGCCGGCCAGCCAGGTCGACATCCGCCGGCCGGCCGACATCGGCGACTACTGCGGCCGAGCGATCCAGTGCCTCGTCCTCAAGATCGACGAGGCCCGTCGCAACATCGTCGTCTCCCGCCGGGCCCTGATCGAGCAGGAGCGGGCCGAGCGGAAGAAGCAACTGATGGAGACGCTCGAGGTTGGCCAGGTCCGCCGCGGCGTCGTCAAGAACATCGCCGACTTCGGCGCCTTCGTCGACCTCGGCGGGATCGACGGCCTCCTCCACATCACCGACATGTCCTGGGCCCGGATCGGCCATCCCAGCGAGATGGTGCAGATCGACCAAGAGGTCGAGGTCCAGGTGCTCCACATCGACCGCGACCGCGAGAAGATCGCCCTCGGCATGAAGCAGCGGACGGCCAGCCCCTGGGCGAAGGTCGCCGACAAGTATCCCGTCGGCACGGTCTGCACCGGCACGGTCGTCAACGTGATGAGCTACGGGGCCTTCGTGAAGCTCGAGGACGGCGTCGAGGGCCTGGTCCACATCTCCGAGATGAGCTGGACCAAGCGGGTCAGCCACCCCTCGGAGCTCGTCAAGCCGGGTGACGAGGTCGAGGTCGTCGTCTTGGCGATCAACAAGGAGAAACAGGAGATCTCGCTGGGCATGAAGCAGACCCAGCAGAACCCCTGGGAAAAGGTCGCCGCCGATTATCCCCCCGGGGCGATCGTCAAGGGCGTCGTCCGCAACCTCACCAACTACGGCGCCTTCGTCGAGATCAACGAGGGCATCGACGGCCTGCTCCACGTCACCGACATGTCGTGGACCCGCAAGGTCACCCATCCCAGCGAGATGCTGGAAAAGGGGCAGGAGGTCGAGTGCAAAGTGCTCTCGGTCGACCAGCAGCGGCGGCGGATCGCCCTCGGCCTCAAGCAGATGGGCGACGATCCCTGGACCGGCGACATCCCCGATCGCTACAAGCCCGGCGACGTGGTCAACGGCACCGTCACGAAGATCACCAACTTCGGCGTCTTCGTCGGCCTCGAGGATGGCCTCGAGGGCCTGCTCCACATCTCGGAACTCTCGGACGACAAGATCGAGAACGCCGAGGAACTGGTGCAGGTGGGCGACCCGCTGGAGGTCAAAATTCTCCGGGTCGACACCGACGAGCGGAAGATCGGCCTCTCCCGCCGGCGGGTCGATGGCGAGGGAGGAGAGGGCTGACCGGCGAACCGGCTGGTCGACCGCTCCGCTGCATCGCTCAGTCGATGACGGCGATCGCCGTGATCGGGCCCAGCCAGCGGCCTTCGCCGGTGGCGGCAATGCCGACATCGGCCACGTGGACTAGCCCGCCCCGTTCGAGGCTCGTGCCCGGCACCCGCTGAGGCGGGCGTCCAACAATCACCCTGCGGGGCGGAGCGGCTGCGGTAAGGGGCCGGCCTTCGCGGGAGATGGAAGCCGCCTCGTAGGCCACCGCCGCCCCACTGGCCGGATCGACGATGTCGAGCACCAGGCAGCGGGCGGTCGCCGGGCCAAACCAGAGCACGAGCCGGTCGCCAGCGGCCAGCGAGGCCCAGGAGACGGTCGCAGGCCCGGCAGTCGGCGGCTGCAGGGCGGTCGCCGTGATGGCGGGCTGCTCCGCCGCTTTCACGTCGCGATTGGACTGGTCCTCAGCGGCTGGCAGCAGGACGACGGCAGCCGGCTGCGGGGCGATGGCTGGCCGGGGCGGCGTCAGGTCGGTGGGAGCGGCGGGCGGCTGAGGACGGGTAGCGGCCTGGGGCTCGAGGGGCCGATCCGCCGCCACATCGGCGGCCTGGATCACGTCCATGCCCCGCCGGGCAAGCCAGCCCAGATCTCCCGTAAAGGCGAATCCGGCGGCGATGATGCCCAGCGTGGCAAACTTGGCAAACAGATTCGTCATGCGGAACTGGGCCGGATCCACCCTCGGTCGACAGGTCTCCCGGATTACTATGCCACCTTGGAAGGCGGCATGACGCGAGGCCCACCCCCAGGCAACCGCTCGAACCGGGCGACGGTTGCAGGTTGTGATGATCGTGCCTGGAATGACGTCCGCGGGAAGGCGGGCCGGAATGCCGTGATGCCGTTGATCTGCTGGGAGTTTTCGTGATGCCATCCCCGCTCGACGCCGACACGGCGACAGCCCCTGCCGGGCCCAGCGGACGCCCGGTGACCGTTGCCCTGCTGACTCCGCCCGGCCGCGGCGCCCTGGCGGTCGTCGGCCTGACCGGGCCAGGCAGCTGCGACCTGGCGGACCGCCGGTTTCGACCCCGCGGCGGCACGCCGCTGGCCCGGCGGCCTGCCGGAGCGATCGGCTTCGGCAGCTGGCAGTCGCTGGCTGAGGCCGCCGGTGAAGACGTCATCGTCGTCAAGCGAACGAGCGAGCAGCTGGAGATTCACTGCCACGGTGGTGCGGCGGCCGCCGCGGCAGTGATCGACAGCCTCGTCGCAGCCGGCGGGCTCCGCCTCCCTTGGCCAGCCTGGTTCGAAGCCGCGGGTGTTGGTGAAATCGAGCGGGAGGCCCGCTTGGCCTTGGCCGTCGCCGCGGGGCCGCAGGCCGCCCGCATCCTCTGCCGGCAGTTGGCCGGCAGCCTCGGCCAGGAAGTGCACCGGATCGCATCGCTTCCAGCCGCCGACCGGCAGCCATCCATCGACCGGCTTCTGCGGGCGGCCAGGGTCGGCCTGCGGCTGGCCTGCCCCTGGCGGGTCGTCCTCGTCGGCGAGGTCAACGCCGGCAAGAGCAGCTTGGCCAACGCCCTGGTCGGCTACGGCCGCTGCCTCGTCTCGGCGGAACCGGGCACGACCCGCGATCTGGTCTCGAGCCGGATCGTGCTCGATGGCTGGGAGATCGAACTGTTCGATACCGCGGGCGGCCGTGAGACAGCTGCCGCCTCCGAGCGGGCCGGGATCGAGCGGGCGGCCCGCGCCCAGCGCGACGCCGATCTCGTGCTGCGGGTGCAGCCGGCCGACGGCCCCTACGGTTTGGACACGCCGGCGTCCGATCGGGAGATCGTGGTGGTGACGAAGGCCGACCTCATCGGCAAGCCGCTCCAGCCGCCGGCCGGCGAGATCGTCACCTCGGCGGTGACGGGCGAGGGAATCGACGAGTTGGCAGGGTTGATCGTATCCCGGCTGATCCCCGAAGCGTCAACCGACCCCGATCTCCTCCGTGGCCCGGTGCCCTTCACGTCCCGCCAGGTCGAAGCGATCCGCCGCCTCGCCACCCCAGCATCCGAACCTCGGGCGTAAAACGCCGCGGAATACGGGTTCGCCCCTCAGCCCGCTTCCCCGTCGGCCTGCTTGCCGCGAAAGAGCAGCCGAAGGGGAACCTCCCGGAAGGGGAGCCGCTTGCGGAAGAACCCGGCCAGGTACCGCTTGTAGGGCTCGGCGATGCTCTTGGGCCCGCTTGCCGAGATCACGATCGTGGGTGGGCCCACCTCGACCTGGGTGGCGTAATAGAGCCGCACCGGCCGGCCGCGGCGGTCGGAGGAGGGGCGGTTGGCATCGACTGCCTCCCGGAGCACGGCGTTGAGCCGCGCGGTCGAGACCCGGGTATGACCCTGGCGGTAGAGACGCTGGGCGGTGTCGATGGTCGCCTTGACGTTGCGGCCCTGGGTGGCCGTGACGAAGGCCACGGGCGCCCAGGGCATCATCGGAAAGGTATCGCGGAGATACTGGGTCCACTCCCGCTTCTTGACGTCGGCGGCATAGAGATCCCACTTGTTGACGACGAACACCACCGGCTTGGCCTGCTCGGTGATCGTCTCGGCGAGTTGCTTGTCGACCTTGCCGATCGGCTCGGAGGCGTCGAAAAAGAGCAGCACCACATCGGCCCGCCGGATACTCCGCTCGGCCCGGTGGGTGGCGTAGAAGTCGATGTCGCTCGTGCGGCTCTTGGCCCGCCGCAGGCCCGGCGTGTCGATCGCCAGAAAGCCCCGGCCGTCCACCTCGAAGCGGACGTCGACGCTATCGCGGGTGGTGCCGGCCACGGGGCTGGTGATCACTCGTTCTTCGCGGGCCAGGGCGTTGACAAACGTGCTCTTGCCGACGTTGCGACGGCCCACCATCGCGAGCTTCATTTCGGGCAGTTCGGCCGAGTCGGGTTCCCCTTCCTCCGCCGGCGGCAGAAGCGGCAGGATGGCGTCCTCGAGCAGCCCTCGGTTGCGGTGCTGGCGGGCGCTGACGACGACCGGCTGGCCGAAGCCGAGCGGTGCGAAATCGGCGGCGCCCGCATCGAAGGTTGGCGAGTCTGCCTTGTTGGCCACCAGGATCACCGGCGTGCCTGCCCGGCGGACACGACGAGCCACTTCCTCATCGGCGGCCGCCAGCCCGGCCCGGATATCGACCACCAGCAGGATGGCGGCAGCGGTAGCCAGCCCGCTTTCGATCTGGGCGTCGATCTGGGCGGTCAGCCCGTCGGGATCGTCGAAGCCCATCCCGCCGGTGTCGACGAGGTCGACCACCCGGCCGTCGAGCTCGATCCGCTGCACGAGCCGGTCGCGGGTCACGCCAGCGGTCGGGTCTTCGATGGCGATCCGCTTCTCGATCAGCCAGTTGAAGAGGCTCGACTTGCCGACGTTGGGCCGACCAGTGATGACAATTTGTGGGATCAATGCAGCCCTCGCTTCAGGCAGGAGCCACCGCCACGCCCGTCGCATCGCCGAGCCGCCGCTGCGGCATCGCATGGACGAGGTAGCGATGGGTGATGCTCTCGGAAAACTCGGCCGAGGCGGCCGCCAGCAGTTCCAGCAGCGTGCCGAGGGCGGGGCGACTCCCGTCGTCCCCCGTGGCGGCCAGGGCCTCGACATCGGCCAGCCGAACCGCCGAGAGGGCCTCGAGGACAGCCCGCCGCTCACCCGTGAGCACCGGAGAAGCGGTCTCCCGCGGCAGGGCCGCGACATGGTCTGCCAGGGCGGCAAACTGGAAGGCGATGCTCCGCGGGTTGGTTTCGTCGGTGACGAGCAGATCGATCAACGGCGCCGCCTCGAGCATCCCGAGATAGCGGTTGCGATAGGTCATCGAACTGTCGGCGATTTCGAGGAGCATCTCCTCGATCCTTTGAGCGGCATCGGCCGGCTCGGCGGCCGGTTGCGGCGGCACGAGCGTGGCCTCCAAGACACGCACCAGCCCGGCTGCCCGCTCGATCCGACGGCCCATGTCGAGAAACCGCCAGCCGGGCCCCCGCGTCATGCTCTCGGTGCCGAGGCCGGCGAAGGCGGCCAGGTCGAAGATCAGGGTGTCGAGATGGGCCAGGACATCGGCGCCGCGGCCTCCCAAAGGAGCACCCACCGCCGGCCGGCCCGCCAGGCAGTCCCGCCGCACCCGGGAGAGCACCTTCCAGGAGTCGATCGAGATCCGGTCGCGAACGACCGAGGCGGTCTTCCAGAGCCGGTCGATCTCTTCCTGCACGCTGCCCGCGCGGCTCCCGTCGTAGGCCAGCAAGTGGACCTCGGCCTGGATCTCCCGGAGCGTGCCGGGGCGGCCGGGCTCGAGCCACTCCTTTCGCTCCATCACCTCGCCGCCCGCGGCTGCCAACATGATCGCGGCCTCGATCGCCGCCTCGTCGTTGGCCTCGGCGGTGAGCCGACTGGCGATGGTTCGCAGCAACCGGGCGGTGCCTTCGGCCCGCTCCGCATGCCGCCCCAGCCAGTGGAGATGGTCGGCCACCCGGCTGGGCAGGTCGTAGCCGCTCCGCCGCAGCGGCAGGGGCTGCCCCGGCCGCCGCAAGAGCGAGACCTGCTGCACCGGCCCGGCCGACAACACCCAGACGTCCTTCGAGCCCTGGCTCGAGAGGAGCAGCTCCTCGCCCGAGACCCGGCCCACGCTCATCCGGGCCAGGCCGCCCCGCATCGTCTGGTAGCCGCCAGGCACGGCGACCGCGAAGCACCGCAGCAAGACCGAAGCCGAGCTGATTCGCCCCTCGTGCCAACAGGGTGCCACCGATCGCTCCACCCGTTCCCGCCCCACCCAGTCTGCGGGCCGAGCCCGGATCTCGTCGATCAGCCGGCCCCGGGCCCGGGCGTCGAGCAGGGAGGGCACAAACCGCTTCATGCCCCGCCGCGGCACGACCGGCTCGAGCACGCAGTTGTCGAGCGTGTGCAAGACGTGATCGAGGTTGGCCGGAATGCCGCACCACCGGGAGGGGGGCGAGGGGAGCAGCAGATCTTCCCCCAAAAGCCGCCGGGAGACCGCTGGCAGGAACTCGGCGAAGCCGGGTGACTCGACCAGCCCGCTGCCGATCGCGTTGGCCATCACTGCCTTGCCACGGCGAACCGCCTGCACGAGCCCCGGCGTGCCTTCGAGGGCCGTGCCGTCGAGTTCCAGCGGATCGCAGAGCCGGTCGGGCACCCGCCGCAGGAGCACATCGAGCGGCACCAGTCCGCCGAGCGTCTTGAGGTTGAGCCGGTCGTTGCGGACGGTGAGATCGCCCCCTTCGACAAGCGGGAAGCCGAGATAGCGGGCGAGGTAGGCGTCTTCGAAGTAGGTGGCGCTCGTGGGCCCGGGGCTCTGCAGGGCCACGCTCGGCGTGTCGCGGCCGTCGACCAGGCTCCGCAGCAACGCCCGCAGCGCGATGAAGAACGGGGCTAGCCGTTCGACGTGGCATTCATGGAACGCGTCGGGCAGGAGTCGAGAGACGGCCAGCCGGTTTTCCAGGGCATAGCCGAGCCCCTGCGGCACGCCCGTCCGATCGCCGAGGGCCATCCACTTGCCGTCGGGGTTTCGCACCACGACCGCCGCGTGGAGATGGAGCCAGCGGCTCCCCTGCGGCACGATGCCGTGGCAGCACCGCAAAAAGCCGGGATTCGCGAAGACAAGTTCCGGCGGCACGATCCCTTCGCGGAGCACGTGCTGGGGGCCGTAAATATCGGCAAGCAGGGCGTCGAGCACTCGGGCCCGCTGGTTGACGCCGACCTCGAGCCGGGCCCAGTCGGCCTGGGCGATCACCAGCGGAATCGGATCGAGCACCCAGGGCCGCTGCTCGCCCGCCGCGTCGTCGTGGACGTTGTAGGTGACGCCGTTGTCGCGAATCAGCTTGCGGGCCTGCTCCCAGCGCTCGGCGAGTTCGGTTGGCTGCCACGAACCGAGCAGGTCGCCCAGCCGCTGCCAGTGCGGCCGCAGGCTCCCGTCGGCGCCGAAGAGTTCGTCGTAACTTCCCGCCGACGCTCGGTAGCCCTGGAAGGGACCGCGCGGAGCCGCCTCGCCACCCGTCATTGCCGTGGTCGATCCGGCGGCGTCGAGAAGCGGGTTCATGGGCAATGGGCGTCCGGGGGGCACCGCGAGTCTACCCAGCGATCGGACAGCGCTGGTCGTAAGGTGCCGGGGCTGGCGGGGACATGCTCGAATCCGGGGGATTTTGCTACAGGGTGCTCGTTTGGCCAACTGGAGATCGCTCGTAAGGCGCAAAGATTCCCCGGCTGCTGCGCGTGCCCCCGACCAACCCCTCCCCCTAGAAGCCCCCCGGCGCGAGCCGGAGGGACGGTGGGCCGTTGGGCTATCCCGGCCCCCGGAAGCCCGGAGAACCGTTCACCACCAGCCCGCCCAATCCGCGATCACAGCCAACCCTGGCTCGGGGCGAGCCCGTGCCGTGTCGCCCGGACGCTCACTTTGGGCATCCTGCCCTCCGCTCGCTCGATGCTGGCTCGTTCTCGGCATCCCTGCCCCACTTCGCCAGCAACGCCGGCTCCACGGCACGGACTCACCCCTCACGCACCCGCATTCCCGACGCGCCGCACTTACCGCCCGTCCGCCCCCGGCCGATCTCCCCCACCCGGTTTCTCCGGGTCGAGCGTGATCGACGACGAGTTGATGCAGTACCGCAGGCCGGTCGGTGGGGGGCCGTCGTTGAAGACGTGGCCGAGGTGCGAGCCGCAGCGGCGGCAGGTGACTTCGGTGCGAATCATGAAGTGGGAGCGGTCTTCATGTTCAGCAATCGTGTCGCCTTTCACGCCGTCGATCGGGGCGGTGAAGCTCGGCCAGCCGCAGCCGCTGTGAAACTTCTCACCGGAGCGGAAGAGCGGCTCGCCGCAGCAGATGCAGCGGTAGGTGCCCGGGGTTTCCGTGTCGGTGTACTCGCCGGTGAACGCCCGATCGGTGGCCTTTTGCCGAGTCACGCGGTACTGCTGTTCGGTCAGCCGCTTCCGCCATTCGGCCTCGGTCTTGGGAAGTTCCTCGTTGGGCACCCGTCCGAGGAGGGCGGGATTGCGAACGGCTTGCGGCGACGGCTCGGAGTCGGCGGGCATGGGGTTCACCTTTCCAGCAGGGGATTGTTGCGGCTGGCTAGCATCATCGGCAGCCTGGGCGGCCGGCCGGCCGCCCGCGAGCGAGCCGGCCAGCATGACAGCCATCGGACCACCGGCCAGGAAAAAACGCTTCACACTCGTCAAT
>JAQCJP010000116.1 GCA_027592945.1 Planctomycetota bacterium
GAAGGGCTTGTCGCTGGCTGAGTCGAGCGCCGCGGCATCCATGAGAGCGTCGAGGGCGTAGCCTGTGTTACGGCGGGTGACCTCCGGCCGTGGGAACGCCTCGCGGACGAGCCGGCGGGTCGCCTCGTCGCCGAGCGTGTCGCGGGCCATCCGGTAGAGCCGGGTCTCGAGCGAGTCAGGCCCGTCGCAGGCGGCGGCGAACGCGGCCGGCTCGAGCGGGCCGAAGGTCGCCTCGCTGCCGTCGGCCAGAAAGCCGCGGGCCGTGACGAGGTGATCCCGGGTCGTGCCCCAGGCGATCGAGTTGGATCCACAGGAGTTGTTGCCGACCATCCCGCCGATCATCGCCCAGGAAGCGGTCGATGTTTCCGGGGCAAAGAACAGTCCGTGGGGCGCGAGGAAGCGGTTGAGATCGTTGCGGACCACGCCCGGCTGCACGCGGACGCGCCTGGCCGCCGCGTCGAGCGACACGATCCGGTTCAAGTGCCGGCCGGCGTCAACGACGATCCCGCCGCCGACCACCTGCCCGGCCAGCGACGTGCCGGCCGCCCGGGGCACAAGCGGTACCCGGTGGGCCGCGGCAAACCGGACGAGCTCGCGAACGTCCGCCTCGGACTTCGGCAGGGCGACCGCCAGCGGCCGCTCCTGGTATTCAGACGCGTCGGTCGAATAGATCGCCCGGGCGACGTCGTCGAGCCGCAGTTCGCCGTCGAGCCGGGCGGCGAGATCACGCAGGGTGACGGGGGGCGGGAGAGGCGGCATGGCAACGGTATGTCCTATCACGCCGGGAGGGGCGGCAGGCAGCCTCCAAACCAAATTTTGTTCGCTGTACTGGCGTTGCTTGCCGAGCCGCCGCCAACGGCTACACTCACCGCAGTTTTTGAAGAGTCAAAAAAATATTTTTGAGGTCCCAAAAATCTTGTTTTCTCCCCATTATCGTCGCGTTTCGCTGACCGGTTTTACCTTGCTCGAACTGCTCGTCGGCATCGCGATCATCGCGACGCTGATCGGTCTCCTGCTGCCCGCCGTGCAGTCGGCCCGCGAGGTGGCCCGCCGGATCAGCTGTGCGTCCAACCTCAGGCAACTCGCCCTGGCCGCCCTCGTCCACGAGTCGGCCAAGCAACGGCTCCCGGCAGGTTACGTGAGCGAGGCCGGCCGGCAGCCCGTCGATGCCGGCTCGCTTGACCGGCCGCCGGGCACCGGCTGGGGCATGCTGATCGCGGCCTACCTCGAGGAGTCGGCCCTGGCGGACCGGTACCGTCCGGCGGCCGGCAGCGGGATCGGGGCGGCGGAGAACCAGCCGGTGGTCACCGCCTCGGCCGCCATCTTCCGCTGCCCGTGCGACGGCGGCCCCTCGACGCCCTTCGAAGTGCTGACCGAGTCGGGCAGCCGACATCCTTCGGGAGCCCTGCTCGGCCGATCGAGTTACGTCGGCAACGCCGGCCACGCCGAGCCCTGGGCCGATCCGCTCGATTCCTGGGACGGCCTCGCCAACGGTCCGCTCTACCGCAATAGCTGGCTCGTCGTCAGTCGGATCACCGACGGCCTGTCGAAGACTGTGCTGCTGGGCGAACATTCGCAGCGAGTCTCACAGAAGGCCTGGGCGGGCACACTCCCCGGTGCCGTCAGCCATCCAAGCCAGGCGTTTGTGACTTCCGTGGGCAGCGAGCCGGACGGGGCGGCCACATTGCTGTTGGTTCACAGCGGTCCAGCCGACGGGGAGGCCGACGTGATTCATCCGCCCAACGACCCGGTCGCGCACGTCTGCCAGATGTTTTCGGACCACGCCGGCGGCTGCAACGTGGCCCTCGGTGACGGGGCCGTCCGATTCGTTGCCGAATCGATCAACCATGACGTCTGGGCGGCTCTCTCGAGCATCAACGGCGGCGAAGGGATTCCCGGCGATGCCTACTGAGCCGACTCGATCGAGGGGCACGCAGCACGGAACGGGGCTGATCGCCATCCTGATGACCGCAATCATGCTGGCGGTGGTCGCCGGCTGCAGGCCCCGGGCTCCGCAGATCGAGTTTGCCAATCGCCGCTACTCGGCCGCGCTTCGAACCGCCGCCAACACCATGAGCCCGACGCGGCTGGCACGGGCCAAGAAGTTGATCGCCCGCGACCATGCCGCCGGCCTGATCGGCCCGGAGGAATACGCGTGCTACCGGGCGATCATCGACCTGGCCGAGGCCGGCCGCTGGGAGGCGGCCGAGCAGGAGGCTCTCCGGTTTCGCCAGGATCAGCAGCGATGAGCAGGCGGTTCTCATCTGCATGACGTTCCATTCCGCAGGTTGCAAACCCGCGGCCACGAGGAAGGATTCTCGCTGCGGCCACGAGGGCGGAATCGCGCTGCGGCCACGCCAGATTTTGCCTAGGCCGCGACGCTCGGCTGCCGCCGGTGATGCAGCGTCGCTTCCAGCAGCACGCAGCCCTGCAAGACTTCGGGCCTCCCGGGAGCGCCGACCGCCGCCGTCGGGCAGGCGATCGTGCCGCCCAGCCGTGGCCAGGTCTGGGCCAGCGCGTGGGGCACCGAACAGGCACTGACGTTGCCCGTGCGGGTGACCAAGCCGTTGACCACCTCGCCGTGAACGCCGAGCGACTCGAGCTGCATCTCGGTGAACCGGACGATCCCGGTGCCCGCCTGATGAGGCACCACGAAATCGATCGCCTCTGGAGCCCGCTTGGCCGCCGCGAGGGTAGCTGCCGTGGCTGCCGCCATCGCCCGAGGTGCCGCTTCGGCAATCGCCATCCCGTCGAGCGAGTAAACGAGCCGCTCATCGGCCACGAGTCGCCCGCCCCGCGGACTGGGCACCGGCACTTCCCGGCGAATCTGGAAGTCGAAGGCGGGCCGCTCAGTCGGCTGCCGTTCGGCCATCGCATGGATGATTTCGAAATGGAGCGGATGTCGGCGATTGGCGGGCGTCGTCACGAGCGTGGCCGAGGCCATGTCGCCAAACAGGCCGGCCGTCTGGCCGCAGCCGTAGTCGGTGATCCGGCTGATCCGGGTGGCGACGACGACGAGCACGTACTCATTTCGTCGGAGCCCAAGCTTGGGCGCCCAGCGGCGGTGGACGAGTTCCAAAGCCCGGCTGTAGCCGCAGCAGAACCAGTTGATGCCGACCGCCCGGCAGTTCGAGATCCCGAGCCGCTCGGTGAGTTGCCGGGCAGCCAGGCCCGGCCGCTCGGCCGCGGCCGCCTCGGCGCCGAGCTCCCTCCAGGCGACCGAAGCCGGAATGAAGGAGGGCGACACAAACATGATGCCCCGGCAGTCGGCGAGGTTGCAGCCGGTTTCCTGCTGGAGGCGGCGGACCGCCGCCACGCCCATCGTGACCTCGTCGACGAGCGATACGCCCCGCGACTCAATCCCGGTGTGCCGGGCAAACTTCCGCGGCATCGTCTCGCCGAACCAGGCGTTGTCGAGGTGCCAGGCCGGCTCATGGACCGCGATCGCGGCGATGCCCAGCGGCGATGATGCGCGGAATGCCATGAGGAACGTGGCCCGAGGAACCGCCGGCGTCGCGCCCGGCGGGGGCGGGATTGTGCCGACAACCTCCGCCGCGAGCCAGACGGATTTCTCTGCGGAAAAAGCCGGCGGTTTGTCTGCCCGGAACACGGGCGATCCGAACGCCGACGTTGGGGTAGGATCTCTCGAATGAAAACTTCGTCGACGCCACACGGGATGGCCCGCTGGACCGGGAAGACGGCGCTGGTCACCGGGGCCAGCAACGGGATCGGCGCGGCGATCGCTACGCGGCTGCTGGCCGAGGGGATGCGGGTCGTCGGCTGCAGCCGCAGCCAGGAGACGGTGGCCGACGTGCTGGCGGCGGCCGATCCTGACGGTGAAGCCTCGCTCGCAGTGGCCTGCGACGTGCGGGATGAGGCGGCCGTGAAGGCAGCTTTTGCCGCTGCGCGGGAGCGGTTTGGCGGCGTCGATGTGCTGGTCAACAACGCCGGCCTCGGCCATGCCGGGCCGCTGGCGGCGGGCGAGGTCGAACAGTGGCGGGAGATGCTCGAGGTCAACGTGTTGGGCCTTTGCATCTGCACCCGCGAGGCCCTCGCCGACATGCGGGCCCGCGGCGGCCGCGGCCAGATCATCCACATCGGCTCGATGGCCGGCCAGCGGGTGCCGGCCGGCGCCGGCCTCTACGCCGCCACGAAGCATGCCGTGCGGGCGCTGACGGAGAGTCTGCGGATGGAACTGCGGGAGGCGGGCGATCCGATCCGGATCGGCGAGGTCTGCCCCGGCTTCGTCGAGACGGGGTTCGCCGCCCACTATTTGAAGTCGGAAGAGAAGGCCCGCCAGACCTACTCGCAGTTCAAGGTGCTCGAGTCCCGCGATGTCGCCGAGGCCGTCGTCTACATGCTTGCCTGCCCCGATCACGTGCAGGTGCACGACATCCTGCTGCGGCCCACCGAGCAGCCAACCTGAGGTTTCCATTCCGCAGGCTGCAAACCTGCGGCCAGCGGGCCGGTCAGTCTTCCTCGGCCGCCTCACGCCCGAGTTCTTGATCGATCAGGATCAGGCCGTGGCCATCCCCACCAACCAGCATCAGCCGGTCGTGGACATCATCGGCCTCGGCGGTGTCAGCGATCTGCTGCGGCACGAACTGAGTCAGGAAGCTGTGGGTCAGATGGTCGTTGTGCTTGTCGGCCATGTCGATCAGGTCGTTCATCCGCTGGAGAAGGATGTGTTCCTGGGTGCGGACCATATCGAAGGCCGCGATGGGGCTCTCCCACTCCCAGGCCGGAGCCTCGATCGTGGCGAAGCGGGCCTGGTAGTCGCGGTCGTTGAGGTAGTCGACAAAGAGATTCATGTGGGTGAGTTCGCCGGCAGCCTCTCCCCGGAACCAGGCAGCCATGCCGGTCAGGCCGCGGACATTGGCCCAGGAGGCCAGCGAGAAGTACAGGAAGGCAGCGGAGGCCTCGATCTTGATCTGCTCGTTGAGGGCTTCGGCGACTTCATTGTCGAGAGATTTGCGGAAACTCACTGCGGGACTCCCTCTGGGATGGCGGTACACAGAACGCGAGACGATCCCGGATTCTATACCAGGGGGGCCGCGTGGGCATGGAGCGGGATCTTTTTCCGCCGCTCTGGGTCGTCGCCGGAGGTGAGAACCGCCGCTACCGGGCCACCAGTCGCAGCATGACTTCAGCGCTGCCCCCCTGGCCGTCGTCACGCCTGATCGTCACCGGCACGATGTCGCCGACGTTGACGCTCGTCCGCAGGGCCCGATCAAACGCCCGCCGCTCGTCGCGACTGCCAAACTCGAGCCGCCGGCCATCCCATGCCACGATCTCGTCGCCCGGCTGGAAGCCGGCCAGGGCCGCCGCCGAGCCCTCCTCGACCTCCTCGACCCGGGCCACGAGGTCGTCGCGGCGGGCCCGGACGAGATCGAGGCCGAGCTTGGCCCGCTCCGGCGCCGTCAGCGTCACCTCGAGGACCGACTCGCTCCCGTCGCGGTCCACCATGACCGGCACGCTATGGCCGTCTGGATAGATGCCCAACAGGCCCCGCAGCCGCAGGGCGTTGGCCACGTCGGCCCCGTCGAGCGAGATGATCCGATCGCCGGTCTTGAAGCCGGCCGTGTCAGCGGGTGACCCATCGGCCACGTCTCGTACCACCACGCTGTCGGACGACTCACGGGCCGCCTCGGCAAGCTCGAGCCCGGCGATCCGAGCGTGCTTCACCTCCCCGCCTCCGGCCGCCTCCAGCCGGGGGAGCCAGAGCTTGAGCTGCCGGGAGCTGATGGCGAAGCCGAGGCCGGTGTTGCTCCGCAGGCCGAAGCGGGTGCTGATCTGACCGTTGATGCCCACCACCTCGCCGGCCATGTTCACCAGCGGCCCGCCGGAGTTGCCCGGGTTCACCTCGGCGTCGGTGACGATGCACTCGGCATAGGTGCCCTGGGTGTGATTGAGGGCCGAGATGATGCCGACGGTAAAGGTCGGTGCCTGGTCAAGCACACCGAGGGCGAAGGGGTTGCCAACCGCCAGGGCCTCGTCGCCCACGCAGAGCGCGTTGGAATCGCCGAGTTCGAGATGAGGCACCGTCTCACCAGCAGGCACGTCGAGTTGGAGCGCCGCCAGGTCGCCGACCGGATCGGTGCCGAGCACCTTCGCCTTGAAGGACCGGCCGTCACCGATTCGCACGGTGAAGGTTCGCTTGCGTCCGATCACATGATCGTTGGTGAGCATCAGCCCGTCGGGCCGCACGATCACGCCGCTGCCACCGCCGATGAAGACGAACGCCGGCCTGACGCGGACGCACAGCTCGGTGAGGTCGACCGCGGCGGCCGCGGGCAGATCGGCCGCGGGGGCGGCCCGACCGCTGCGAGCGGCAAGACCGGCCAGCAGCACCGCCGCGACGACACCGAGGCGATGGATGCAGGGCTGACTGGTCATCGATTCTCCTCCAGCACGATCTCGACCTCGCGTGTGTCGTCGGTGGTCAGCGTACCCTCGAAGGTGTCGCCCGGCCGGAGTGATCGCTTGAGCTGCTTAAGGTCGTCGAGGGTCTCGATATCGCGGCCGGCGATCACGAGCCGCGGCCCCCGGCTGGGCCGCTGGACCAGGAGCGTCACGGTGTCGCCGGCGGAACTCGCCGCGACCCGCTCGGTCAACTCCCGCCAGGTGTGAAGCTCGACGCCGCCAAACTCCAGCAGCCGGTCGCCCTTGCGAAGCCCGGCCCGCTCGGCCGGTGAGCCCGCCAGAACGCCGCCAATCACGACGTCTTCACCGAAGGCCCGCGACATGTCGGCCTGGACGCCCAGGAACGGCCCGGGAATCCGATCGAATGACCGCCCCTGCTTCATGGCTCCCAGGGCCGCGGCGATCCGGTCGGCCCGGGCCACCATCCCCACGCCCGAGTTGGGGGCCCGCGTCCAGCGCATCAACTGCCCGCGATTGAAGAGCTTGCCGAGGACGGTGTCGGGCTCGATCGGGGCGGTGGCGATCCCGAGGAAGTTGCCGGCAGAGTCGACGACCGGACCGCCGGAGTTGCCGTAGTTCAAGAGGGCGTCGGTCTGAAACTGGTAGCCCCGCATCCGCGACGGCGCGCTGACAATCCCGGTGTTGAACGTGGTCCCGGTTTCGTCCGGCCCCCGGCCGACGACCGCGACGGCATCCCCGAGCAGCGGCGAACTGGCAGCGGTTGCAGGATCGAACCATTCGAGATCAGTGACATCGATCTTCAGAAGCGCCACACCCAGCGGCTCATGCCGGGCGATGATCTCGGCCTTGTGACGGCTGCCATCGGGAAGGATCGCAGTCACCCTCGTGATCCGGTTCGTCGTCCGCTCGAGCCCGCCGGGCGGATCGGCCATCAGTTTCGGCAGCGGCTCGTTCGGATCGAACCCCCGCGGCTTGCCGGTCGACTTGGCGAGAAAGGCCGTGTCGGTGCCGACGTTGAACAGGCTGGTGAGCAGGTGGCCCTCGGGAGAAACAACCAGCCCGGTCACCGGGCCCGCCGGCCGCCGCAGCAGCTGATTGACCTCGAGCGTCCTGTCGGCGGTCGCGAAGGCGGCAAACCGCTTGGCTTTCACGTCGGCCGGCAGCCGGTCCCAGTCGGCAATCGTCTCGCGATGCTCCTGCCAGGAGATCCGCGGCAACGCTTCCGGCGAGTGATCGCGACTGACCTCAAGGCCGACGAGGAAGGGAGCGACCCCGGTCGCTGCCAGCTCGAGATCGGCGGACTTCGCGGCGGCAGCCAGCGTGACCGGATCGGTCGCCAGGTCGCCGGGGGGGTCAAACGACAGGGGTAACTCCGCGGTCCCCAGGGCCGGAAACCGTTCCAGCAGCACGGCGGTCGGAATCGCCACTCCCTGCCACCGCAAGGGGGAAACCCCGAGACTGATCACCCCGCAGAGTCGGCCCTTGGCGTCGACCAGCGGGCCGCCGTCGGACCCAGGATTCACCGCAGCGGTGGTCTCGATCACGCCCCCCGCATACGCCGACTCCCCCTGTTTCGCCACGGCGTACCGGCCGCTGATGACGCCGCGGCTGAACGACGCCCGGCCGTTGGTCAATAAGACCCGGTCGACGTCGCTGGCGGTGTAGGCGATGTCGCCGACGGCTGGCAGGTCGCGTGCTATCGGGAGGGCGGCCAGGTCCTCGCCGTCGACCTTGATCAGGCTCGCTGCCAGGTTCGGCTCGCTGGCCACCAGTGTGGCCCGCCGCGGCACGAATCCAGGAAACATCACCTCGATCTCGGTGGCATCGGGGGGCACCACGCTGGTGGAGGTGAGGATGTGGCCAGCGGGCGTGATGACGCTGCCGGTTCCCGAAAACGATGCCCCGTCTTCAATACTGGCGTTGATCCCGACAGTGGCGGCCAGGACGTGGTCGGCAATCAGCCGCGTGGCTGGCGGTTCTGCTGCAGCGAGCGTCCCGCCGAAGGTGGCAGCCGCGATCAACACCAGCCGGCAGGCAAGGCCAGCAGCCCGAGGCCCCGATCCGCCCGCACGCTCCCCGTCGACACGCATCATCAAGGCCTTATTTTTCCCTACTCTGTCTGCCCGAGATCGATCCGGCATCTGAACGATTCTAGTCGCCGCCAGGTCATACCCCTAGCGACTTCTTGCGGCTCCTCGGATGGCCCCGTACAACAATCGCTGCTTGAATCGTTCACGTCGAGCCGCGGAAGATCGCTTGCCTGTCTTTCGCCGCTCGCATCGCAGGGGATTTCCATGGCCACTGTCACCGCGTCCCGGGCTTCGGCCCAGCTCCCCGAAGCCGCCAACGTCGGCTCGGCACTCGAGAGGGCCCTTGAGGCCGGAAAGGGGGTCCTCCGGCTCTCGCCCACCTGGGTGCCGCGGAGCTTTCTCCACCCCGGCAAGCGGGTCCGGCTCCATCCAGATGATTATTACGCCTACGGCCTCGACCGGGGCGGGATCGACGAGCGGTGGTTTGCCAGCACGACCGAGGCGGCCAACGAGGGCCGCGTGCCCGACGAGGGGCTCTCCTGGTGCGTCTTCGAGGGAGAGCGGTTCCTCCTCCGGGACGCCGTCGCCGAGGGGAAGGGCCGGCTGGTCGGTGATGCGATCTGGAAGGACTACCAGCGGTGGCCCGTCTACTCGAAGTTTTTCGACAACATGGGGCCGATTCCCCACCACATGCACCAGTCGTTCGACGACGCCAAGCTCGTCGGCCAGGAAGGCAAGCCCGAGAGCTACTACTTCCCGCCGCAGTACAACAACTGCGACAACAACTTCCCCTACACCTTCATGGGCCTCGAGCCGGGCACCACAAAAGATGACGTCCGCCGCTGCCTCGAGAACTGGAACCGCGGCGACAACGGGATCCTCGACCTGGCCAAGGCCTACCGGCTCGAGCGGGGCACCGGCTGGCTGATCCCGCCGGGCGTGCTTCACGCCCCAGGCTCGCTGCTCACCTACGAGCCGCAGTGGGGCAGCGACGTGTTCGCGATGTTCCAGTCGCTCGTCGAGGGCCGGGCGGTGCCCTGGAGCCTGCTGGTCAAGGACATGCCCGAGGCCAGGCACCAGGATCTCGACTTCATTATCGGCCAGCTCGACTGGGAGAAGAACGTCGACACCCACTTCAAGGAACGCAACCATCTCGTGCCGATCGTCGACGAGCAGCGGAGCGGCAGCGGCGCGACCGACCGCTGGATCGTCTACGGCCATGTCGACGGCCGGCAGCTCTTCAGTGCCAAGGAACTCACCCTCGAGCCGGGGGCGAAGGCGACGATCACCGACGCCGGCGCTAGCGGCTGGATCACCGTCCAGGGCGAGGGCACGGTGGGTGTCCACGAGGTAGCCACGCCCACGCTGATCCGATTCGGTCAGATGACCGCCGACGAGCTGTTCATCTCGGCCGAAGCCGCCGCGGCGGGCTACGTGGTTGAAAACACCGGCCCCGGCCCGCTCGTCGCCCTCCGCTACTTCGGCCCCGACGTCCACAACGACCTGCCCACCAACGGAAAGCAGTCATGACGCACCCGCTCCCCAAGCTTCACAACGCGATGTGGCCCGGCCTTGTCGGCAAGGGCACCGACCCGGGCCAGGAGCCGCCGATTTCCCTGGAGCGAATGCTCCAACTGACCGCCGCCGCCGAGGTCGACGGCCAGAAGTTCGACGGGATCGACTACTTCCTATTTCTGCCCCACACTAATCCCGAGGCGAGCGACGCCGAGATCCTGGCGATCGCCGACACGATCGCATCCTATGGCTTCGCGGTCGGGTCGCTGGTGGCCCCGGTCTGGCCCGGCACGGTAGGCGACTCCGCCATGGGCGACGCGGCGGCCCGCGAGAAGTTCCTGGCGGCGGTGAAGATGGCCTGCCGGATCGCCAATCTCTTCGAGCAGCAGGGCGTCCGGAAGTATGGGGTGATCCGGATCGACTCGGCCGAGTTCGGCGTGGCGAAGTGGCGGGAAGCTCCGGCCGCCAACACGGCGAAGATCGCCGAGACCTTTCGCGAGGCGGCCACGATCGCCAAGGATCACGGCCAGCGGCTGGCGGCCGAGGGGGAGATCTGCTGGGCGGGAATGCACTCCTGGCGTGACATGCTCGACCTCCTCGAGGCGGTCGGGATGCCCGAGACGCTCGGCTTCCAGGCCGACCTCGCCCACACCTACCTCTACCTGCTCGGCTACAACGCTCCGGAACATGCTCTAGTGAAGCCCGACTACACCGAGGCGGAGTTCTGGCCGGCCTACGAGGAGATGGTCGCCAAACTGCGGCCCTGGACGATCGACTTCCACGTCGCCCAGAACGACGGCGAGGTCCACGGCGCCGGCTCCCACGACAAGACGGGCAAGCACTGCCCCGCCGATGATCCGGCCGGCAAGCTCGACATCGTGAAGTGCTCGGGCGTCTGGCTCGAGGGCGCCGCCGACCGCGGCATCGAGCACATCTGCTGGGACGGCTGCATGTTTCCCAACAAAACGCTCGAAGACCCGCACACCTGGAACACGATCCTCAAGACGATGATCGCCGTCCGCGACACCCACGGCTGGCAGACCGCCAGGCGAGGAGGCGAAGGGGACTGAGCAGCGACACCCGTCGCCCTGCAAGCCAAGCAGGCGAAGGGGACTGGCGAAAGCTTGAGGAGCCTTCGGAGATTTCCCGCCAGCAACTATCGGATAACCAAACCGCGACCCCGGGAAATCTCCCGGCGACGAAACTTTTGCCATCCCCGAGCCGGCCCACCGCCCCACCGACAACCCAACGAAAACGAATGACCAACAACCGCAAATCTGCAAGCCAAGCAGGCGAAGGGGACTGGCGAAAGCTTGAGGAGCCTTCGGAGATTTCCCGCCAGCAAC
>JAQCJP010000117.1 GCA_027592945.1 Planctomycetota bacterium
GCACCGGCCCAGCCGGCGGCTCCGCCACCCGCTGCGGCAGTGTCAGCAGCTCCCCAACCCGCCTCACCGCCGGCCGCAGTCGCGGCGGTGCCGCCCCCGGCCCGCTCGGAGCCTGCCCGGGGCCGGATCACGGCGACCGCAGCGCTCGTGCGGGGCCTGGTCACGCTCTCGCCGGCTGGCAACGAGCTGGCCGAGATGTCGATGGAGGGAGAAGTGAAGCTCCTGGAGGAGCCGGCACCCGGCAGTCCCGAGGCGGCCGAGCCGGCCGTCGAGATTCGTGGCGATCAGGTGCAGGTCTCCCGGCCGACCGGCTTCGACGCCCGGGCGATCGTCTCCGGGCGTCCCGCCATCGTTCGGGGCCGCGGGCTCGACCTCGCCGGACCGCTGGTCGAGTTCGACCGGGGCCGCAACCGCGTGACAGTCGACGGGGCCGGTACCCTGGCTCTGCCGATGGCAGCCGGAGCGGGCCTCGAGGGGCTGGCGCTGACGTCCGCACCGCGGGGGCCGGCCGCCGCCCCCGGCACGCTCGACGTCGCCTGGCAGGGCCGGCTCGACTTCGACGGCCGCACCGCCCGCTTCAGCGACGATGTCGTCGCCACGGCGACCGACACGACCGTGCGGGCCGGGGTGATCGACGTGATCTTCGACGAGCCCTTCGAGTTTGGCGCGACCGGCGATCCCCGCCCCCGGCGGCAGCCGGAGGTTGCCCGGCTCGCCTGCGGCGGCGGCGTGAAGATCGACAACGAGTCGGTCAACGAGGCGGGCGAGCGGTCGCGGCAGCGGCTGTTCGTTCGCGACCTCGTGATCGACCGCGCCAGCGGCGACGTGTCGGGCACCGGCCCCGGCCGAATGACGAGCACGCGGGCAGGGCAGGGCCCGGCCCTCGGCCTCCCGCAGGGCCCGGCTGCCGGGCCTCCGGTCACGCCGGTGGCGGCCACGCCCCGCGAGCAGGGCCTCCAGTATCTCGGCGTCGACTTCCAGCGGGGACTGACGGGCAACATTCATCGCCGGCTGCTCGAGTTTCATCAGCGGGTCGAGGCAATCAACGGGCCGGTGGCCAGCTGGGACGACTCGCTCGATCCCCACGCCACCAGCGGGCTGCCCGCGGGTGTCGTTGCGATCGCCTGCGACCGGCTCGGCGTCGGCCAGGCCCCGCCGCTGCCGGGCCGCCAGCAGAACACGCTCGAGCTTTCCGCCGGCGGCAACGTGCTCGTCGAAGGAGAGACCTTCACCGCCCGCAGCGCCCGGCTCTCCTGGAGCGAGGCCAAGGACCTGCTCGTCTTCGAGGGGGACGGCCGCAGCGACGCCCAGCTCTTCCGGCAGCTCAAGGCGGGCGCGAAGCCCTCGACCGCCTCGGCCGGCCGGATCCTCTACTGGCGGGGGCTCAATCGCGTCGACGTCCAGGATGCCCGCTATCTCGACCTCGACCAACTCGGCCAGGGGCCGCTGCCCCAGTTGCCGGGCGGCCGGCCCGGGCCCGGTCAGCCGGCCCCCTTCGCCCCCCGGCCGGTCCCCGGGACCTGAGCCGTGGCCGTGGGACGGGCTTGCAGCCTGCCCGTTCCGCAGGTTGCAAACCTGCGGCCACGAGGAACTCCGAAAGTTTCAAAAACTGGGTCTACGTTCAAAACCTGAGCCCACGTCTGAAATCCGGTTCCGCGTTCCGTCGACCGGGCTCATGGGTTTGGGGGTGGATTGTCACCGAGCCTATGCTCGTCCATGCAGAGGCGGGCCGGCTGGCCCAGGAAGTGAGCCGAGGTGGGTGCCATGAGCCAGTCAGACGCGATGCGGCTGCCCCTGGTCGAGAAGGTCGGCTACGGCCTCGGTGACACCGCCAGCAACTTCGTCTGGGCGATGCTGATGAACTTCAGCATGTACTTCTACACCGACATCTTCGGGATCACCGCCGCTGCCACCGGGACGATGCTGCTGGTGGCCCGGGCCGGCGACGGGCTGTTTGGTTTGTTCGTTGGGGCCGTCGCCGACCGGACTCGCAGCCGGTGGGGCCGGTTTCGCCCCTATCTCCTCTGGCTCTGTGTGCCGCTGGGCGTCGTCTTTGTGGCCGCCTTCACCACTCCGGCGGCGGCCGAGCCGGTCAAGCTGGCCTACGCCTGGCTGACCTACAACCTGCTGATGCTGACCTACTCGGCGATCAACATTCCCTACGGCGCGCTCTCCGGAGTGATGACCGACGATCCGCTCGAGCGGACCAGCCTCAATTCCTGGCGGATGGGCCTGGCCCAGGTCGGCGGGATCGCGGCGAGCACGAGCTTCCTCTGGCTGGTGGCGAACCTGGGGGGCGACGATCCGGCGGCGGGGGCCCGGCGGACGGTCTGCCTGTTCGCGGCCGTCGCGGTCGGGCTGTTTCTGGTCACCTTCGTCACGACCCGCGAACGGATCCAGCCGCCGGCATTGCAGCGGGTCACGCTGGGCCAGGACGTGCGAATGCTGCTGGCCAATCCGCACTGGCGGATGATGTTCATGGCGGGGATCGTGAACATGACCTTCGGGACGATTCGCAACTCCGCCGGGATCTATTACCTGCGGAGTTACCTCGGCTGGGCCAAGGACGACGGCCGGATCGCCGCCTTCTTCCTGGCCGGCGGGCTGGCGATGATCACGGGGGCGATGTTCACCCGCCCGCTGGTGCGGCGGATCGGCAAGAAGTGGTCGTTTGTCGGCAGCATGTTCTTGATCGCCGCCACGGCAGCGCCCTTCTCCTTCCTCGAGCCGGATCAGATCGGGCTGGTGTTCGGCTTCCAGGTCCTCGGGATGCTGGCGGTCGGTGTCAACGCGACGCTCTCCTGGACGCTCCTGGCTGACACGGCTGATTTCGCCGAGTGGACGTTCGGCCCGCGGTCGACCGGCCTCGTCTTCTCGGCACTGACCTGCGGCCAGAAGGCGGGGATGGGGATCGGGGCGGCCATCGCCGGGGTGATCCTCGACCGCTGCGGCTATGTCCCCAACGTCGAGCAGTCGGCGGCGGCCATCAGGGGCATCCTCCTGATGGCCGGGCTGATTCCCGCCGTTGGCCTGGCCGCGCTGGCCGCGGCATTCATGGCCTACGGCCTTAATGAGCCGCTTTGTCGGCAGATTCGAGAGGAACTCGCCGCCCGCCGGGCTGAGCCATCGCCCTGACCGGCATTGCCGGCCCGCGAGCCCTGCTGGCAGAGCCGCCCCGCGGCCGGCTACGGGAGCCGCTGCCCCTGGGAAGTCACCCGCACGGGCCGGTCGGGCGGCGGGGCGGTTGACTGGTTGACTTCGAGATAGGCCTCGAGCACGAGCCGCAACGGGCCGTCGCCGAGGTGATCCCCGCCGCAGCAGCGGGCCAGCCAGTTGGCCGCCTGCTCGCCGAGGTCGGGGGATCGCTGGCAGAGGGCCGTGTAGATCGGGTAGGTCATCTGCCGCGTGTTGTCGCCGTCATCGACGCCGACGATCGAGAGCTCGTCGGGAACCCGGACGCCCAGTTCGGCCGCCCGGCGCAGCCCGCCGACGGTCATCAGCGGGTCGGTGTAGAACACCGCCGTCGGCGGGGCGGCGCTCGAGAGAAAGGCGTTCAAGGCGGCGGCCCCGCCCGCGACATCAGCCGGCCGGCTGATGTGCAGCTGCTCGTCGTACTCGATTCCCGCCTGGGCAAGCGCCGCACGGTAGCCGTCGAGCCGGTCGCGGTGGTCGCGGTCGAGGACGTTGTTCCGGCAGAAACCGATCCGCCGATGCCCGAGGCCGATCAGGTGCTGGACCGCCGCCTCGGCGGCGTTTCGCGAGCAGGAGACGGCGAAGCTGACGCTCGGCTCCTCGTAGCGGTCCGCGATGACCGCGACATCGATCCGTTCGGCCGCGATGTCGACCGCGATCCGGTGGGTCTCGTCGTCGACCCGCAGGAGGAGCCCGTGGAGGCCGCGGGCCGCCATGAAGGAGCGGTAGGACTCCCCGTGGAGCCGCTGCTGGAGATCGACGTACATCACGTTGGCCCGCGCCTCGCGGGCCCCCCGCATCACGCCTGCCAGGATCAGCGAGTCGTAGCCGGTGAACTGCGGCCAGGCGTACTTGTTGAGGAAGGCCATCCCGAGCGTGATCGTGGCGGCCTGGATCGACGCCCGGCCGCGGCCGTAGCCGAGCCGGCGGGCCTCGCGGAGGACGCGGCCGCGGACCTCCTCGCTGATCCGCGACGACCCGCTCAAGGCGCGGGAAACGGTCGAGGGGGAAACCCCGACATTGGATGCGATCTCGCGGACGGTCGTCATGGGCTCCTCGGGGATGGGGCGGTTGGTTCGGCGACTGGTTCCATCGCCGGCAGTTGGACGGGCACGGCCGTCTCCCGCGTCAGGGCCTGCCGCAGCGGCTCGTCGACGACATACTCCATCGTCGCCAGCGAGCGAAAGAAGGCCGCGATCGCCGCGACGTCGGCGGTTTGGAAGTCGGGCAGTTCGAGGGGGCGGGCATTGCTGACGAGGTACCAGTTGTCGTCGATCACGCCCCCTTCCCGATGAAGGAGCTTGTAGGACCAGATGGTCGCAGCCCAGCCGCGGCGGGCGTATTCGTCGACGTAGCGCCGGGCGAGATCGCCGCCGCCGAGCCGCTCGAAGATGGGATTCCACTCGCCGACCAGCAGCGGGGTGTTGACCGCCTCCAGCTCCGCCTGTTTTGCCGGGAGCGTGCGGTGGATGAAGGCGGCATGGGTCTCGCGGGTGGCGGGAGAGCCGAAGAGTCCGGGGTAGTGGTGCTCCGTGAAGGCGACGTTGGTCCAGCCCTGCTCGTGCGGATCGCCGTAGAAGCCGTGTCCGCCCCAGAGCGGCGCCGGCGCGAAGACGATGTGGCGATCGTCGACCTCCCGGATCGCCCGGTAGATCGCCTCGAAGATCGGCTTGAGTTGCGGCCGGACGTCGGTCTTCATGTCGCTGAAGGGCTCGTTGATCAGGTCGTAGCCGGCCACCGCCGGGCAGTCGCGGTAGCGCTGGGCGATCGCCTGCCAGAGCGAGGCGGTCCGCCGCACGCAGTCGGGATCGCTCCAGAGACGGTTCTGGCCGACCCGTCCGGTCGGATGATCGAGGCTCTGGCCGCCGGGCACGCCGTGCATGTCGAGGATCAGGTGCAGGCCGGCGGCTTCCGCCATCGCGAGCGCTCGGTCGAGCCAGGCGAGGCCGGCCTCCCGGCAGGTTCCCGGCGCCGCCGGGTCTTCCACGAGGCGATGGTTGAAGGGGAGCCGGACGACGGTGAAGTCGAACGACCGGACGAGCTCGAAGTCCCGGGGCGTGATCCAGTTCGCCCGATAGAGCTCCATCAGCCGGTCCTTTTCCGCCTCGCCGAACCGGGTCGTGAGGTTGGCCTCGAACGAGTGCTGATCGGGAAAGACGTCTTCGTCGATCGCCAGCATCCACATTTCGAGCAGCAGCCAGTTGCCGAGGTTGCACCCGCGGAGGATGACCGGCTGCCCCTTGGCATCGACAAACTCGGTGCCCCGGGTCGCGATCCAGCCCGGGGCGTCAGCGGGGGCGGCCGCCACGACGACTCCCGCCGCCGCTGCCAACAGAAAGACGGCCGCCAAGAGGCTCGACGGGCCGGCGTGCCGGCGGGGGACGGAATCGGGCATTGGCACGAGGTTCTCGCGAGCCTGGCAAGGGCGATGGCAGGAGTTTGTCAGCGGCGGCCCCAAAACCGCTCCGGCCGGCCCGGAGCATGCCAGGCCTGCTGATGCGCCGAGTCTACTCTCGCGCCAGGGAGCAGTGCAACAAGTGCAACAAACGGTCGTTCTGGAAAATAAATCGTCATAAAAGATTGTGCAAAACGTATCGCAAAAGGTTGCACGATGCGGATGGCTCTGCTACAACCCGGGCATCGGCGGGGAGCCCCGGGGGGGCATGCCACGCATCTTCTTTTTCGCTCAACGGGATCTTCCCCTCTTCTGGAGACCTGACCATGCGTGTTCTTTGTGGAATGGCTCGGCAGCGTCGCGTGCGGCTGGCGGTCGCAATCACGGCCTGTGTGGCCCTCGGCAGTTCCGCCGCGACCGCGGCGGACTGGACCGGCACCATCAGCACGGATTGGAACACGCCGGGCAACTGGTCCGGTGGCACCGTCCCGACAGGAGAGAACGCCGTCGTCAACAATACGTCGGGAAACATCGCGACGATCACCGCTGATCTTGCCGCGACGCCCAACGACATCGTTGCGACCGGGGGTGGGCGGATTGATCACATTGCGGGAACAGCGGGAACGGGCGGCGGCAGCTGGATGTTCGTCGGCCAGGACAGCACGCTGAGCATCTACAACCTGGCCGACACGACCACACCGGGCGGCGGAATCAGCGGCTACGGGCAAGGCTCCGGAACGGTGAACGCGACGGGAAATTTCAACCTGGCCGCTTTTGGCGGGAATCGCGTCGGCACCATGAACATGAACACAACCGGCGGCTTGAATGTCACCGGCGCATTCCGCATCGGCAATGACGGTGGTTCGGTCGGGGTCATGAACCTGGAGTCGGGCGCGGTCGTCGTTTCGAATAGCGACGGAGTTTTCGCCGGAACCGAAAACAATATCGGCCACGGAGGCGGCGTCGCGACGTTCAATATTTCCGGAGGCTCGTTCGATGCACCGCGGAACTTCCGGGTCGGCAACGAGGGGGGAACGGGAACGGTCACCATCTCGGGCGGCTCCCTGACCATCGCCGGGACCGACGACATTTTCATCGGCCGCGACCGGGGGACCGGCGTGGTCAACCAATCCGGCGGCGTCGTCGACTTCAACCACAACACCTTCATCGGCAACGGCAACAACGCCGGCTCGGATACCAGCGGAACGTACACCCTCAGCGACGGCGTCCTGAACGTCCGCCGCGAGTTTGTGATCGGCCGCGAGGGTGCCAATGCAACCCACTCCGGCACGCTGACTATGACGGGCGGCACGATCAACAAAACCGGCGATGAAAAAATGATCGTCGGCCAGAACAACGGCAAGGGCACCGTGACGCACAGCGGCGGGACGATCAACGTCAACAACGAGCTCTTCATCGGCAACGAGAACGCCGGTGCCGAGGGGACCTACACGATCAGCGGCACGGCCGCCCTCAATGTCGGCAACGAGCTGATCGTCGGCCGTGAGAACGGCACCGGCACGCTGAATGTCGACGGCGGGACGATCACCACCACCGGCAACGGCAACATGTATGTCGGCCGCAAGAACGGCACGGGCACGCTCAACCAGACAGCTGGCACGATCAGCGTCAACCTCGAGTTCGGCGTGGGAACGACCCAGGACGGCCAGGCGGGGACGGGGACCTACGACCTCAGCGGGGGCACGCTGACGGCCGCCGGCAACATCTTCATCGGCAAGGAGCAGGCCTCCTCCGGCACGGTGACCATGAGCGGCGGAACCCTGGGCACGAGCGACAAGCTGCAGATCGGCCACAACGAGGCGACCGGGACGTTCACCCAGAGCGGCGGCATCGTGAACGTTCAAAACGAGGTCTTCATCGGCAACGAGACGAGCGCCGCCTCGATCGGCACCTACACGCTCAGCGGCACGGCGGAGCTGAGCGTCGGCAACGAGGTGATCGTGGGCCGCGACAACGGCACCGGCACCTTCAACCTCGACGGGGGCACGGTGATCGCGACCAAGATTTCGGGCGGCACCGGAACCTCGACGGTGAACTTCAACGGAGGCGTGTTTCGGGCCAAGCGGGATGAGGGCAGCCTGATCGAAAACCTCGGCACGGCGCTGGTCGAGAGCGGCGGGATCACGATCGACAGCAATGGATTTACGGTGGCGACCAGCCAGCCGCTCTCCGGCGCCGGCGGGTTGACCAAGCTGGGGGCCGGCAGCCTGACCCTCAGCGGCGTCAACACTTACGCCGGCGGCACGGTGGTCGAGGCCGGCGTTCTCGACATCGCCGCTGATTTCACGATGGCCGGGGCCAACGGCTTCACGATGTCGGGGGCGGCGTCGCCGTCGGCCGGAAGCGATTACGGAGCAATCGTCGCGTCCGCCGGCACGCTGACCTACGGCGGCGATCTCGCCCTGACCCTCAGCGGCACCGCGTCGGCCGGGGCCAGTTACGACCTGTTCAGCTTTTCCGGCGGCTCGCAGGCCGGCAGTTTCGCGAACGTGGTGCTCGACGGGAGTTACACGTCGACCCTGACCAACGCCGGCGGCGTCTGGACCGGCAGTGACGGCGGGCTCACCTTTTCCTTCACCGAATCCACAGGACAGTTCGCCGTGTCCGCCGTGCCGGAGCCGGCGACCTTGGGGCTGGCCGCGATCGCGGCGGCCGCCCTGGCGGCTCGCTTTCCGTGGCGGAAGGTCGCCCGCAAGGGGTGACGTGGCCGCGATTGTCTGATGACGTTGGCAGGGCCATGCCCGGCGTCTGCTTGTCATTCAATGAACCTTCTGGCTGTGACTTTGGAGACGTGACCATGCGTGCTCTTCGTGGACTTCCTGTTCTTGGCGGACGGGCCCGACGGCTTTCCGGACTGCTGGCGGTCCCGCTGGCGGCCCTCCTCGCCGGCTTCGGCGGCCTGCCTGTCGACGGCAACGACAACCTCTGGACCGGAGCCGTCAGCTCGGATTGGAACGACGGCGGCAACTGGTCGTTCGGCGGCGTGCCGATCGGGGACTTCGGTGAAAATGCGGTTGTTGGGACGGATGCCCCCAACATCGCGACGATCACTACCGACCTGCTCTTCACCCCGAGCGACATCGTCGTGACCGGGGGCGGCCGGATCGACCACCAGGCGGGGGTCGCCGCCACCGGCGGAGGCGCCTGGATGTTCGTCGGTCAGGACAGCACGCCGAGCGTTTACAACCTCGCCGACACCTCGACAGCGGGCGGCGGAATCAGCGGCTATGCCCAGGGCACGGGCACCTTGAATCCGACCGGCAACCTGATGGTCGGTTCCTGGGCGGCGGACCGCCAGGGAACCCTCAACATCAACACCACCGGCGGCGTGACCGTCAGCGGCGGCCTGTTCATCGCCAACGACAACGGCTGCATCGGCACGATGAATCTCGAGTCGGGCACGGTCGTCGTGCTGCACGAGCCCGGCTTCGCCACCGACAACACCCAGGTCGGCAACAACGGCGGCATGGGAACGCTCAACATCTCCGGCGGCTCGCTGGAAGCATCGAGGAACTTCCGGGTCGGCAACGACCGCGGGACGGGAACGGTCACGATCACCGGCGGCTCCCTGACCATCGGCGGCACCGACGACATCTTCATCGGCCGCGACAAGGGCACCGGCGTCATGGCCCAATCGGGCGGCGTCGTCACCTTCAGCCACAACACCTTCATCGGCAACGGCAACAACCAGACCGATCCCACCAGCGGCACCTACACCCTCAGCGACGGCGTCTTGAATGTGGGTCGCGAGTTCGCGATCGGCCGCGAGGGGGAAGCCGCCACCGGCACGCTGATCATGACGGGCGGGACGATCAACAAGACCGGGGACGAGAAGATGATCGTCGGCCAGAACAACGGCAAGGGCACCCTGACGCACAGCGGCGGGACGATCAACGTCAACAACGAGCTGTTCGTCGGCAACGAGAACGCCGGCGCCGAGGGCACCTACACGATCAGCGGAACGGCTGCCCTCAACGTCGACAATGAGCTGATCGTCGGCCGCGAAAGCGGCACCGGCACCCTGAATGTCGACGGGGGCACGATCACCACCACCGGCAACGGCAACATGTACATCGGCCGCAAGCTGGGCACGGGCACGCTCAACCAGACGGCCGGCACGATCAGCGTGATCAAGGAGTTCGGGGTGGGAACGACCCAGGACGGCCAGGCGGGGATTGGCAGCTACGACCTCAGCGGGGGCACGCTGACGGCGACGGGCATTATCTTCATCGGCAAGGAGTTGGGCTCGTCCGGCACGATGACGATGAGCGGCGGAACGATGACCACGAGCGACAAGCTGCAGATCGGCCACAACGAGGCGACCGGAACGTTCACCCAGAGCGGCGGCATCGTGAATGTTCAAAATGAGGTCTTCATCGGCAACGAGACGAGCGCCGCCTCGGTCGGCACCTACACGCTCAGCGGCACGGCGGAGCTGAACGTCGGCAACGAGGTGATCGTGGGCCGCGACAACGGCATCGGCACCTTCAACCTCGACGGGGGCACCGTGATCGCGAACAAGATTTCGGGCGGCACCGGAACCTCGACGGTGAACTTCAACGGCGGCGTCTTCCGGGCCCAGCGTGACGAGCCCAACCTGATCGAAAACCTCGGCACGGCGAACGTCGCCAGCGGCGGGCTCGTGATCGACAGCGACGGCTTCACGGTGGCCACCAGCCAGCCGCTCTCCGGTGCCGGCGGGCTCGAGAAGCTCGGCGCCGGCAGCCTGACCCTCAGCGGTGACAACGCCTACACCGGTCCCACGACCGTCTCGGCCGGCACGCTCGAGGTGGCCCAGGCCAACGCGGTGGCCGCCTCCGCCGTGACGGTCGCCTCGGGGGCGAGCCTCGCCGTCGCGTCGGGTACGACGATGAAGTCTCCGGCGGTCACGCTCGACGGCGGCCAGCTCGTCGCCGACTCGCTCGCCGTCGATGCCGCGGCGGGCATCGCGAGCCTGACGATCAATGCCGGCGGCGTGGCCGAATCGGCCGCGCTGACTGTCGGCCCGGGCGGCCTCGTCAGCCTGCCGGAGGCCACGCGACTGAGCAACGGCCTGGCAAGCCTGGCGGTCGATGAGACCACCGGCGGCGGGCTCGTGGATCTCGGCGCCGGGCAGCTCTCGATCGCCGCGGGCGGGATCACCGCCGAAGCCCTGCGGGCCGACATCATCGCGGGCCGCAGCGGCGGGACCTGGAGCGGCCTGACCGGGATCACGTCGGCTGCGGCGGCAGACTCGGGCGGGACTCGGGCGGTGGGCTACGTGGTGGCGGGGGATGGCTCGGCCCGCGTCTCTTACGCCGCCCCGGGCGATACCGACCTGAGCGGGCAGGTCAACGTCATCGACCTGGTCGGCATCGATGCGGCCGGCACGTTCGGCAGCGGGCAGGCTGCCGACTGGAGCCAGGGTGACTTCAACTACGACGGGGTGACCAACATCCTCGATCTCATCGCGATCGACACCGCCGGTGTCTTCGGAGCGGGCGACTACTTTCCGCCCGGCCCGACGGCCGCCGGTGCCGGTTTGAGCGTGGCGGCGGTGCCGGAGCCGGCCGGGCTC
>JAQCJP010000118.1 GCA_027592945.1 Planctomycetota bacterium
AGGCAGCCGCGGCCTCGGCTCGCGCCGGGGGGCTTGGATCCGCCAGCGCACGGAATGCGTGCTCGTCAGGCCGCCGGCCTGAGGATCGCCTGCAGGGCCGCACCGATCTCGGGGTATTCAAACTCGAAGCCGGTGTCGAGGGCGACCTTGGGGAGCACCCGCTGCGAGGCGAAAAGCACCTTGGCAAACTCGCCGAAGAGCAGTCGCAGGCCGAGGTAGGGGGCCGGCATGAAGGCGGGCCGATGGAGGGCCCGGCCCAGTGCCTTGGTGAACTCCGAGTTCCGCACCGGGTTGGGTGCGACGGCGTTCATCGGCCCCCGAATGCTCTCGGTCGTTGCGGCATGAAGGTAGAGCCGGGCCATGTCGGCCACGTGAATCCAGGGCATCCACTGTTTGCCGTTGCCAAGCGGGCCGCCAGCGCCGAGCCGAAAGGGCGTTAGCATCTTGGCGAGGGCCCCGCCGTCGCCCAACACGATGCCGGTGCGGGCCAAGGCCACCCGGACCCCGGCCTCTTCGGCGGCCAGCGCCTCCTTCTCCCAGGCGATGCAGACCTCGGCCAGGAAGTCGTCGGCCGGCGGAGAAGTTTCGGTGAGTTCCTCGTCGCCGCGGTCGCCGTAGTAGCCGACCGCCGAGGCCGAGACGAGCACCCGGGGCCGTGGCTCCGCTTTGGCGATACCCTCGACCAAATGGCGGGTGCCGATCACCCGGCTCTCGCGGATCCGCCGCTTCTGGGCGGCCGTCCAGCGGCCCTCGGCAACCGACTCACCGGCCAGGTGAAAGACCGCGTCAACACCGTCGAAGGCCTCGGCGGGGGGCGGACCGTCGAGCGGGTCCCAGGCGAGCACCCGGCCGCACTGGCTGCCGAGGGACCGCTGGGCCCGGTCCTGGTTCCTCGACAGGAGGATCGGGTGGTCGAGAAGCGAAAGGAGGCGGCGGCCGATAAAACCGGTGCCGCCGGTGACGAGAGCCTTCATCCAGATATCTCCGCGGGGAGGGGCACGGGGCCGGCAGTGGGCGAGCACGAGGCTCCGCTAGGCCGCTGCCTCGCGGGAGTATAGACATGAGTGTTCCCGCCGACATTGGAGTTCCGTGGTTTCCTCCCTCCTTCGCCTGCTTCGCTGGCGTCGCAGCCTCCGCCGCGACCTGGTCATCAGCACCGTCGACGCCATTGCCTACAGCGTGATGGTGGGGTGCGGCGAGATGTACCTGGGGGCTTTCGTGCTCGCCCTGGGCCTCGGGCCGCTGGTGGTCGGCCTGGTGGCGAGCGTGCCGCTCTTGGTCGGCGCCGTCGTCCAACTGGCTGCCCCGCTGGCGGTCCTTCATGTCGGCGGTCGGCGTCCGTGGGTCGTGATCTGCACGAGCCTGCAGGCGGCGAGTCTGCTGCCCCTGGCATGGTGGGGCTGGCAGGGAAAGGCCGAGCCCTGGCAACTGCTGGCGGCGGCAAGCGTCTATTGGGCAGCTGGGATGGCCGCCTTTCCGGCCTGGACCGGCTGGATGGCCGCGCTCGTGCCGGTTCGAGTTCGCACCGCCTACTTCGCCCGCCGCAACAGGCTCGGCCAGCTCGCAGTTCTGCTGGCATTCGTGATCGGAGGGTCGGTGCTGCGGGCCGAGGATGCCCGCCAGTCAGCGCTGACCGGCTTTTCGGTCCTGTTTCTTATCGCTGCTGCGGCGAGGTTGTTTTCCAGCGGCTGCCTCTGGGCCTGCCGCGAGCCGCGCCGCCGCTGGCAAGAGCGGGCGGCCGCCCGTGGTCCGCGGACAGTGAGAGCCCGGATCGCCGCCGGCCTTCATGATCTCACCAGCGGGCCGGGCGGCCCGCTCGTGGCCTTCGTCTGCTGCTTCACGTTCGGGCTGCAGTTTGCCGGGCCCTACTTCACGCCCTACATGCTGGAGGCCCTCGGATTCAGTTACGGCCAATATCTCGTCGTCTTCGCGGCTGGGTTTCTGATCAAGGCGATTGTGCTGCCCACCGTGGGGCGGCTGAACTCGCGACTGGGCTCCCGTCGCCTGCTGACGCTCTCCGCCCTGGCGATCATTCCGCTGCCCCTCCTCTGGCTGCCGAGCGGGGCTGTTCCCTGGCTGATCGCCGTGCAGTTCGTGGCCGGAGCCTGCTGGTCGGCCTACGAACTCTCCGTCGCCTTGTTGATCTTCGAGATCGCCGGCGATCGTGAGCGAACCGGGATCGTGAACGTGCACAGCCTTGGTCTGGCGGTGGCCACGGTCGGCGGGGCGACGTGCGGCGGAGCGCTGCTGCGGGCCCTCGGCGAAGGGCCGGAGGCCTACACCGCCGTGTTCATCGGCTCGTGCCTGCTGCGGGCGGCCGCGTTGCCGTTACTGATGCTGCTGCAGCGGCGGAAGTGAGCGGTTGCCACAACAGAAGAATCACCGGCCTGGCCGGCATGGTTGCGCGAACCATGGGGGCAGGCTTGCAGCCAGCCAGGAGTGCCCAGGTTGCAACCCCGGGCCCACGGCCTAGCTGGCCGGCATCCGCGCCTCGTGCGCGAGGCTGTCCAGGAAAGTGCGGGCCCGCCCGAAATCACCGGCCGCGTACTCGCTGACGTGCGCCTGGAGCGTGTCGATGAACTGCGAGACCGTGTCTTGGATGGTCTTGAAGTCGTCGTAGGTGAGGCTGCCGCCCGACGCGGCTCGCTGGGAGAAGAGGCTGTCAAGCTGCTTTCGGTACTGCTCGTAGATGTCGCTGGTGAGAATCATCGGATACTCGATGTGACCGGTGACCGGATCGAGCTGCGTCGAGGTGAGCCGGGCCGGTGCTGACATCTTCGCCAGTCGGATCGCCTGCTCCTGGGTGATCGGCGGGCCGGCCTCGGCGGCCCGTGCCTCCCGATTGGTCCGTCGCATTTCGAAGTAGGTCTCGCTCCAGCGGAGACGATTTTGCATCTCCATCGTCTTGGCTTCTTCCCAGTTCTTGGCCGCCTCCGAGTTCTTGAGATTGGCGTAGCCCTGGGCGCGGACCACGGCAGCCATGCCCATGTCGGCACCCTGCTGGGCGGTGGAGGCCCAGCCGCCCATCCCCCAGCCACCCATCCCATAGCCGCCCCACTTCGCCTCGAGTCGGGCGGCGGGAATCGCCAAGCCCGCAGCCACAGCGACTGCCAGCATCGCTCGGCGACTCGAGAAACCCTTCCGGCATCCGCTCGTCACGAACCGTTCACGACTTCTCTCAGGCACCATGCAACACCTCTGGGGACGCCTTCGCGGCGGCTTCGGGAAACTTTCTCGAGCAGGGCGGCGACGGCAGTGCCGCCTCCTTGGCCCGCCCCGAGTATACTCGGCACCCTCGGAAAGGGCGACAGTGGTGCGGCGGTCAGGAGCCGTCGTCCTGTTGGCTCTTGTCGACGAAGCACATCCTGCCGCAGAGTGTGCTCCGTCCCGAGTCCGCTTCAACCTTCCGGCATGACCACTCCATGAATCGACTGCTCAAGCCCGCACTGTCATCGTCCGTTCTCTTCCTCGTTGGGCTGCTGGCCGCTGCCGGCTGTTCCCAGCCTCGCCAGGAAGCGGTGGCTCCGCCACCCACCGACGCCGCGGCAGCCGATGGTGCCTCCAAGACCGCCGCTCCCGCATCCGACACGTCGGCTCCCGACGCGGCGGAGCCAGCCGTCACTCCCGACGAGACGGTTGCTGTGGCGGTGGTTGAGGACGATGGCGGCATCACCACTCTGGTAGAGACGCTGACCACCTCGGACGACAGCCGAGCCCGCGTGGCAGCGCTCGATACGATTGCGTCGGAACTGCGGGGGGGGCTGCCGGCCCTCGAGGCCTTGGTGGCTGCTCTCGATGATGAGGCGGCGGTGATTCGCTGGCACGCGGCGCGGGCCATCGGAATGATCGGACACGAGGCAGCCTCCGCCATTCCCGTCCTGGTCGAACGATTGGCCGACGACGATGCCGTCGTGGTCACCCAGGCGGCGGCGGCCATCGGGCAGATCCGCGGCGATGATGACCGCTCGGAGATTCCCGAAGCCGACATCGCGATCTACGAAGCGGCCGTTCAGCCGTTGGTGCGCACCGCAGTCCATCCCGACCCCCGGGCCCGGCGGGCCGCAATCAGAGCGTTGCGAGGGCTCAGCGCATCGCCGCAGGCGCTGGCCGAGACGGTGCTCGATCACCTCGACGAGGTTGACCCGCAAATGGTGCTCCCGGCGATGCATACCCTGGCCGACATGAAGGGGGAGGCCGTTCCGTTTCTCCTCAGGGCCCTTGAAGACCCCAAGAGCCGGTACTGGGCAGAGGTTGTCCTGTCGGAAATCGGCGAGGACGCGGCCCCTGCGGTCGAGCCCCTGAGCCGGCTGGCGGCTGAGGGCGAGGTCGAGGAGCGGGTGCAGGCCATTCTGGCACTCGCGGCAATCGGGGAGCCGGCCCAGGCAGCTTCGGCCCAGTTGATCGCGGCTTTGGAATCTTCTGATGACTCGCTGCGGTACGTGGCGGCCTATGCTGCCGGCAAGGTTCGGGCGGCTGATGCCGACGAGGCCCTCACAGCTGCCGCAGCGGCTGACGATCCGTTGCTCGCGGCCTTGGCCAGCTGGGCTCGGGCGCGGATTCATCCCGATGACGAGGCCCTCCTGGCCCAGGCCGTCGATCGCTTGACGCAGGGGCTCGCCAGCGACTCCCCGCCGGTGCGGCGGGCAGCGGTGGAAGGCCTCTCCGGCCTGGCCGACAGGCTCGTGCCTGGCGACCGGCAGGCGTTGGCGGCCGTTTTCGCCGGAATGATTGCTGACCCCGTCCCGGCGGTCGGGCTGGCAGCGGGCGGAGCCTTGATTCGGCTTGGCGGGGATGCGGTCGAGCCGCTCACCGAGGCGCTCTCGGCGCCCGCGATTCGCAACGATGCGATGGAGATCCTCACGGAGCTGGGGCCGGCGGCGTTGCCCGCCCTCGATGCGATGGTCCAAGGGCTGGCCGATGCCGATCCGGTCTACCGGGCCGATGCCGCCATGGCGATTGCCGCCATCGGCCCCGAGGCCACCGCAGCAGTGCCGGCGCTCGAGAAATTGCTTGGCGACGAGTCGGCTGAGGCGTCGGTCCGCTATACGGCGGCCTACGCCCTCGGCCGGATCGGCCCCGCGGCCAAGGCGGCCGAGCCGATGCTGCGGAAGTTGGCCGAGTCGGATGACGAACTGATGGCCACGGTTGCCGTCTGGGCGGCCCTCAAGGTCGTCCCTGATGACAGGACCCTCTTTGACACGGCGATTCCCAAGCTGACCGACGCCCTCGACGATGAGCGGGAACTGGTGCGGCTGGAAGCGGTCGTGTCGCTCGGGGAGATCGGCAGCCGGGCTGATTCAGCCCGGCCGCTGCTGGAGATGATGGCCGAAGAGGATCCCTCCCGGACAGTGCGACGGGCGGCGGCCGCCGCCGTCAAGAAGATCCAGGGCGACTGATCGCCGGCAGGTCTGCGGGCCGCGGAGGTTCGGCTCGTCCCAGTTCGGCAAGGTCTGCGGCGCGAGGGCTGTCTGGCTGGAGGCGGCGCTTGGCGAACGCCGATCCGTTCGATTGCGGAGAATGGGGTTTCTCCGGAATCGGCGAAGAGCAGGGGAACGATGGCGACGATCGGATGGATGGGAAGTCTTTGGCTGCAGCGTTTTTCCCGGCCTTCCGGTGAGCGGATCGTCTATCGACAGATCGCCCGGCAGCGGCCCGAACGCATCCTGGAAGTGGGGATGGGGATGCTGGCCCGCACGGAGCGTGTGCTGCGGCTAGCCGGCCGAACCACGGGTGAGCCGACGTTTGTCGGGCTCGATCGCTTTGAGGGCCGCGGCAGTGGCGACCCGCCCGGGGTGTCGCTCAAAGACGCCCACCGTCGGCTGAATGGCCTGGGCCGGGTCAGGCTGGTGCCGGGGAATCCCGACACGTCGCTGGCCAGGAGTTGCAATCAGTTGGGGAAGTTCGACCTGGTGCTCGTGTCTGCCGACAATGATCCGCGGCACATGGAACGGGCCTGGTTTTTCATCCACCGAATGCTGACGACGGAGGCGACGGTGCTCTGTCAGCCGGCGTCGGACCGCGGCTGGATCACTCTGGCTCGGGGCCGGGTGGACGAGTTGGCCGCCCGGACGATCCTCCGGAAGGCAGGCTGAAGCCTCCCGGATCGCGGCGGCCGCACCGTCTGCTATTATCGCAGAAGTCCCGCCTTCCCCCGCTGCTTCTCGCCGCCCTATGCCAGCACCTCGCACGCTTCTCGACAAGATCTGGGATCAGCACGTCGTCTGCACGCCCTCCGGCGAACTCCCGCTCCTCTACATCGACCGTCATCTCGTCCACGAGGTGACCAGCCCTCAGGCCTTCGAGGGCCTGCGGTTGGCCGGCCGGCGGGTGCGGCGGCCCGAGGCGACCTTTGCCACACCCGACCACAACGTGCCCACCACCGACCGGCGGCTCCCGATCGCAGACCCCGTCTCCAAGCAGCAGATCGACACGCTGCGGGCCAACTGCCAGGAGTTCGGCGTGCGGCTCTTCGATCTCGGTGACGCCGACCAGGGAATCGTGCATGTCATCGGCCCGGAGTTGGGTATCACCCAGCCGGGTATGACGATCGTTTGCGGTGACAGCCACACCGCGACCCACGGGGCCCTCGGGGCCTTGGCCTTCGGCATCGGCACCAGCGAAGTCGAACATGTGCTGGCCACGCAGACGCTGCGGCAGGCGAAGCCCAAGTCGTTCGAGATCAGGGTCACCGGGAGGCTGCCCGAGGGAGTGACCGCGAAGGATCTCGTCCTCCATCTGATCGGTCGGCTCTCGACGGAGGGGGGCACCGGCTACGTGTTGGAATACACAGGCGAGTGCATCCGCGGCTTGGGCATGGCCGAGCGGATGACTGTCTGCAACATGTCGATCGAGGCGGGCGCCCGGGCGGGGATGATCGCTCCTGATGCGACCACCTTCGACTACCTCCGCGGCCGCGACTTCGCTCCGGCCGACTTCGACCGGGCGGTGGCCGCCTGGGAGCGGCTGCCGAGCGATCCGGCGGCCGTCTACGACCGGGTCGAGATTTTTTCGGCTGCCGACGTCGTGCCGCAGGTGACCTGGGGTACCAATCCGGCCCAGGTCGTGGGCGTCGACGGCGGCGTGCCCGATCCCGACGTATTCGGCGATTCGAGCGAGCAGGCCAGCGCCGCCCGCGCCCTGGAGTACATGGGGCTCGCCGCCGGGACTCGGATCACCGAGATCCCGCTCGACCGGGTCTTCATCGGCTCCTGCACCAACAGCCGGATCGAAGATCTCCGGGCCGCGGCCAATGTGATCAAGGGGCACCGGGTCGCCGCGACCGTGCGGGCGATGGTGGTGCCCGGCAGCGGCCGGGTGAAGCGGCAGGCCGAGGAGGAGGGGCTCGACCGCATCTTCACGGCCGCGGGCTTCGAGTGGCGGGAGGCCGGCTGCAGCATGTGCCTCGGCATGAACCCCGACACGCTCGCGCCGGGCGAGCGGTGCGCCTCGACGAGCAACCGCAACTTCGAGGGACGGCAGGGCAAGGGGGGGCGGACCCATCTCGTTTCCCCGGCGATGGCGGCGGCCGCCGCCGTACGGGGGCACTTCGTCGACATCCGCGACTGGGAGTACCGCTGACATGGAGCCCTTCACCAGCCATACCGGGATCGTCGCGGCCCTCGACCGGGCCAACGTCGATACCGACCAGATCATCCCCAAGCAGTTTCTGAAGCGGATCGAGCGGACCGGATTCGGCCAGTTTCTTTTCTCTGACTGGCGTTTCCTGCCTGACGGTTCCCCCGACCCGGCCTTCGAGCTCAACAGGCCCGAGGCGGCCGGGGCCACGGTTCTGCTGGCCCGCCGCAACTTCGGCTGCGGATCGAGCCGTGAGCATGCCCCCTGGGCACTGTCCGACTATGGCTTCCGCGCCGTGATCGCGCCCACCTTCGCCGATATTTTCTTCAACAACTGCTTCCAGAACGGCATGCTGCCGGTGAAGCTTTCCGAGAACGAGGTGGCCGAGCTCTTCCGCCGGGCTACGGCCACGGGGCAGCCCTACCGGCTGACGGTCGATCTCGAGACCAACACCGTCACCGATGGCGAGGGGTTCACGGCCTCCTTCAGTGTTGATCCGTTTCGCCGCCGCTGCCTTCTCGAGGGGCTCGACGACATCGCCCTCTCGCTGACACACGCTGACGAGATCTCCGCCTGGGAGGCTGCCCACGGCCTGCCGGCGGTCGGCGGGTGAGCCATGATTCGCCGTCTCCTCAACGGCGTTCGGGACAGGATGCTGTCGGCCCCGTGGCGGGCGGTGCTCCTGATGGCGGTTTTCGCCGGGATGGCGGTCGCCGCCTCGCGGCACGGGTTGCTCGAGGCAGCCGAACTGACAACGCTCGTGGCCGGCGAGCCGGCGATCACCCGGATTGCCAGCACCACCAACGGCCAGGTCGTTCGCGGACTGGTGGCCGGGGGAGGCATTGTCGCGATCGAGCCGTCGGCCGCGGCGGTGCCGCGGGAGGTGGTAGCGCCCGCGGGTCGGGGTGAGTGCCGGGCGATCGGCTGTCTGCCGGGGGACGTGACGGCGGTGGTCGTCAACGCCGGCGACGCGTGGTTCCTGCGGACGTACCGAGTGAAGCCCTCCGGTGCGGTCTCCGCTGACGCACCGCTCCAGGAGATACCACTCGGCCAGTCGACCGGCAGCGGTGACGATGTTGGAATCGCCGTCAGTCGGGCCCGCGGCTGGCTGGCGATCGTCGGCCTTCCGGCCCCTCTTCCGCCGGTCGTGCGGGCGGCAGTCGCCGGCGTGCGCATCGGGCCCGTTTCCGATCGCGGCTGTCCAAAGCTCGGCGATGGCCTGCGGCCCGTGGCGGCCACAGTCGGCCCCTTTGATGAACTGGTGCTGGCGGTGCAGCGGGAGGGTGAACCGCCGGACATCGCCTACTTTGACGCTTCCGGGCGGGAACTGCTCCGGCTGCCTGCGGCACTGGAGGGCATCACCGGCCTCGAGATGGGCTCGGAAGACGGGCTCCTCTGGGCCACCGGCGGCGACGCCGATGGTGGGGAGGGCCTCTGGCGTCTCGATGCCGGCCTCCAGCAGGGCAGGCAGGTGATCCGGCCCACACTCGTCGCCCCGCTGGCCGTGCCTGTGGCGTTGGCCTGCTGCTCGCCGCGGGCCATCATCGTCGTTCATGGCGCGACCCCGACCATGACGCTTGTCAATCCTCTCACCACCGGAGCCTCGGAATGAGCCAGACCCGCCGCGAGAAGATCGAAGCCCTCCTGAGGGACGATCCCGAGGACGTCTTTCTCCGCTACAGCCTCGCCCTCGAGATGGAGGCAGCCGGGGAGTGGGAGACGTGCCTGGAAATCCTCGAGGACCTCGGTCGCGGCACGCCCCCGTATGTGCCTGCCCTGCAGATGGCCGGTCAGTTTCTGGCGGCCCGGGGTCGCGCCGAGGACGCCCGCCGCGCCCTCCGGGAGGGCATCGACGCCGCCCGCGACCAAGGCAACACTCATGCAGCCGGCGAAATGTCGGAACTGCTGATGAGCCTCGGCGAAAGCTGAGAACAGTCAACCTCGCGCAGGCTCGGGGTGGCCCGTGCCATCTCGCCGGACGCTTGCTGCGCGACCAATCCGCCTCCGGCGGATCGGTGCCCGCCTGCCCTCCGCTGCGCTCGGAGAACTCCTCGCTTCGCCTTCCGGGCTGCGCTCGGATTTCTACGCCGCTCGACTGGCACGGGCTCACCCCTCGCGAACCCGTATTCCGCGCGCGGAAACGCATAGAAGCCCCCCGGCGCGAGCCGGGGGGACGGCGGGCTGTTGGGCTTTTCCCGGCCTCCGGGAGCCCACGCGACCGCTCACCCCATCACGGGCACCGGCTCGGCCGCTTCGGAGCCGCGGGTGATCGTGAAGCCGAGATCCTCGATCATCTTGTAATCGGCCTCGGGAAGTTGCCCCTGGGTCGTCAGATAATCGCCGACAAACATCGAGTTGGCAGCATAGAGTCCCAGCGGCTGAAGGCTGCCGAGGTGGATCTCGCGGCCACCGGCGATCCGGATCTCGGCGGTCGGATTGACCAGCCGCATCATCGCCAGCCCCCGCAGACAATCCCGGGGCGTGAGCCGCTTGACGCCTTCCAGCGGTGTGCCGTCAATCGCGTTCAAGAAGTTGAGGGGAATCGACTCGACCCGCAGGGCCCGCAACTCGAAGGCCATCCCCACCAGGTCGTCAGGGTCTTCACCCATGCCCATGATCCCGCCGCTACAGAGGGCCAGGCCGGCCTCGCGGCAGGCCGCCAGGGTGGCCACCCGATCGGCATAACTATGGGTCGAGCAGATCTCGCCGTAGTAGCGTTCGCTCGTGTTGAGATTGTGGTTGACCTTGTCGACCCCGGCAGCTGCCAGCCGGGCGGCATGCTCGGGCGTGAGCAGGCCGAGGCAGGCACAGATATTCAATCCATACTCCGCCTTGATCCGAGGGGTGATGTCGCAGACGAAGTCGATTTCCCGCTCGGTCGGGCCGCGAGCTGAGATCACGATGCAGAAGGTCTTCGACTGTTGTTCGGCCGCCAGTCGGGCCGCCTCCATCAGCCGTGGAGCCGAGAGCAGGTTGTAGCGGGGAATCTCGGCCTCCGAGACTTTCGACTGCGAGCAGTAGCCGCAGTCCTCCGGGCAGAGGCCGCTTTTCGCGTTCATCAGAAAGAACAGCTGCACGGTGTTGCCAAAGGCCTTGTGGCGAACGCGGTAGGCAGCTGCCAGCAGGTCGAGCAGTTGCTCGTCGGGCGATGCCAGGATCGCCCGGGCGTCGTCACGATCGATCTCGCCACCCGCCAGGACTCGGTCGGCGAGCGTGTGCCAGCGGCTTGGGGCGGGGGAGGAAGCAACGTCCATCGGGTGGCTCTCGCACGCGGGGCTCTGGGAGTTCAGATTCGAACCCGTACTGTAGGCAATTCAGCGGCGAAAGGCGAAGCCTCGTCCAGGCTCGGGGTGAGCCCGTGCCGTCTCACCGGACGCTCGGGACGGGTTCACCTCGCGCAGGCTCGGGGTGGGCCCGTGCCGTCTCGCCGGACGCTCGCTGTGCGACCAATCCGCCTCCGGCGGATCGGTGCCCGCCCTGCCCTCCGCTCGCTCGTGGGAAACCTCGCTTCGCCATCCTGGCTGCGCTCGGTTTCCCAACGCCGGCTCGATTGG
>JAQCJP010000119.1 GCA_027592945.1 Planctomycetota bacterium
CGCCTTCCGGGCTTCGCTCGATTTCCTCACGCCGGCTCGATTGGCACCGGCCACCCCTCGCGAACCCGTTGCCGGCTACCGAAGGCTCGCCACCGCCTCCTCGCGGAGGCGGCGATCGTCGAAGAGGTGCAGGTGAAACCGCTCGGCGAGCATCTGAAAGGCCTTGATCCCCCGGACACTGTTGCCCTTTTCGTCCAGCCGCGGCGAAAACGTGGCGACTCCCGCCAGTCCGGGAATCACCGCCACGATCCCACCGCCGACGCCACTCTTGGCGGGAATCCCGACGCGGAGATCCCATTCGCCCGAAAAGTTGTACATCCCACAGCCGTGCATCACGCTGAGCACGTCCCGGACGGTAACGGTTGAGAACATCCGTTCCCTCGTAGCCGGGTTGACGCCCTGATTGGCCAGCGTCGCCCCGAGCATCGCCAGGTCGGTGCAGGTCACTTGGAGGCTGCACTGTCGGAAGTAGAGGTCGAGCGTCTCCTCCAGCCGCGGGCCGATCATCGCGAAGCTCCGCATCAGATGGGCGAGCGCCCGGTTCCGCTCCCCCGTGGCCCGCTCCGAGGCGAAGACGGCCTCGTCGACGGTGAGCGGATGGCCGCAGCCGCGCCTGAAGGTCTCCAGCACGCTGGCAAGCCGATCATCGGCGTCCTCGCCTCCCACCAGATCGGTAGCCGCGATCGCGCCGGCATTGATCATCGGATTGAAGGGGCGGTTGGTGGCCTCATCCAGCGCGATCGCATTGAAGGCTTCCTCGACCGGCTGGACCCCGATCTTAGCCAAGACGCCCTCCCGGCCATGTTCCTCGATCGCCATCCCGAAGACGAAGGGCTTGGAGGCCGACTGGATGGTGAATGGCAACTCGGCGTCGCCCACGGACACCGACCGGCCGTCGACTGCCACAACGGCGATCCCGAACGGTTCAGGATCGACGCGGGCCAGCTCTGGAATGTAGCTGGCCACCTGGCCGTCCCGCTCCGCCAGCAGCCTGGCATGAACATCTTCGAGCACATCGGCCAGCGATTCGCCGGCCGGGGTTTCGGTCGTCGCATCCATCGCTGTTGTTGCTCCACCAACTCGACGAACGCCGCGGGCGTCGGGTCACCGCCGGCCAGGCAGGCCCGTAGTCTGCCCGATTGCGGGGATCACGACCGGCGGTGGGGCGGCCCGCATCAGGCCTGCGCGGTTCCCGCGGTCGGCTCTGGGTGATCCTCCCGGTCTGGTTGACCCGCCTCCACCAGTGGCCGTAGCATCGCGGTTTTCCTCGCAAATCCGTGGGAGTCTGGCATGCAGTTCCGGCCACAGCCCCCTTGTTCCGCCGCGGACGGCGGCCGACTCTTCCCAGCGTGGTTCGGGCGGGCAGCCTGGCGGACGATTGCCGCCGGGGCGGTGCTGCTGGTCGCCGGCTGCGGCGGTGGCGGCGAGGAGCCGACGCCCAAGCCAGAGCCGGTCCTCACCCCGGCCGATCCCGAGCCCCCGCAGTCCGCCGGCGGGGAGGCCGGCAACCCAGCGGAGCCGGTCGAGCCGGCTGCTCCCGCAGAGCCCCCCTTCGCCCCGCCGCCACTGGAGGCCCTCAACCGCGACACCACCTGGATCGATCGGCCCGTCCGCGACGCCCTCGCCGATTTGGCCATCGAACTGGCCGAGCAGCCGCCGCTGGCGACGCCGGCCGAGGCCCTCGCCCTGAAAAATGATTCGGCGGAGCACAACGCCACGATCCTCTCGGCGGTCGGGCGGCTTCCTGCCGAAGGAGAGGCCGACCTTTCGGCATCGGTCAGCCGCCACCTGCTGGTCGACCTCAACAGCACCAATCCGATCCTGATCAGTTCCTCCGCCGAGAACGACGTGCTCGGGCTGACCGGCTTCGGGCTGTTTTCCTTTGACCGCCACATGGAGCCCTTCGCCTCGGCTGAGACGGTCGTCTCCTGGCAGACCAGCGTCGACGGGACGCTTGACAAGGTCGTGCTGCGTGACGATCTCGTCTGGAGTGACGGCGAGCCGATCACCGCCCACGATGTCGCCTTCAGCTTCACCGTGATCATGGACGACCGGGTCCCGGTGCCCGCGGTCCGCAGCGGCACCGACCAGCTGCGGGGCGTGCACGCCTACGACGATCAGACCCTCGTCTTCTTCCATCGCGAGCCGCTGGCCACCAACGTCTGGAACATCAACTTCCCGGTCATCCCGCGACACATCTATGGCGATACCTGGGAGGCCGACCCGACGCTCAAGGACAGCCCGGAGCACGTTGCCCTCGAGGCCCAGCCGGTTTGCGGCGGTCCTTACGAGATCGTCCGCCGCATCCGCGGCCAGGAGATTCTCCTCCGGGCAAGGCCCTCCTGGCACACCGTCGATGGCCGGCAGGTTCGCGACGTGCCGTTCTTCGAGGAGATCCGCTTCCGGATTTTGGAAGACCCCAACACGGCGCTGTTGGCGCTCAAGAAGGGGGAGATTGACGAGATGGCCCTCACGCCGGAGCAGTGGACCACGCAGACGATCGACGAGGGTTTCTACGCCAAGAACACAAAGGCCACGGCCCCGGAATGGGTCTCGTTTCACTTCGCCTGGAACACCACCAGTCCGTTTTTCTCCGACCGCCGGGTGCGGCGGGCGATGAGCCATGCCTTCGACCACGAGCGGATGCTCGGGACGATCTGCCACGGCCTCTACACGCCGTGCACCGGGATCTTCCATCCCACCGCCTGGATGGCCACCACCAGGCCGCTCGAGCCCTACCGGCAGGATCTCGACCGGGCCGAGGCCCTGCTCGACGAGGCCGGCTGGATCGATCGCGACAACGACGGCATCCGCGACCGGGAGATCGACGGCCGCAGCGTGCCGTTTGAGTTCACGATCCTCTGCGGGCAGCAGCCGATGGCCCAGGACATCTGCACGCTCCTTCAGGAGAGCCTCGACCGGATCGGTGTCCGTGTGGCGGTGCGGCCCACGGAGTTCACCGTGCTCCAGCAGAACATGCTCGAGAAGAAGTTCGATGCCGCCTTCGGCGGCTGGGGCACCGGCACGGATCCCGACACCTCGGAGAACATCTGGGCCACCGGCGCCGGCCGCAACTTCGGCAGTTACTCCAACCCCGAAGTCGATCGGCTCTACATCGAAGGCCGTACCGAGGTCGACCGAGCCAAGCGGGCCGAGAAGTACGCCCGGATCCAGGAGATTCTCTGGGAGGATCAGCCCTACACCTGGCTCTACTGGCGAAACAGTTTCCATGGATTCTCCAAAGACCTCCGCGGGTACGTCTTCAGTCCCCGCGGACCGTTCCATTACTCCCCGGGATTCGGCAGCCTCTGGAAGCCGGCACCATGATCCACCACCTCGTGCGTCGGCTCGGGCTGGGGGTGGTGACGCTGCTGCTGATCTCCTTTCTTGTCTACGGGCTGATTCGCTCGATACCCGGCACCCCCCTGACGGTCGTCGTCTCCCAGACCGACCCGAGCCGCCGGCTCAACCCTGCCGACCTCGAGCGGATGAAGGCCGCCTATGGCCTCGACAAGCCCTGGTACCAGGCCTACTTCATCTGGCTCACCAACGTCGCCCAGGGCGACCTGGGGCGGAGCATCTCCCGCAAGGCGCCGGTCACGGAACTGATCAGCAAGCGTGTCGGTCCCACGCTCGCCCTCTCGACCGGCAGTCTGCTGTTGACCTGGCTGCTCTCGATTCCCCTGGGTATCTATGCCGCCGCCCGCAGCGGCCGCGGTGATGAGCGGGCCGTCAGCCTCGTGCTCTACATGCTCTACTCCGTGCCGACCTTCGTGGCCGCCCTGGCGCTGCAGGTCACCTTCTCGCTCTGGGCCGAGGGGACGCCCTGGGAACTGCCGCTCTTCGGGATGACCAGCGGCGGCCCGCACGCCGGCACCGCCGCCTGGCTGGCTGACGTCGGCCGGCACGCGATTCTGCCGCTGATCTGCCAGACCTACGTCAGCCTCGCCTGGTACACCCGCTTCATCAATACGAACCTCCAGGAAGTGCTCCGCCAGGACTACATCCGCACCGCCCGGGCCAAAGGGGCGGGGACAATCCGGGTCATGGTGCATCACGCCTTTCGCAATACGCTCATCCCGTTGGTGACGCTGCTGGGCCTCTCGCTGCCGGCGCTCTTGGGGGGGTCGGTCATCATTGAGCAGATCTTCAGTTGGCCCGGGATGGGGCGGCTGTTTTTCGAGAGCCTCCGCGAGCGGGACTACCCGACGATCATGGGCCTGACGCTGCTGTTTAGCCTGCTGACCCTCGCCGGCCAGCTGCTCGCCGATCTCCTCTATGCGTGGGTCGATCCCCGGGTGAGCATGGAATGAGCGAGCCAGCCCGCGAGTCGATTCCACCGCCTCGGCCCCGCGGCTTCTGGGCCGAGGCCTGGAACCGCTATCGGCGGATGCCGCTGGCGATGGCGGCGCTGATCTTCATCGGCTTCCTGGCGGCGGTGGCCCTCTTCGCGCCGGCAATCGCCGGGACAAAGCCGGTGATCTGCAAATACAAGGGGCGGCTCTATCTCCCCTGCCTCGCCTACTACAACCGCGGCTGGGAGCCGGTGGTCTTCGCCCGTGACAAGTTCCGCGGCGAATACCCCGCCAATCTCGAGGCCAAGGACCCAGAGAGCTGGGCGATCTGGCCGCTAGTCTTCCAGGATCCCTATCGGGCGGTTCGCCGCGACGAGTGGCCCGGGCTCCCGGCCAACCCGGCCCGCGACCAGGGCCATCCCAGCAGCCGCAATCTGTTCGGTACCACTCAGACAGGGGTCGACGTGTTCGCCAAGATGATCCACGGCACGACGGTGGCCCTCCTGGTCGGCTTCGTCTCGATGGGCATCGCCGCCACCATCGGGATCACTGTCGGGGCGCTGGCCGGCTACTTCGGTGGCTGGCTCGACGTGGTCTTCAGCCGGATCACCGAGGTCGTGATGTGCATTCCGCCGCTGGTGCTGATCCTCGCCCTGCTGGCGATCGTCGAGAAGCCGACGATCTGGAAGATGATGGCCGTCTTGGGGCTGACCGGCTGGACCGGGATCTCACGGCTGATGCGGGCCGAGTTTCTCAGGCTCAAGTCGGCTGAGTTCGTGACCGCAGCCCGCTCGGTGGGGGCCGGCCCAGGACGGATCATCCTCCGGCACGTGCTCCCCAACGCCCTGGCACCGGTGATGGTGCCGATCACCTTCGGGATCGCGGCGGCCATCCTCACCGAGAGCGGCCTCTCCTTTCTGGGGTTCGGGCAGCCGCCCCCGTCGGCCAGCTGGGGCTCGCTGCTCAACGACGCCCGCTCGAACCTCAAGATGTGGTGGCTGGTCGCCTTCCCCGGGGCGGCGATCTTTCTGACCGTCCTGGCCTTCAACCTGGTCGGTGAGGGGCTTCAGCAGGCCACCGACCCGCGGCTCCGGGAGGCCCGCAAGTAATGCCGCTGCTCGAGATCCGCAATCTTGTCACGGCCTTCCACACGCCCGCCGGCCGGGTGCCGGCGGTCGACGGCGTCTCGCTCTCGATCGAGCGGGGCACCACGCTCGGGCTGGTGGGGGAAAGCGGCTGCGGAAAGAGCGTGACGGCGATGAGCGTGCTGGGGCTGGTGGCCTCGCCGGGCCGGATCGAAGCCGGCCAGATCCTGCTGGACCGCGACGGGCGGTCGATCGATCTGGTCGGGCTGCCGGAGCGGCAGCTGCGGACGATCCGCGGGGGACGGATCGGGATGATCTTCCAGGAGCCGATGACGAGCCTCAACCCGGTCTTCACCGTCGGCAATCAGGTGGCCGAGGCGGTTCGGCTCCACCAGAAGGTCTCCCGGCAGGCGGCCCGGGCCCGGGCGTTGGAACTGCTGCGATTGGTCCGGATCGCCGACCCCGAGCGGCGGCTCGACGAGTATCCCCATCAGCTTTCCGGCGGGATGCGACAGCGGGTGGTGATCGCGATGGCCCTAGCCTGCGAGCCCGATCTCCTGATCGCCGACGAGCCGACCACGGCCCTCGATGTGACGATCCAGGCCCAGGTGCTTGAACTGCTGGCCGACCTTCGTCAGCGGCTCGGGATGGCGATCCTCCTGATCACCCATGACCTTGGTGTGGTGGCCGAGACCTGCGACGAGGTGGCGGTGATGTACGCCGGCCGAATCGTCGAGCGGGCGGCGGCCGCCGCCCTCTTTGCCCGGCCGCTGCATCCCTACACGATCGGGCTGCTGGCGGCCCGGCCGGAGCATCGGCGAGCTGCCGCCGATCCGCTGGCCGCGATTCCAGGGATGGTGCCGCAGCCGCGGGACTTTCCGGCCGGCTGCCGGTTCCATCCCCGCTGTCCATTTGTCCGCGAGCCCCGCTGCACCGCCGAACTCCCGTCCCTGCGAGAACTCGAACCGGGCCATCTGGTCCGCTGCCACTACGCGGGCGACCTCGGCGATCCGGCCACCGTCCCGGCGGAGGCCAGGGCCGAATGAGCGACGCCACCGCACCTCTCCTTGCCGTCTCCGATCTCGAGACCCACTTCCCGATTCGCCGCGGCCTGCTCCGGCGGGTGGTCGGCCAGGTTCGGGCGGTCGACGGCATTTCCTTCACGATTCAGCGGGGCCGGACGCTGGGGCTGGTCGGCGAGAGCGGTTGCGGCAAGACGACGGCGGGCCGGAGCATTCTCCGGCTGGTCGAGCCGACCGCCGGGAGCGTGCGGTTTGCCGGCCGCGAGGTCCGGGCGGAGCGGCCGGCGGCCCTCCGGTCGCTGCGGCGACGGATGCAGATCGTCTTCCAGGATCCTTACGGATCGCTCAACCCCCGGATGACCGTGCGGGCCTTGCTCGAGGAGGGCCTGCTGGTCCACCGGATGGGCGACGGCCGGGAGCGGCTCCGGCGGATGACCGCCGCCCTCGAGCGGACCGGCATGCCTGCCGGCACGTTGGCCCGCTATCCCCACGAGTTTTCCGGCGGCCAGCGGCAGCGGATCGCGATCGCTCGGGCGCTCGTACTCGAGCCCGAGTTCCTGGTGCTCGACGAGCCGATCTCGGCACTCGACGTTTCCATCCAGGCGCAGGTGGTCAATCTGCTGGTCGAGCTCCGCCGCGAACTGGGGCTGACCTATCTCTTTGTTTCCCACGACCTCTCGGTGGTGGAGTACATCTCCGACGACGTCGCCGTCATGTATCTCGGCCGTCTGGTAGAGACGGCTCCGGCGACCGACCTCTACGCCCGCCCGCTGCACCCCTACACCCACGCCCTCTTCTCGGCGGTGCCGAGCGTCGAAGCGGAACGGCGGCGGCGACGGATCATCCTGCCCGGCGATGTGCCGAGCCCGGCGCGGCCGCCGGCCGGCTGCCGGTTTCATCCCCGCTGCCCGCTGGCGGAGGCGGTCTGCCGGGAGGTCGATCCGCCGGCCACCACGATCGGCGGCCACCGGGTGCACTGTCATGTCGCCGCCCGGGAACTGGCCGCCGGTGACGCCGCGGCGGCTTCGCAGCGGATTGCGTCTCTGCTGACCGCTGCTGGCGGCGACCGGGGTGAAGCGAGTAAAATCGTGGCGACGGCTGCGACTTCGCCGCATTCTCCACCCGGCTCGGGAAAGGCAACGCCATGAACCAACGAACCCTCGCGGGAACGCTGAGCCTCCTCGCTGCCGGGCTCGTCGCGGCGGGCACGGGGATTGCGGTGACCACGCAGGCCGCCGAGCCGGCTGACTCTGGGGCGAGCGTGATTCGGGCCGAACTCTTTCGGGAGTGGGACCTCGACGGCAACGGGAAGATCAGCAAGCCGGAGGCCGATGTGGCCAGGGCACGGATGCGACGGGAACGGCTCGAGCTTCAACTGGGCAGTGGGATCGATCCGATCACCGGCTTGCCCCGCGGCCTCGAGGGGCAGGCGCCCGCTGACGCCGGGGACGAAGCCGACAGCGGGCCCGTCTTCCGCCTGCCACCCGAACTGCCGCCCGTCGAACCAGCCCGCCCTGCCGGCCCCGCGAGCGCGAAGCCTCCGGCGATGCAACTGCCCACGACGCCCAAGGGATTCACATCGAGACCACGTGAGCCTGCGGATGACGATCCGACGAAGCCCGCCGCCGCTCCGCGTGCAATGTCGAGCCGGGCCTCGTGGCTGCCGCCGCGACGGGAAGGCCCGGCCTTCACCGGCGGGGTCCGGGCGGGAGCGCCGGCAGCGGTGCCGGGGTATGGTGCCAGGCCTTGGTCGGATCTCAATGCCGGTCGCCAGCGATATCTCCCGCAGTCGCCGAGCGGTGCGGACCGCGGGGTTGCCGCCGGCGGCAGCGGAGGCCTCTTGCCCCAGCGGCGGACCGATGGCCGCACCGGGGCGATCCTCCTGCCGCCGGTCAACGCCGGGAGGCCAGTTGCCGGTCCGGCCCTGCCGCCGGGGGCAGCGCGGCCAACCCCTCCGCCGCCGCCGCTGATGCCTCGGCCCCGGATCACGGCCGAAGAAATGGGCGGCTACCGTCCTTGACGATCGGCAGTCATGAGACACCCGCTTCGGTGACGGTGGTGCCTGGTTCGCCGCGAGAATCCGCAGCCCTGGTCGTCGCCGACAACGAGTCGGTTGCCAGGCTGGCACCCCGTTGGGCGGTCGAACTCGCCGGGGCTGGCCGCCGATACCGCGTCCGGCTGCTCTCCATCGGCAGCCCCGCCGAGCTCGAGGCCGTCGCGGCCGAGGCGCGGTCCTTGTCAGCCGGCGTCATCATCGCGGCGGGGGGCGAGCGGCTCCAGGCGTCGGCCGCCCAGGTCGCCCGACTGGCCAGTCTTCCGGTGGTCGTATGGGATGACTCTACGGGCGGGTAGACTCCGCGATCGCCGCGCTGCTCCGTGAGGATCGTCTGCCATGTCTGTCGCTCCGTTTGCATCTCCGAGGCCCTGGCTCGCCTGCGGCGGCCTGATTGTCTGGCTCATTCTGGCGGTTCCGAGGGTGGCCTGTGGCATCGGCTCGCCCCTGCCGGCTGTCAGCCCGGCTGAGCGGGTCATCGTCGGTCCGGGTGTCAGCGATGACTTCGCGGCGGTTCGCGAGGCGATCGCGGCAGCCGACCGCGATCAGGGGCGAACCTACCGGGTGGTGGTGGTGAAGTCGGCCGAGGGCAACGGCGGGGCGGCCAGGCTCCTGCCCGAGGTGATCAATCGCTGGTGGGAGGCGGGCGGAACGGCCGGTGGCTTCGATCCTGCTGCCGACATCACGATCCTCCTGGACATCGGCGACCGGTCGGTCGGCATCGACGTGCCCCAGGAGGTTCGCCAGGAGGCCGGCATCGATCGCGAGGATCTCGAACGGGTCGTGATCGGCGAAGCGATCGCGGCCCGGGCCCGGGCCTTCGACTATCCCGGTGGACTGGTCGCCGCGGTCGAGGCGACCGAGAAACTGATCAGCGACGGGATCGCCGCCAAGGCCCGGCGGGCCGAGGCGGCGCGGGTCTTCCGCGAGCAAACGCTGCCGATCGCGGCGGTGTCGCTTTTGGCGGCAGCGGTGATCGGCACGCTGGTATTCCTCCGGGTCCGGCATGTTCGCCGGCTGGCGGCCGCCCGTGACAAACTGGCCGCCTTCAAGTCGGACGTGGTGGCCCTCTCCGACCTTCTTGATGCGCAGCGGGAACGGCATCGGATGCTGCCCCACGCCGATCCGGATTTCCAGACGCCGATGGTCGGCATGACCCGCAACGCCTACGACGCCGTGCAGGATGCGATTGGCCGTTACCGCGAGGCGTGGCTCGGCCTGATGGATGTCTGGGAGCGGGCCGAGACGCGGCTGAAGGAGGAGTGGTTTCTGGGAACGGCCGCCAGTGATGAGGTGATCGACCTGCTCGATTCAGCCGAGGCCCGGCCTCCGCTAGCCGAGGTGGCGGCTGCCTGCAGCGGGCCGCTCGACGCCCTCGAGCAGGCCCACGAGCAGGCCCGAACCAGCCTCGAGAATCTTGATCGGGAGTTTGCTGACGCCCGCCAGCGGCTCGACGGGCTGGCCGGCCGGGGTCGCTCGGCGGCCCCCTTCGAGCCCACGGTCGCGGAGGTGAGCCGCCAGCGGCAGATCGCTGCCGAACCGCTCGAGGCCGATCCGGTGGCCGCCCGTGGCAGGCTCGAGGATGCCCGCCGCGGCCTCGCCGAAATGACCGATCTCGTCGAGGCCGTCGAGGCGGCCGATGACCGTCGCCGGCTCGTGGACGAGCGGGTGGCGGCGATCCGAGACCGGCTGGCCTCCCGTCGTGGCGAGGGCTGGCTGCTGGCAGAACCGGGGGCAATTCCCGAGGAGCCGCTGGCCGCTGCCGAGATGGAGGCCGCCCGGGCGGCCGATCGCCTCGATGCGGCCGAGTTGGCGGCAGCCATCCATCACCTCGAACAGGCCGAGGCCGCCGTCGCCGAGGCGACCACGCTCCTGGAAAATACTATGGCAGCCCGGGGGCGTGCCGAGGAACTGCTCCCGGCGGTGGCGGCCCGGCTCGCGGAGCTATCCATTGGGCTGCCGGTCGCGACGGAGCATCTGGCCCACCTGCGGGATCGCTATGCCGAGCGTTCCTGGGACGGCCTCGGCGACAACCCCGCCGAGGCCGGCCGGGCGATCAGTCGCGGCGAGACGCTCCTGGCCGAGGGACGGGCCGAGGCGGCCAGCGATCGACAGCACTTTTTCCGGGCGGTGGCGACGCTCGAGGAAGCCCAGCGGCAGGCAGACTGGGCATCAGCCTGCCTGGAAGCCGTGGCCGACCGCCGGCGGGAACTCGACAGCCTCTGGGCTGCCTTGCCCGGCTCGCGGGATGCCGCCGCCCGGCGGGTCGCGGCCCTGGCGGCCACGCTCGCCCGACAGCGAACCGATCGGGCCCGGGCCAATGAACGCTGCCGCGAGGCCCAGCGGCTCCTGGAAGTCGCGACTCGCCTGACGGCGGCTCCGTTGCCCGATCCCCGGCAGATCACGCAGGCCGTTGCGGCCGCCGAGACGGCGGCTGGCCGGGGCGAGGAACTGGCCGCCGAAGACGACCGGCTGGCCCGGCAGGCGG
>JAQCJP010000120.1 GCA_027592945.1 Planctomycetota bacterium
ACCGCTGCGTCGGGCCGAAGGGGGAGAGCGAGAAAACCGAGAGACCAATCCCGATCACGCCCCAGCTCTGGTACATAGCCCGGGCGCAGCCCTTGAAGGCGAGCATCGTCGACTGCTTGCGGTCGAGCCCGTCGGAGATGCCCCGGCGGAACCAGAGCATGAAGTGGACGACGTCGTCGACCGTCACGCCGAGGGCGACGCTCGGGGCCATCACCGTGCCGATGTCGATCAGGAGGTTGCCGGTCCCGAGCGACTTGAGGATCGCGTTGCCCCAGCCCATGCCGCCGAAGACGCAGACCGCCGGGAAGGCGGCCGGCAGAAGGAGCACGAAGCCCGCGGAGGCGGCCCGGCAGAGCAGGATCATCACCGCCACGATGATCAGGAAGTCCCAGATGAAGCCGATCTGGAGGCCATCGAGCAGCGAGTGCTGGGCCTTGTAGACCAGCGGGACCAGCCCGGTGTAGTCGATCGAGACCCCTTCGATCCCGTCTTCCTCGAGGGCGGCCAGGATCGGGGCGATCTCCCGTTGGAGGTCGGCCTTGAAGAGGGCGTAGTCGACCTCCTGGACCGCGCTGACCCGGGCGCTGATCCGCCAGAGTTCTTCCTCGCGGATCCGGGTCGGCACCGGGGGTGGCTCGGGGGGCGTGACGAGCCCGAGGCTGATTCCGACGCCCGCCAGGAAGCTCGGCTCGGGCGGCTCGGGCACCGGCCCGATCGGCTCCTCGACCTCGGCCTCCCGCAGGTAGTCGCCCTCGAGAAACTCCGCGCGATGACGGGCCAGCGCCCGGGCGAGCGTGCCCTCGCGGACGCCGCGATTGACGCCGAAGACCTTGGCAAACACGCCCCCGCCGCTGGGCACGTCGAGGCCGCGGCTAAAGGTGACCGTCGAGAGCGAGCTGCCGACCTCGCGGAGGCCGGAGATCTTCTCCTGGATGTTTTCGACGAGTTCCATCCGTTCTCGGAAGTCGAGCTCGCAGGTCGCCTGATCGATGCGGACGAGGATCTCCATCGGCACCAGCGGGCCGAGGTGATCCTCGAGCCATTCGTAGTCGGTGCGGATCCGGGCGTTCGAGGAGAACAGCCGCATCAACTGCACGCTGCTCTCGACGCGGGTCATCCCGTAGCCGACGCCGGCCATGATCAGCAGGCAGGCGGCGGTCGCCAGGCCGTGGTGATCGGTGATCCACTGGCCGACCTTCCACCAGGGGCTCTGCTCGATCGGCCGCCAGGTGCCGTCGTCGTTGCCGTCGCCGGCGGCCGCCCCCAGCCGGAGCCGGGGCGGAAAGAGCTCGAGCATCGCCGGCATCAGGGTGATGATCACCACGAAGCTGACCACCACGCCGATCGCCGAGAAGATGCCGAACATCTTGATCGGCACCAGCTCGCTGACCGCCAGGGTCGCCAGGCCGACGGCGGTGGTGCCGGTCGCCAGCGAGAGCGGCAGAAGGGCGTGGTGAACCGCCCGGCCGGCGGCTCCCTCCTGGATGCCGGTCTCGGCGAGCTGGTCGCGGTAGTAGTTGGCCAGGTGAATCGCGCCGGAGGTCGTGGCCACGTAGACCAGTGAGGGCATCGTCAGGAGGATCGCATCGACCGGGTAGCCCGAATACCAGACGATCGCCAGGCTGGCGAACATGCTGTAGACGCCCGAGGCGAGCACCAGGCCGACGAGGGCCTTGCTCTTGAGGCTCCACCAGCTGACGAAGAAGCCGACCACCAGCGAGAGGCCGAATAGCAGCGTGACGCTCTTCTGGCCGGCGTTGTCGATCGAGACGTTGTCGACCGGCGGGCCGCCCATGTGGAGCTCGGACTCGGGGATTCCGCACTCGTCAGTCGCCACGTCCCGAATCTGGTCGAGGGCGCCATGGAGGTTGGCCCGGGCGGTGTCGGCAAGCGTCAGCACCAGGCAGGTCTGGCGGACATCGAGATCGTCCTCGGCGGAACCGGGCTCGATCCCCGGCTGAGGGGGCCCCACCAGCGCCCCGTCGAGCCTGTCCACCGCCTCGTAAGGGTCAAGCTTGAGCGGCTCGGCGGTCATCTGCCGGACCGCCCGGGGCCCCGTCTGGGCGGTCTTGAAGTAGATCGGCCGCTCGATCCGGGCCGCCTCGGCCGGCGGAGGCAGGAGCTTGGTGGCCAGGAGTTCCAGCCGCGGGTCGGCCATTGTGCAGCCGTCCCAGGAGACGAGCACGAACTCCTCGCCGGCGAAGTTCTGCCGGAAAAACCGGTAGGTCTGGGTCTCGGGATACTCCAGCGGGAGCCATCCCTTCACGTCGTTGCGGTTGTTGCCCCTGGCCTTGATCGCCCCGACCACCACAAGCGGGAGGAGGAAGACGAGCACCGCGAGAATCGCAACGCTGGACCGCTGGTAAAAGTTCGAATGCTGCTGCGACATCTGGGGCGTCCGCGGACGGACGGGGCGGGACCTTCGGGCGGCAGAACCAAAGAACCCTACAGGCGTTTCCGGGGGCAGTCCATATCGTTCCGCCCCGCAGACACGGAATCAATGGCCCCGTGACGTGCCGCAAGTGTTTTGCCGGGAAGAGTTTGCGTCGACAGCAGGGTTTTCGCAGTCCTCACCGCCCGCAGCCGAAAGGCCCAAAAACCCCCGATCGCCCTTCAGCCCTGGTTGCTGATTCCCCCCGGCCGGGTGGACTCAGCCGTCTCGGCGGCCCGAAACCCGCTCTCCCTGTGGCTGCCGTCGCAAAATGGCCGCGTGCCCGAGCAGCCGCAGCGGCAGAGGGCCACGGCTCGCTTCCCGAGGGGGAGCTGAAACTCGCACCCCTCATGGTCAATCACCCGAAAGCCGGGCCCGCCCGATGAGCTGCCGCCGGGCACCTCGACCACCAGCGGCCCGTTCTCTCGGCATCGCAGCGTGATGACGCCGGGCCGGGCCCACGGCGAGCCGGCGTCGTGACCAGAGCCTGGCTGGCCCTCGTCGGCCTGCTCGGCGGGCTCCGGGGCGGTTTCGCTCATGGCTGCGGTGCCGGCGGGGTGAACCCTGGGGCCTCGCGGACGCGGATCAAGACCCGAACTGGAGCGGGAGCGGTTGCAGCGGCAGCCTTTCGGTCGGCCGGCCTCGCCCCGCCAGATGCGTCCTCGGCTCCGGCGGTCTCCTCGGCTGCCGTTTCACCCGGAGCGACGCCATCGGCACCAACGCGGGTGAGAAAGGCTGCCACCTCGTCGGCCGGCCCGACAAGAAAGACCGCCTCGTCGCCGAGGAGGCTTGTCACGGCAGCAGCATCCCGTCCAGCCTCTTGCCTGGCCTTCGGCCCGGCTTCGTCACCCGCTGTCTCTGCGGGCTCGAGCCGAAGCCCGCTGGCCACGAGCAGTTCGCCGAGTTCTTTGCGTCCTTCAGCCCCCCAGACCTGAATCGTGATCACCTCCGGAGGCAGCGGTGCGGCGGCGGTCAGGGAGGCCGCCGCTTCCGGGTTGGCGGCGAGTTTTTCGTCAGGCTGCGTTCGGAGCCGGGCTGCCGCCACTGCTGCCGGAGCCGCGGGATCGCCACCATCCAGTTGGCGACGAGCCGACTCCTCGGAAGGCCGTCCGCTGCGGAGTTCCGCATCGCCCCGCGACCCGGGCCCAGCCGCCCGGGCGAGCGCGTTAGCTGGCAGGGCAGCGGCCTCCGGGCTGCCGGCCGCCTTGCGAGCCACCCGATTGCCGCCGGCCACCTGATCGGCTTCGACCGCGGCAGGCAGGTCGGCCAGCATGTCGGCGGCCTCCGGCTCGTCGACCGCGGTCTCGCTTTCCACCCCATCGGGGACCATGGCAACCTGCTTCGCCTCATCGCCCGGCAGGTTGAGCAGCACGGCCACCAGCAGGCCAGCCGCGAGGGCTCCGGCCAGCGACATCCACGGCCAGGGCCGGCCCTGCGAAGGGCTGCCCGGCTCGGCCGGTGTGAGATCGGCGTCGGCGTCAGCCTCGGCCCGCTCGCCAGCCAGCCGTTCGGTCTCGATCTCCCGCCACTCCTCGGCCACGATCCGATCGTCGTCGCCGCCGGGGCTGGTCTCGGCCACCGCCTGCATGACCTGGTCGACAAAGCCTGCCGGCGGCTCCATCGCCGGCAGGGAGGCGGCGGCCGCTTTGATCGCTCGCAGGTCGGCAACGAGCCGGCTGAGCTGTTCGGAACGGCCGACTGCCTCCTCGACCGCCGCCGCTTCGGCAGCCGGCAGGCGGCCGTCGATCCACTCGCTGAGCCGCGGGTCGTCAGGGGAAAGCGGTGCTGAATCGTCTGCAGGCATGGTGGCAGTCATGGGTGGCTGGTCAGGATTCGGCGAGGATCATTCGCAGTTCCGTTCGGCCGCGGTGGAGCCGGCTGCGGACGGTGCCGATCGGGATCTCCAGGGTCGCGGCGATCTCTTCGTAGCTGGCATCCTGCATGTCGGCGAGCACCACGACTTCCCGGAACCGATCGTCGAGCAGGTCGAGGGCCCGGCCGATCCGGCGGGCGAGTTCTTCCCGCTCGAGCCCCGCCGACACCGAGACCTCGGGGGCGGCCGGCTCCGCCAGCCGACTGCGACCGTCGGCCCCGACCGCGTCGAGCGAGGCTACGGGGCGGCGGCGGCGAGCGGCGGCCCTTGCCTGGTTGACGGCGATCGCATGGAGCCATGTCGAGAATCTGCTTTCCTGGCGAAATGAGGCAAGGTGGCGATGGGCCGCGAGGAACGTCTCCTGCGCCAGATCGATCGCCTGCTCGGGGCAGCCCGACAGCCGCCGGAGCAGGGCCACGATCCGATCCTGATGCCGCTCGACCAAGCCCCGGAAGGCCTCGGCATCGCCCGCCACCGCCTGGGCCACCAATGCCCCGTCGGCCTCGGACTGCTGCTCGATCATGCCTTCCGGCTGGCCGGTCACGCGTCACCATGCTTCCTATTGAGATGCAGCCCGCCCCGGAAAGGTTCCCGCGGGCGATCGCTCGGGCTGCCGCGAGATCCACCACCATAGCCCCGCTGCGGCAGCCAGCAACAGCAGCGAGATCAGCGCCGAGATGGACAGGGGCGTGCCGAGGACCGCGGGCTCGTCGACCCGAATCTCCTCGAGCAGCATCCGGGAGATCGGATGAAGGGTCAGCACGAGGGCAAAGACTTCCCCCTCGCGGCGGGCAACGGGCGTGTAGGCCACCGCCAGCAACGCCAGGAGGCCGGCATCGATCGCCGCGTAGAGCTGGGCGGGGTGCACCGGCACGCTGCCGGCTCCGGGTGCGAGCGGATACTTCGCCGCCACCTCGGTCGCTGCTGGAAACGAAACGGCCCAGGGCAGGTCGCAGGGGCCGCCGTAGCAGCAGCCGTTGAGAAAGCAGCCCACCCGGCCGATCGCCAGGCCGACGAGCAGCCCCGGGGCAACCACGTCGGCGAGGCGGAGGATGTCGAGGCCGCGGCGGCGGGCGAATCGCCAGGCGGCCAACGCGGCGGTCGGCAGCGATCCAAAGACCACCAGCCCGCCGGCGGCGATGTTGACGCAATCGCGGAGCGACTCGGTCAGCGGCTTGCCGGCCGCGAAGAACTGCTCGTGGTACTCGATCACGTAGAAGAGCCGGGCTCCGACGAGCCCCCAGATGAAGACCTCGGTGGCCAGGGCGAGGATCGTGTCGGCGTCGATCCCGACCCGGCGGCCCCGCACCACCGACAGCCAGGTGCCAGCGGTGGCCGCCAGCAGCAGCATCACGCCATACCCGCGGATCGGGATGCCCGCGCCGTCGTCGAGCCAGGGCAGCACCCAGCCGAGCATCGCCGCCACGACCGCCAGCGGCAGCCAGAGCTGGCGGAGGGCCGGCCCGAAGCCCTGCCGGCTTGCCGTCCAGGCCAGCCAGCCGCCGCCAACCAGCAACCAGATCGCCACGAGCAGGCCGGGCCCGAACAGCGGCATCGCGGCGTCCCCCCAGGGAATCGACCGCGGAATGTGGAAGAGCGTCGATCGCATCAGAGATCCCAGCCGATCGACGGGCCCTGGTCGTCTCGGCCCGGCAGGAGACAGTTGTCGATCAGCCTCGTCGTGCCGAACCGGCCGGCCACCAAGGCCACGGCCGGTGCCGGATCGACCGCAGGCCCGAGCGTCTCGGCATCGACGACCGCGGCGTAGTCGACCGCAATCCCGCGGGACCGCAGGTGCTTCTTCATGTCGTTGGCAACCTCCTCGGGCGAGAGGCCGTCTTCCCAGAGCACCTCGGCCAGTCTCAGGCTCTCCGAAAGGCCGACGGCTTGCTGCCGTTCGGCGACCGTCAGGTAGACGTTGCGGGAACTCATCGCCAGGCCGTCGGGCTCGCGAACGGTCGGGCAGACGATGATCTCGATCGGCAGACCGAGATCGGCCACCAGCCGCTTGACCACGATCGTCTGCTGCCAATCCTTGGCCCCGAAGTAGGCCACGTCGGCCGGCACGTCGTGGAAGAGCCGGCAGACCACGGTGGCCACGCCGGAGAAATGGCTGCGGCGGGCCTCGCCCTCGAAGCGACGGGCCGGCCCGTCGACGACGATCCGCGTGGCATGGCCGAGCGGATAGATCGTCTCTGCGGCCGGTGCGTAGACCCAGCGAACGTTCTGGCCGGCGAGCATCGCCAGGTCGGCGGTCAGGTCGCGGGGATACCGCTCGAAGTCCTCGCCCGGGCCGAACTGCGTCGGGTTGACGAAGATCGAGACGGCCACCTCGTCGCACGCGTCCGCGGCCCGATCGACGAGCGAGACGTGGCCGGCATGGAGGCTGCCCATCGTCGGCACGAAGCCGACCCGCCGGCCCGCCTGTCGAGCCGCGAGGATCTCGCCGCGGACCACCTCCGGGTCGGCGATGACCCGCGGCTCGATTTCCTTGGTCGCACCCCGCGGCAAGGCCATCAGAGCATCGCCTCGACGGCAGCGGTCGCCTCGTCCACTGCACCAGCCAGATCACCGGCATCGACGGTAACCACCGCCTTGGGGGCCCGCTGGCAGCGGCCCTCCGGGCACCGCAGCCGCCGCTCGAGGCGCTCCTGAAACTGCAGCAACGCGGCGGCCGACTCGCCGGCCAGGGCCGAGGCAGTGCCGGCCGAGAGATCGGCGAAGACATCGGTGTGGACAGCGCCGCCGCCACGCCGGAAGGCGAGCCGCTCCTCGATGGCGTCTTCGCTGAGCCGCAGGAAGATCGCCACGTGGGGAGCGATCACGTCGCCGGCGAGCCGATCGAAAGCCCGCTCGAATCGATCACGATCGGCTGGACGCACCTCGTCGGCCGCGACCGCCGGCACGGCATCGAGCCAGTAGTCGAGGATTGTGCCGTGGGGGTCGTCTTCCCAGGAGTCGGCCAACAGCGGCTGCCGCCAGGCCTCCGCCATTTCCAGCAGCCGCTCCCCGGCAGCTTCACCCCCCAGGCCGATCGGCAGCGGCACCGGTGCGGTGATCAGTCTGGCCAGCGTCGCATCGGCGACGGCGGCGGCCACCTCGGCGGCTCCGCTGCCAGGCACCCCGACCACCGCGACCAGCGGATGCGTGACCGAAATATTGTCGAGCAGATCAGCCACGGTGCAGGAGGCCGGGGGAAAGCGGAGTTCGGCGGCGATCTCGGCCGAAGGCTCGAGCACGAAGCGGCGGGTCGCCATCCGCGGATGAGGAATCGTCAACTCCGGCGAGTCGTACACGAGGTCGCCGTAGAGCAGCAGGTCGAGGTCGATCGTCCGCTCCTGCCAGCGGCATTCCCGCCGACGGTCGAGCGTGTTCTCGACGGCGCAGAGCGTGCCGAGCAACTGGTGTGGCGGGAGTTCCGTCTCCACCAGGCAGGCGCCATTGAGGTAGGCACCCTGATCGAGCGGACCGCCCACAGGTCGCGTCTCACGGTAACGGCTCACGGCGAGCAGTTCGATGCCCGGCATGAACCGGAGCAGCTCCACTGCCCGGTCTAGTTGTTCTCGGCGGGGTCCAAGGTTGGACCCACATCCGATCAGGCATCGTGCCATGGCAGATCCTGCGGCCAATCGTGTCGCCTGATTCTACCGCGGACCACCCTCCCAAAGGCAACTGGTGGCAACTGGCGGCACCGAGCGGCAACGGGCCGACGGCCGCCGTCGATTCCGTGAGATCGGGGGGGACATCCAGGCCACGACCAAGGTCGTCGACTGTCGATCCCTCATGTCGTCGCCCCCCAGACTCACGAATTTTTCAGCGGTTTTTTGGCAGGAATTTCCCTGAAAACTCCCCCACACGGCGTCTTGTGCAGCCGCTCAAACCAGGTGCCCGCCAGCGACTGAGACGAACGACGAAGAAGGCCGTGTTTCTCGCGGAAATGATGCGGTGAAACACGTCGAAACTGTCCTGTCTGCCGTCTCGTCAGCGAACGTCGCTGGCAATGAGAGGCATTCTGCGGGGCCGCGCCATCTTGTCAAGCATCGACAGCGGAGACGCGGTGGTGTCGTCGTGCCTGCGTTGTGTCTTCACCCGTGCTGACCGCATCGAATGCCGCTTCGAGAGCAGAAAAATTTTCTTGCCAGCAGTGCAAGCATTGTCGGAACCGGATTGTCGGAATCGGATCGAGATGCTGTGCTACCGGCTCGCGTCTGGTCCGCCCGAGACACGCGGCCCCGAGAAGAGTCATCATGCATGAAGCCGATTTTTCAGGGTCCGCACCCGCCGATGCCCGGCAAGACGACGGCATCACCAATGCCGATGGGCCGCCGTTTGCCGCCGATCTCCACGACGGGGTCCCGCCTGCCGGGGATGGCCGTGACGAGGCGACCGTCGACCGCAACGACTCGTACTGGAGCGTCTCACGCCAGCCGCTGACGAGCCTTGTCTTCGCGTTGCCGCTGGTCTTGGCCTACGAGGGAGGCGTGTTGCTCTTGGGGCCGTCGAAGGCCCGCAACGGGGCGGATGTCTGGCTGCGAACCCTCCTCGATACGCTCGGGTTTGGCGAGTACTTCCTGCTTCCGGTGCTCACCGTGGTGGGGCTTCTGGCCTGGCATCACGTCGAACATGATCGGTGGCGGTTCAGCGGCCGGGTACTGGGGGGCATGGCCGCGGAATCCGTGCTCTGGGCCGCGGTGCTCCTGGGCATCGCCCGGCTGCAAGACCGCTTCTGGACGCTCCTGACGGCCACTATCTGGCCCCTGCTGGCGGCCCCCGGCGGCGAGAGCGTGCTGACCCGCCTGATCGCGTTCTGCGGAGCTGGGCTCTACGAGGAGGTCTTGTTTCGGCTCCTGCTTCTGCCGGCGGTGGCCTGGGCTGCGGGCCGGCTGGGCGCGGGGCCGATTGCCGCGGCATTCTGGGGCGTGGTGGGGTCGAGCCTGCTCTTCAGCCTGGCGCATTACGTCGGCCCGCTGGGAGACGTCTTCGACCCCTACAGTTTCACGTTTCGGTTTCTGGCCGGCTGCTTCTTCGCGGTGCTCTTTGCGATTCGCGGGTTCGGCATCGCCGCCGGCAGCCACGCGGCCTACGACATGCTCGTCGGCCTGCTGCCCTGAGGCCGGGAAACCAACGGGCTCGGCGACCTCGATCGCCCTTTTGTTGCCTGCCTGGGCGGATCCGTATAATGCGGCCGGTTTGGCATCATCGCGACCGTCCGCCGGGTGATGGTCACTGGTGCCGTTCGTCGCCGGAGTCATCGATCGTGTTGTCGCTGCGACCCAAGGCCGGCGAACTTGTCTTTCAGGTGTTCGGTCGTCCGCTTCACCCGGAGTTATTCGAGCTCTGCAGCACGAGATGCTTCGATCGCGGAGACTATGCCGCGGGCGTGGCCATCACCTCCGCCGGCCATGTCGTCACCTGGCAGCATGGTGGCGTAACGCTCACGGAAGTCGCTGCCGGGGCCGGCCAGCCTCTGCCCCGCAAGCGGCGACTGCTCTCGCATCGGATCGGCGGCGAGCGGAGCGACCGCGTGCAGTGCCGGGGCGGCACCACCTACCAAGCCTGCTTCCAGCTCGAGAGCGTCGCTCCGGAACTCTTCTGGTCGTTTCAGGAGGAACTCATCTCCGCCGGCGGCCGCCGCGGCCTCTTGCACCGATTTGCGTCAGGCGGGCGGATGTCGCTCGGGGCGGTCAGCTTGCTCGAGATCGAGACGGGCCCGCGAAGTCTGCTCGTGCAGGCCTTCCACACCTTCCCCGACGAGCTTGCCATCGTGAAGACGCAGTCGCTCTTCGAGGCTCCCTGACGCTCTCCCGCATTCGGCACAACCTGCATTTGGCACAATAGGCATCAATGCCCGAAACCAGCCCAGCCGCCCGTCGGCCCCGCGTCCTGATCGCCGACGACAACGAACCGAATCGCGAGCTTCTGGAGGCCTACCTGGCCGACATCGACTGCGAGATCGCCACGGCGACCGACGGCGCCGACACGCTCGAGCAGGTGGCATCCTTCGGTCCTGATGTGATCCTGCTGGACGTGATGATGCCGAAGCTCTCCGGCTTCGAGGTCTGCCAGCGGCTCAAGGGAGATCCCGCCACAAGCCCGATCATGATCCTGATGGTGACGGCCCTGGGCGAGCTCGGCGACATCGAGCGGGCCGTCGAGGCCGGCACCGACGACTTCCTCTCGAAGCCGGTCAACCGCGTCGAACTCGTCAAACGAGTCGAAAACATGCTCAAGCTCCGCCATGTCAGCGATGAGCTGGAGCGGTTGCGGCAGTACATCCGGACCATGGACGACGACCAGCCACCGCGGTGAGCCGGGAGGGCGAACCAGCGACATCGCCTGCGGCGATCTCGATCGCTGCAGGCTGGAGCCGGCAGAGGCCCGGAGGGCGACGCCGGCGGGAAAATCAGCACGGTTGCGGCAGTACATCCGGACCATGGACGACGACCAGCCACCGCGGTGAACGCGGGGGTGTTATTGCGTTCGCAACCGCACGGAATCCGGGTTCGCGAGGGGTGAGCCCGTGCCGTGGAGCCGGCGTTGCTGGCGAGTGAAGGCAGGGATGCCGAGAGCGAGCCAGCATCGAGCGAACGGAGGGCAGGATGCCCAGAGTGAGCGTCCGA
>JAQCJP010000121.1 GCA_027592945.1 Planctomycetota bacterium
AGCCGGCGTTGGGAAACCGAAGCGCAGCCAGGATGGCGAAGCTCGGTTTCCCACGAGCGAGCGAAGGGCATGGATGCCCGAAGCGAGCGTCCGGCGAGATGGCACGGGCTCACCCCGAGCCGCGGGTAAGGTGAACCCGCCCCGAGCGTCCGGCGAGATGGCACGGGCTCACCCCGAGCCGCGGGTGTGGCGAACCCGCCCCGGGCGTCCGGCGAGACGGCACGGGCTCACCCCGAGCCTCCACGAGGTGAGCCCGCCGCGAGTTCAGCCGCTCAGAAGATCCCGAGGGCCTCGAGCGAATACCGCACGATCAGGCCGGCGACCACCACGCTCACCATGCTCATCAGTTTGACGAGGATGTTGAGGCTCGGACCGCTGGTGTCCTTGAAGGGGTCGCCAACAGTGTCCCCGACGACCGCCGCCTTGTGGGCATCGGTGCCCTTGCCGCCATGGACGCCGCTCTCGATGAGCTTCTTCGCGTTGTCCCAGGCGCCACCCGCATTGGCCATAAACACGGCCACGCAGAAGCCGGTCGTCAGGCCGCCGACGAGCAGGCCCATCACGCCGCCAACACCGAGCAACAGGCCGGTCACGATCGGCACGGCCAGGGCCAAGAGCGACGGCAGCACCATCTCCTTCTGGGCCGCCTTGGTACTGATCGCCACCGGGGCGGCGTAGTCGGGCGTGTCGGTGCCCTCCATGATGCCCGGCTTCTCTCGGAACTGGCGGCGGACCTCCTCCACCATACCCTTGGCAGCCCGGCCGACCGCCTTCATGGTGAGGGCGCAGAACACAAAGGTGCTCATGGCTCCGATGAACAGGCCGACGAGCACCTTGGGGTTCATCAGCGTGACGTCGTAGTACCGCATGTAGTCAGCCATCCGAGCGCTCTTGATCGGCACGATCTGCTCGGCGTCTTCAAGTTGCTTGATCATCGTGGCGTCGATGGCTTCGGCCACCTGCATGCCCCGGGATTCAAGCCCTGGAATCAGGGGCTCGTCGATCTCCTTGCCCTCGGAATCGACTCGGCCCTGAAGGACAGCATCGTCCAGCACCATCCACATGGTGTTGGCGTCGTGCGTATCTCCGATTTGGACCGCCAGCCCGTCAGCGAGCTTGACCCACTGGCCGAGGGTCAACTCGTTCACCTTCCCGTCGATGACAACCTCCTGCTTGCCGTCCGTCGTTTCGGTGATGACTGATTCGCCCCAGCGTTCGAAGCCGATTCGCACCTCCTCGACGTAGGCCGCCAGCAGGGCAAGGGCCGTCAAGGCGGCCGAGCCGATCGCAAAGCCCTTGCCGGTCGCGGCGGTGGTGTTGCCGAGGGCGTCGAGCGCGTCGGTCCGCTCGCGGACGATTTCCGGCAGCCCCGACATCTGGGCGTTGCCGCCGGCGTTGTCGGCGATCGGGCCGTAGGCGTCGGTCGCCAGCGTGATCCCGAGCGTCGAGAGCATGCCGACCGCGGCGATGCCAACGCCATAGAGGCCGAGAGCGAACTGGCCGGGATCGACGAAGTTGAAGCCGTTGGCGAAGCCGAAGGCCAGGAGGGTGGCTGCGCCCACGATCATGACGGGCGCCCAGACACTCATCATTCCTTCGGCAACGCCGCCGATGATGATCGTGGCCGGGCCGGTCAGGGCCTGGTCCGCCAGTTCCTGGGTCGGCCGGTACTCGTTGCTGGTGGAGTATTCCGTCCACTTGCCGATCAGCCAGCCGGCGACGAGCCCGACGATCACGGATACCGAGACGCCCATGTGGCCGCCGCCCAGCAGCATCCAGGTAAGCACAATCGCCGCTCCCACGACGGCCACCGTCGACATGTTGATGCCCTTGGCGAGGGCCGCCAGCAGGCTCTTCTGCGAGGAGTCTTCCTGGGTGCGGACCTGATAGATGCCCCAGATCGACAGCATCGTGCCAACCGCCGCGATCGTGATCGGAAGAAAGAGGGCGTTCATCTGCATGCCGGTCTGGCCGTGGAAGGCCGCCACGCCGAGGGCCGCGGTGGCCAGGATGCTGCCACAGAAGCTCTCGTAGAGGTCGGCACCCATGCCGGCCACGTCGCCGACGTTGTCGCCGACGTTGTCGGCAATCGTGGCGGGATTGCGGGCGTCGTCCTCCGGGATGCTGTTTTCGACCTTGCCGACCAGGTCAGCCCCGACGTCGGCGGCCTTCGTGAAGATCCCCCCGCCGACGCGGGCGAAGAGGGCCTGAGAACTCGCCCCCATCCCAAAGCAGAGCATTGTCACCGTGATCTCCTCGAGGGAGAGCGGATCGGCGAACAACGGCACAATCCAATAGAGAATCAGGAACCAGAGCATGATGTCGAGCAGCCCGAGGCCCACGACCGTCAGCCCCATGACCGCCCCGGAGCGGAAGGCAACTTGGAGGCCGTCGTTGAGACTCCGCTCGGCACCGGCGGCCGTCCGGTTGCTGGCGAGCGTGGCCGTCTTCATCCCGAACCAGCCGGCCAACCCGGAAAAGAAACCGCCCGAGATAAAGGCGAACGGCACCCAGGCGCTCTGGACTTCAAGGCCGAAGGCCATCACCGCCAGGAGCAGGAAGATGACGATGAAGAACGCTCCAACCACTTTGTACTGCTGCTGCAGATAGGCGTCGGCCCCCGTGCGGACATAGCCGGCGATCTCGGTCATCCGTTCTGTGCCCGGAGACTGGGATTCCATCCACTTGTAAAAATCCCAGGCCTTGTACAGGGCCAGGCAGGCCCCGGCGAGGCCCAAGAGCCAGAAGAACCCGTAGATGCCAAAGACTCCGAAGGTCTGCCCGGACTGAGCATCTCCGGCTGCCAGGGCCACTGCGGGTAGGCCAGCCGCGGCGACCGCCGCCACGGCAGAGAGGAGCGAACTGGGGCGTACCACGATGCTGCGAGACTCCGCTGGGGTGTTGCCCCCTTCCCGACCGCTGCAACCGGCCCGGGAAGGATGAGGGCGGTGAACGACGCCGAGATTGAAACCCGCAGGCCTGAGCCTGTCAAACCAGAGCCCTGTCAGTCGGTCGCAAGCAGCTTGGCGCAGCAATGACCGAAATCTTTCACTGGCCGCCTGCTGGACCTGCCGCTCACTCGGCGGCCGGTGCGGCCCCTCCAGGGGCTGCCTCGGGAGCCGCTGGGGCAGGAGCCTCGTCGGCCTCCTCCTGCTCCCCGGGGGGAACCGGCACAACGGCAGCGAGCGTGTCGCCGTCGTCGACCCGCATGATCAACACGCCCTGGGTGTTGCGGCCCATCGGCCGAATCTCGGCGACGTTGACCCGCTGGATCTTGCCGTGGGCGGTCATCATCAAGACTTGATCTTCATCGCGCACGGCCACGATCGAGACGACCTTGCCGTTGCGGGCGGTCGTCTTGATGTCACGGATGCCCTTGCCGCCCCGGTGCTGCGTGCGGTACCGCATCCCGCTGGCTCCATCCTCGCTCTCGCCGTCGGCGGCCGACTCATCGACGTCCCCCTCAGCCCCCGCCACCACCGTGCCGGGGCCGAAGGGTGTCCGCTTGCCGTGGCCGTGTTCGCAGACGGTCAGGAGCGTGGCATCGGGATCGGCCACCACCATGCCGGCCAGGTAATCGCCTGACCCGAGCTTGATGCCCCGCACGCCGCTGGTGTCGCGGCCCATCGGCCGGGCGTCCGACTCGGGAAACCGAATCGCCATGCCCTTGGCGGTCGCCAGGATCAGCTCGTCCCCCGGCCTCGTGATCACGGCATCGACCAGTTCGTCACCGTCGCGAAGCTTGACCGCAATCAGCCCCTTGGTCCGGCGACGGCGGTACTGCTCGAGCGCGGTCTTTTTGATCATTCCGCTACGAGTGGCCAGCATCAAGTACTGATCGGGGTCCTCGAAGCCGGAAACGGCACGGCAATCGGCCACCTTTTCGCCGTCCTCGAACTCGAGCAGGTTGACGAGGGCCCGCCCCTTGGCGTCGCGGGCAAGTTCGGGCAGCTCGAAGACTCGCATCGAGAAGACCTTGCCAAGGGTGGTGAAGACCAGCAGCCAGTCGTGGGTGCTGGCGACGAAGAGATGCTCGATCGGGTCTTCCTCATCGGTGCGGGCACCAGTGAGGCCCTTGCCGCCCCGTCGCTGGGCTCGGTAGACGTCAGCCGGCGTTCGCTTGACGTAGCCCGCCCGGCTGATCGTGACCACCATCGTGGCTTCGCTGATCAGTTCGGCCATGTCGCGGATGTCGGCCACCTCGCCGCTGATCTCGGTGCGGCGGGCGTCAGCGTGCTTGCCCTCGAGCTGGTTGAGATCCTCACGAATGAGGGCCTTGATGTTGGCCTCACTCGAGAGAATCCTGCGGAACTCGCCGATCTTTCCGAGCAGGTCCCGATGCTCGCCGCCGAGCTTCTCCTGCTCGAGATTGACCAGCTGACCGAGCGTGAGGCGGAGGATCGCGTCCGCCTGGACCGGCGAGAGGCCGTAGGTCTCGGCCACGCCCCGCTCCTCTTGGAGCACCGCGAATCCCTCGCCACCGAGGGCCCGTTCGAGGAGGGCCGCCGGCGCCTCGAGCTGGCAGAGCCGCTCCTTGGCCTCCGCCTGCGACTTCGACGACCGGATGATCTTGATCACCTCGTCGATGTTGGCCAGCGCGACGAGGAGCCCTTCGAGCGTGTGCTTGCGGCTGCGGGCCTTCTGGAGGAGGTGCTGCGTCCGCCGCCGAATGACCGTCGTGCGATGCCGGAGGAACTCCTGCAGCATTTCCTTGAACGAGAGAACCCGCGGCTTGCCGTCAACCAGCGCCAGGAAGATCAACGAAAAAGACGTCTGCAGCGGCGAATACTGGTAGAGCTGATTGAGCACGACGTCGGGATCGGCGTCTCGCTTGAGCTCGAGCACCAGCCGGACCGGCTCCTTGAGATCACTCTCATTGCGGATCGCTGAGATTCCCTTCACCCGGTCGTCCGTCACCAACTCGGCGATTTTTTCTTCGATCGCATCGCGAGTCTGCTGATATGGAATCTCGGTGACCACGATCCGGTTGCGGTTCTTGCCAAACTCCTCGACGTGGGCCCGGGCTCTCAGCGTGATCGTGCTGCGGCCGGTCAGGTAGCCCCGCAAGAGGGCCTCGCGGCCCATCACCATCCCGCCGGTCGGAAAATCGGGCCCGGGAACGATTTCGAGCAGGTCGCCCAGAGAAATCTCGGGGTCATCAATCAGGGCCACGAGGGCCCGGCAGACCTCGCCCAGGTTGTGGGGCGGGATGCTGGTGGCCATCCCGACGGCGATGCCGCCGGCCCCATTGACGACGAGATTGGGGAACCGGCTCGGCAGGACGACCGGTTCGGTGTTCCGCTCGTCGTACGTCGGCACGAAGTCGACCGTGTCGAGCGACAGGTCGTCGAGCATCAGCGAGGCGATCGGGGAGAGCCGGGCCTCTGTGTACCGCATGGCGGCCGCGGGCAGGCCGGCGATGGAACCGAAGTTACCCTGCTTGTCGACCAAGACATGCCGCATGTTCCATTCCTGGGCCATGCGGACAAGGGTCGGATAGATGACGCTTTCGCCGTGGGGATGGTAGTTGCCGCTGGTGTCGCCCGAGATCTTGGCGCACTTCACCCGCGAGGACGAGGGCGACAGGTTGAGGTCGTTCATCGCGACGAGGATTCGCCGCTGTGACGGCTTGAGGCCGTCGCGAACATCGGGCAGGGCCCGGCTGACGATCACGCTCATCGCGTACGTCAGGTAGCTGTCCTTGAGTTCCTGCTCGATCGGCAGGTCAACCAGCCGGCCGAGATCCCCGCTGCTCGAGTCGCCTCCGGATGCGGCTGCCTCACCCTCCGACGGCTTTTCATCATCTGCCAAAAGACGGCCTCCCAACGTGCGTGAACGCCTCGCCGGCCATCCCTGTCGGTCCGCCGCGAAGCCTTGAACATACCCGCCCCGGAATGCCGGTCAACCGGCCAAAAAAAGCCAAAAACAAGGGTTCTCGTGGCGTGTTCTGAGACCTTGACCCGTCGCCCGGTCGGCTCCTACCCTCCCGCCTCATGTCAGGCCGACCGGGACCCGCCGCCGCGGGTCGCATGGGGGCCGTTTTCAGAGGCCTAAAGCGATGCGTATCCGCCGATCCGACGGGCTGCTGGTGGCGGTCGTGGCTGCCGCCGTGTTGCTCCCCAATCTCGGCGGGCCGCCCCTCTGGGACGAGGATGAGCCCCGCAACGCAGCCTGTTCGTTGGCGATGCTGACCAGCGGCGACTGGGTGGTGCCCACCTTCGAGGGTCGCCTGCGGGTCGAGAAACCGGCCCTGGTCAACTGGCTTCATCTGGCCGGCTTCGCGGTCGCCGGACCGAACGAAACCGGGGCCCGGCTCAGTTCCGCCCTGCTGACGATCGGCACCTGCCTGCTCGTCTGGCGCATCGCCGCCACCGTGTTTCGGCCCGATGTCGGACTCTGGAGCGGCCTGGCGATGGCGACCTGTCTCTGGAGCGGCATCGCGGGCCGGGCCTCGACACCCGACGCGCCCCTCGCCTTCTTCACGACGCTCTCCCTCTGGCTGTTCGTGCGGGCGGCGATGATCACCGTGCGGACCGGCAGCGGCTGGCGGGATGGGCCGGTCGCCCTCTCGATGCCCGCAGCCCTGTCGATTGGCGGGGCCTGCGGCTTGGCGATTCTCACCAAGGGACCGGTAGGACTCGTGCTTCCACTGGCTGGGCTCGGCCTGTTCGCTTGGTGGCAGGCGCTCGCCGATCCAGGCCGACGGGGGCCGCTGGGCGGGCGGATGATGGCCTCCGCCGCAGCCGCCTGGCGGGGCGTCAGGCCGCTCGTCGTGGTGGCGACTGCCTGCCTCGTGGCCGCCCCCTGGTACATCGCGGTGACCATCCGAACCGACGGCCAGTGGCTGCGTGACTTCCTTCTGGTTCACAACGTGGGCCGGTTCGCCGCGCCGATGGAGGGCCATTCGGGATCGGCATTTATCTACTATCCGCTCGTGATCCTGGTCGGCCTGTTTCCCTGGTCGATGGCCTCGGCCCTGATCGGCTGGCACGCGTTTCGTACCGTCCGTCGGCCCGCGGCGAGCACGGCCGGCATCCGCCTGATCCTGGCCTGGCTGGCGGCGTGGATCATCCCTTTCTCGCTGGCGGGCACCAAGCTGCCGGGCTACGTCTGGCCCGCCTACCCTGCCCTCGCCTGCTGCATCGGGCTGTTCGTGGCTGACTGGATTCGCACCGCTGACCGCACCGCCGACCGCTGGATGCGCTGGGCCTGGGGATTTCTGATCGCCTCGGGGCTGGCCCTCGGCATCGCCCTGCCCGTGGTCATCCACCAGCTGGCTCCTGGCGGGGAATGGCTGGGCCTGGTCGGCCTGCTCCCGCTGGTCGGCGGCATCCTCGCCTGGCGGAGCCAGGCCCTCGCCTCGCGGCGGGCCGCCGCCATCTGCTGGGCAGCCACCGCCTGCGGCAGCGTGGCGGTCTTGGTCGCGGTCGGGCCCGCTGGCTTCGGCCATGCCGGCGGCGCTCGCCACCTCCTCGCCCGGCTGCCCGCGGAGGGCATTCCCCATCCGATCGCCTGCTATCGCGGTCCCGCCAGCGCCTCGTTCTATGCCGGCCGGCTGGCGGCCAACGGCCAGGTGGCAGCGATCGATGAGCCGGCCGAGGTAGCCGCCTTCGTCCGCGCCAACCCCGGAGCTCCGCTGGTCGTCGATGCCCGCTGGGAAGAGCTCGTAGCCGCGGAACTGCCGGCTGGCTACGGCGTGTTGCGATCGGTCACGGTGCTGCCCGAGGCCCGTGAGCTCGTGCTCTTCGGGCCGACCGACAGCCCTCCCGGCGGCCAACCGGGATCGTCCAGCCTCATCGGAACAACCGCATCCCGGTCGCTGGGATCGTCCCGCCGCTAGCCACGCCACTGGCCATTGCTTGTCCTGAAACCCTCGCTGAATCCCCCATGCCCGACCGCCGCCCGCTTCTGATCGTCCTTACTGCCGGCTCACTCGCCCTGGCGATCGGCACCGCCCGCGCACCGCTCTGGGATGAGGACGAGCCCCGCTTCGCCGCCATCGCCCGCACGATGGTCGAAACTGGAGACTGGATCGTGCCGGTCTTCAACGACACGCTGGCCGTCGACAAGCCCGTCTTGATGCACTGGGCGATGGCCGCGTGCATGCAGGTCTTCGGGGTCAACGAGTTTGCCGCTCGTCTTCCCTCGATGATCGCCGCGTTGATCACAGCCTTGGCCCTGCTCCGGGCCGGGACACGGTTCTTCTCTTCGACCGTCGGCGTGGTGGCGGCACTGGCCTGGCTGGGCAGCCTGCTGGTCGGCATCGAGGCCCACGCGGCCACGCCCGACGCGATCCTGGTCGCCCTCTGCACCTGGGCGACTGTCCTGGCTGCGGAGGTGATCGCCGGCTCCGCCCCGCAGCGGGCCGCCGACAGCCTCGGCACACTCAAAAAAGGGGACATCCCCCTTTCTGCTGCCCCGCCCAGCGATACGGGCCCAGAGTTCACCCCTGGCGGCCCTGTTCTGCAAACAAGGGGGATGTCCCCTTTTTGTCAGCCCTGCATCGCCTGCGGCGACGACGCCCTGCCGCAGCTCGGTGTCGGTCGGGCCTTGGCCATCGGGCTACTGCTGGGCCTGGCGGTCGTCTGCAAGGGGCCGATCGGCTTCGTGGGGCCGCTGGCGGTGCTCGTGCCCTGGGCCTGGTGGGTCGCGGTCGATCGCCGGCGGGCCGAAATGATGACCGGCTCCTGGCTCCAACAGGTCTCCCAGGCAGCCCTGCCGGGGGTCATCGACGTGATCCGCAGCCTCCGGCCGCTGACCCTCACCCTCGGCGTGCTGATGGCCGCCGCCCCCTGGTACGCCGCGGTCTGGGCCCGAACCGACGGCGCCTGGATCGAGGGCTTCTTCTTCGTCCACAACGTCGGCCGGTTCATGGCCCCGATGGAAAAGCATTCCGGCGGGGTGCTCTTCCATCCGCTGACGATGCTCGTGCTCTTCTACCCCTGGTCGTGCTTTCTGCCCTTTGCAGTCGGTGTCGCCAGTTGGCGGGTCTGGCAGCGGTCCGGCCCGCTCGCCGCCCGGCACGCCCTGGGCCTCGTGCTTGCCTGGCTGCTCGTCTGGGTCGGCGGCTTCTCAGCGGCCGCGACGAAACTGCCCAACTACATCCTGCCCGCCTACCCGGCAGCTGCCCTGCTGGTGGCCGCCCTCGGCGTGGAAGCCGTCCGGCAGGCGACAACCTGCGGCCGCTGGCCCCACCCCCGCTGGCTGGCCGCCGGCCTGGGCTCGCTGGCCTTCGGTGGAATCGCCACAGCGGCCACGATCGTGGTCATCTCCCGGTACGGCCTGCCCGGAGCCGAGCCGGCGGCCGTCGTCGGTGCGATCCCGGTGGTGGCGGCGATCGCCTGCTGGCAACTGGCCCGCACCCGACCGCAGACGGCCCTGGCCTGCTTCACCGGCGGAGCGTTGCTCTATACCGCCCTGGCGGTCGGTCCTGCCGCCGGCTGGATGGCGACGGCCAACACCCTGCCGGAGTTCGTCAGCAGGCTGCGGATGCGGGACGAGGGGCAGGCCCGGCTGGGCACCTTCATGATGAGCAGCCCCAACGTCGTGTTCTACGCGGCCGGGCACGTCAACCAGATCTGCCACGACGACCTCGAGGCAGCCGAACGGTTTCTCACCTCCGATCCTTCCGCCGTGCTGCTGGTGCCGGCTGACCGGCTCGAGCGGGTCACGGCTGTCATGCCCGCGGACTTCGGTGAGATCGGCCGCACCCAGCCGATGTTTCGCCGGCAGGCCCTGGTGGCCCTCGGCCGACTGATGCCATCCGACCGAACAGCCAGTCTGGAGGAGGTGACCAGATGAACGCCACCGCCGGCCACGCCCGATCCTCCCGGGGCCTGCTCTCGGTCGTGATCCCCTGCCACAACGAGCAGGATGTCATCGACGAGACCCACGCCCGGCTGTCGGAGATTCTGCCCGCCACAGGCATGGATCATGAACTCATCTACATCGACGACGGCAGTCGCGACGACACGCTCGACCGCCTCGAGCGAATCGCTGCCCGCGACAGCCGCGTCACGGTGATCGAACTGTCGCGTAACTTCGGCCAGCAGGCGGCGATGTCGGCCGGTCTGGCCGCGGCCCGGGGCGATGCGATCGTGATCACCGACGCCGATCTCCAGGACCCGCCGGAGGTGATCCCCGAGATGGTGGCCGCCTGGCGGACGGGTGTCGACGTCGCCTACGGTCGCCGCCGCCGTCGCGCCGGCGAGACCGCCTTCAAGCTGGTGACCGCAAGCCTTTACCACCGGCTCTTCGCCCGGCTGATCCCCTATCCGATGCCGGTCGACACCGGTGACTTCAAACTGATCGACCGGGCCGTCGCCGATGCGGTGGTCGCCCTGCCCGAGAAGCGGCGGTACCTGCGAAGCCTCGTTCCCTGGGCCGGCTTCCGGCACGAGCCGGTCTGGTACGACCGCCATCCGCGGGCCGCCGGTGAGACGAAGTATTCCCCTTGGAAGCTCCTCAAACTGGCCGGCGACGCGCTCGTGCTCTCCTCGGACGCCCCCCTGCGGCTCACCTGGCTCGCCGCCGGCGGGCTGGCGGCCGTGGGCTTGGTCGCCACGCTTGCCGCGACGTCGATGGCCTGGTTGGGGCCGCCCCGCGAAGGGCTGTCGCTGGCGGCATTGACGGCTGTGGCCAGCCTGGTGGCCGCTGTGCCGACCGCGGCCGTGGCGGTGGTCGGCGAGTATGTGGTGCGAGGCTACCGGGAGGTGCAGGGGCGGCCCACCTGGGTCGTCCGCCGCACGATCGGGCCGGCGGCCGAGTCACGGTCTGGCAGCCGGGCGGCGTAGGGCGAAGGCGTGGGAAGGCCCAGCGGCGCACACCGGGCGTCTTCTGCGCGCACCCGCCCACGGAATACGGGTTCGCGAGGGGTGAGCCCGTGCCAATCGAGCCGGCGTTGGGAAACCGAGCGCAGCCAGG
>JAQCJP010000122.1 GCA_027592945.1 Planctomycetota bacterium
CGTCCCCTCGGACGCGGAGAGTGCTGCTGAGAGGCGGCACATGCCGCTTCCGTCGGAGGTTTCGTTGGCCTTCCGACCGCGCGAAGAGGTTTGTCGGAGTTGTGTTACGTGGCCGGTCCTACGCAGGAAATCATCCGCATCCGCATGGAGGCTTACGACCATGCTGTGCTCGATCAGAGCGCAGCAGAGATCGTCGATACGGCCAAGCGGACCAACTCCGAAGTGCATGGGCCGATTCCGCTGCCGACCCGGGTGGAGCGGTACACGGTCTTGTCGGGCCCCCACGTCGACAAGAAGGCCCGCCAGCAGTACGAGATTCGCACGCACAAGCGGGTGATCGACATCATCCAGGCGACCGCCAAGACGATCGAGGCGCTCAACAAACTGAGCCTGCCGGCGGGCGTCGACATCAAAATCAAGGCTTCGTCGCGGGGCTGACCCGCGGCGGAAGTGAAGGATACGCAGAGGACATTCGAGGAACTAGGAGCGTCGACAACCGCATGCTTGGAAGGCGTCGTGGGTAAGGCCCGGCTCCGTTACTTTTTGTGACGGGTTTGTCCGGGTGCTCCCGCAGCCAGCGGCTTCGAGCGTGAGTGCAGGTGCTGCCACGGGGTATTTGTCCCGCGGCTGTGATCAATGTCGGCGAGCACGACTGGGACAAACGCCATGGCCACCAACTCCAAGCCAGCCGCCGATCAGACGGGCCGTCCAGGACTGCTGGGCCGGAAGGTCGGGATGACGCAAGTGTTCGACGCGGAGTCGGGCGTCGTTGTTCCCGTGACGGTAATCGAGGCAGGTCCCTGTCCCGTGACCTTCGTCCGCACGCCCGAACGGGATGGGTACGCGGCGGTTCAGATTGGCTTCGCCGACAAGCCCCGCCGGCTGGCCAGCCGCTCGGTGCGTGGCCAGGTAGCGAAACTCGACGGCCGGCGGAGCAAGCGGCGGGCCGAGGCGGGCGTGGCGACCCTTCCCAAGGCCGACTGCGAGCCGCAGCGAGTCATCAAGGAACTGCGGGGTGTCTATGAGGGCGTCGAGGTCGGCCAGGTGCTGACGGTCGATGTCTTCGAGGGCATCGACTACGTCGATGTGACGGGCACCACCAAGGGCCGGGGCACGGCGGGCGTCATGAAGCGGCACGGCTTCGCCGGCCAGCGGGCGAGCCACGGTGTCAAGAAAGTTCACCGCCATCAGGGTGGCACGGGGCAGAACACGTCGCCGGCACGCTGCTTCAAGGGCAAGCGGATGGCCGGCCGGTACGGCCATGAGCGGTCGACGATGCGAAATGTGAAGCTCGTTCGGGTCGACAAGGAGGGCAACCTCCTGTTGATTCGTGGGGCGGTGCCTGGACCGAACGGTTCCTATGTGACCGTGCGGCAGACCAATAAGTTCAAGAAGGCGGCCCCGGCGGCCGCCAAGAAGGGCGGTGCCAAGTGAAGCTTGCCGTCTATGACATGGCTGGCAAAGAGGTCGGCTCCTACGAGATTGACCCCGCCGAACTGGCGGCCTCCGTCAACAAGCAACTGCTCCACGACGCGGTGGTCATGTATCAGGCCAATGCCCGGCAGGGGACGCAGAAGACCAAGACGCGGGGCGAGGTCGCTGGCTCCACCAAAAAGCTCTATCGGCAGAAGGGCACCGGCAACGCCCGGGCCGGCGGTCGTCGCAGCGGCACGCGGGTCGGCGGCGGCCACATCTTCGCCAAGCGGCCCCGCGACTTCGGCTGGCGGATGCCGCGGAAGGCGTTGCAGACGGCGACCCGGATGGCCCTCGTCTCGCGGCTCGCGGAGGACGAAGTAAAGATCGTCGATTCGCTCGCGGTCGACGGCCCGAAGACGGCTCCGGTGGCCAAGATGCTGGCCGCTCTCGGGTTGAGCGAGAAGACGGTCCTGGTCGCGCCCGAAAAGCATGACTCCGATTTCTGGAAGAGTGCCCGCAACATTGAGGGTGTGGCGGTCTCGCCGGTTGCCGAACTCAACGCCTGGTCGATTCTTCGGCCCCGTTCGATCGTGATGACACGGGCCGCCCTCGACGCGTTCCGGGCTTCGGTCAAGGCGGGCTCGCCCCGCAAGCGAACTCGACGGCCGACGGCCCGCACGCGGTCGGCTGCGGCTGCCGCGTCCACAACGGAGGCGTCCTGATCATGGCTGGTCCTGTCCCGCCCCCCCCGGCGTTCAACCCGCGGCTCGAGCCGCCGCATGTCATTCTCCGGCCGCTGGTGACCGAGAAGGGCATGCATCGTGCCAACCGCAACAACGCCTACTCCTTCGAGGTGGCCCGCGAGGCAACCAAGGCCGACATCCGTCGCGCCGTGGAGGAGTTGTTCCACGTCACGGTCAGGCGGGTGGCGGTGCAGAATCGTCGCGGGAAGGTTCGTCGCGGCCGGACGCGAAAGACCGTCACCAAGCCGTGGAAGAAGGCCATCGTGACCCTTAAGGCCGACGACAAGATCAACCTGTTCTGAGCATTTCCGCCTGCGGCGGGCTCCTCCGCAACCACGAAGCAAACCAATGGGCATCCGCATCTACAAGCCGACCAGCGCTGGCCGCCGCAACGCCAGCGTCTCCGACTTCGCCGAGCTGACGCCGAACGCGGAGGTGCCGAAGGCCCTCCGGCAGCGGAAGCGGAAGACCGGCGGCCGCAACAACCAGGGCAAGATCACCGCCCGGCATCGAGGCGGTGGCCACAAGCAGCACTACCGGCTGATCGACTTCCGGCGAAACAAGGACGGGGTGCCCGGAAAGGTCAACTCGATCCAGTACGATCCCAACCGCACCTGCCGGGTGGCTCTGATTCACTATGCTGACGGCGAGAAGCGATTCATCCTGGCCCCCGAGGGGCTCGAGGTTGGGCGGACGGTCGAAAGCGGCGAAGCCGCCCCGCCGGAGGTTGGCAACTGCCTGCCGCTCGGCTCGATCCCGCTGGGCATGGCTGTCCACAACATCGAACTCCAGCCGGGATGCGGCGGGCGGATGTGCCGCTCGGCCGGCGCCTCCGCGACGCTCGTTGCCCGCGAGGCTGGCTGGGCTCAGTTGACGCTCCCCTCGGGTGAGATCCGCCGGGTGCCGGCGGCCTGCCGGGCGACGATCGGATCGATCGGTAACTCCGAACATATGAACGTCCGGCTTGGCAAGGCAGGTCGCGCTCGCTGGCTCGGCATCCGGCCGCACGTCCGTGGCACGGCCATGAATCCGATCGACCATCCGCACGGCGGCGGTGAGGGTCGCACCAAGGGTGGCCGGCATCCGGTCAGCCCGACCGGCAAGAGCGCCAAGGGAAGCAGCACCCGCAAGCCCCGCAAGCCTTCGGGTTCGGCGATCATTCGGCGTCGCAAGAGCAAGCGGTACGGGCAGTTGAAGGTGAGGTAAGCGAGCGATGGGACGCAGTTCAAAAAAGGGGCCCTACGTGGATCCCCGCGTGTACGAGAAGGCCCAGGCGCAACTCGCCAGTGGCAAGCGGGATCCGATCAAGACCTGGTCGCGTTCGTGCACGATCGTGCCCGAGTTCGTCGGCCTCACGTTCATGGTTCACAACGGAAAGCAGCACCTCAAGGTCTTCGTGACCGAAGACATGGTGGGCCACAAGCTCGGTGAGTTCTCCCCGACGCGGACGTTCCGTGGACACGGCGGCAAGGCTAAATAGGCAGTAGGCAGGCATCGGCGAGAGAAAGACATGGCATTCACAGCCTCTCATAAGTTTGCCCGGATAAGTCCCCGCAAGGTCAGGCCCTTGGCTGATCTCGTGCGGGGGAAGTTTGCCGATGAGGCCCTTGACATCCTGAGGTACCAGCCCCAGCGGGGTGCCCGGATGCTCGAGAAGGTGATCAAGAGCGCCCTGGGCAATGCCGAGAATCAGCAGGCGGCCGGGATTGACGATCTTGTCGTCGTCGACGCCCGGATCGATCCGGGCCCGATGTTCAAGCGATTCCGGCCCCGTGCCCGGGGCATGGCGTATGAGATCAAGCGGCGGATGTCGCACATCAAAGTCGCGCTCGATGCCGCCGTGCCGGTGGCAGGCGACGGCGGCGTGGAGTAAAGGGACGCACCAATGGGTCAAAAAGTCCATCCCACCGGGTTTCGTACCGGCGTCACCGAGCCCTGGAAGAGCCGCTGGTATGCCTCCAAGCAGGAGTTTCGCAACCTGCTGCTCGAGGATGTCAAGGTTCGCAAGTTCCTCAAGACGAAGTACCGCTCGGCGGCGATCCCCAAGGTCGAGATCGAGCGGACCCGCGACGAAGTGAAGGTGATCCTCCACTGCGGTCGGCCCGGTGTGATCATCGGTCGCAAGGGGCAGGAGGTCGATCGGCTTCAGGAGGAACTCGAGCACCTGCTCGGCCGCAAGGTCAACCTCAAAGTCGAGGAGGTTTCCCGGCCGGAGATCCAGGCCCAGTTGGTGGCCGAGGACATTGCCGATCAGCTTTCCAAGCGGGCCGCCTTCCGGCGGACCCTCAAGCGATCGCTCGACGCCACGATGGACGCCGGCGCCAAGGGCGTCAAGATTCAGCTTGCCGGGCGACTGGGCGGGGCGGAGATGTCGCGGTGCGAGAAGGCAATCGCCGGCTCGATGCCCCTCTCGACGCTGCGAGCGAAAATCGACTACGGCTTCTGCGAGGCACCGACCGCGCAGGGCAACATTGGTATTCAGGTTTGGGTCAACCAAGGCATGTACGAGGAGGATGGCGATGGCGCTGATGCCCAAGAGGGTCAAGCACCGAAAAAGCCAAAGAGGTCGTATAAAAGGTGACGCTTCCCGCGGGAACCACGTCGTCTTCGGCGACTTTGGCCTCCAGGCCGAGCAGCCGGGATGGCTTCCGGCGGCGACCATCGAGGCGGGCCGAATCGCGGCGCAGCAATACCTGCGTTCCGAGGGGCGGCTCTACATCCGGGTGTTTCCTCACAAGCCGATCACCTCGATCCCGCTCGAGACCCGGATGGGCAAGGGCAAGGGTGAGCCGGATTACTGGGCAGCGGTCATCAAGCCGGGCATGATCCTCTACGAAATCGGCGGGGTGACCGAGGAGGCGGCCCGGCTCTGCCTGGCGAGGCTGGCGCACAAGATGCCCCTCCGGGTGAAGATGGTGAAGCGGCGGGTCATGTGAGGTTCGATGGCGGGGGTGGGCCCCGAGCAAGACGACGAGACAACGACAACGAGTAGCAGACATGAGTAAGGCGAAGGAACTCCGGGAGATGGGCGACGAGCAGATTCGGCTCGTCTGGAAAGACGCTGCAGAGGCGCTCTTCCGGCTCCGCATCCAGGCGCAGACCGAGAAGATCGCGGCCCCGTCCGAGAAAAAGAAATACCGCAAGACGGTCGCTCGCTGTCAGACAATCTTGGCGGAGCGGGCCGCCCTTGCCCCGGCAGCCGAGCCGGCCTCCGCAGCAGAACCTGTCCCGGCGGCCGACTGACCAGCACAACACGCTCCGAGAGACGACACGAGGAATCAAGTTCATGCCCAAGCGAGTAGCCACTGGCCGCGTCACGAGCGCGGCGGCGAGCAAGACACGACGGGTCGAAGTGCCCCGAATCGTGCGGCACCCGAAGTACGGCCGGATTCTCCATCGCCGGACCGTCTGCCACGTGCACGACGAACAGGAAGAGTCTGGGCCGGGCGACCTGGTGGAAATCATCGAGTGTCGGCCGAGGAGCCGAACGAAGCGATGGGAGTTGGTTCGCGTGGTCGCGAAGAGCACCGCGGTCGACGTGGCGTCGCTTCGCAGCGGCGCTCGGGCAACCAGCATCAAGGAAACCGCGGCCCGCACCGAGGAGGCCGCCGCGACCGGCGAGGAGCCCGGGGCTGGCGGGGCGGATTCGGCAGGAGCCGGTGAGGAAGCGACAACATGATCCAGATGCAGACGCGGCTCAACGTCGCGGACAACACGGGCGCCAAAGAGGTGATGTGCTTCAAGGTGCTCGGCGGGAGCCGCAAGCGAACCGCTGGGCTGGGCGACGTCATCGTCTGCAGCGTCAAGAGCGTGATCCCGGGCAGTGATGTCAAGAAAAAGGCCGTCGTCAAGGCGGTCATCGTCCGCTGCAAGAAGCCGACTCGTCGCCCCGACGGGAGCTACGTGCGGTTCGATTCCAACGCCTGCGTGATCATCGACAACGACAAGAATCCAAAGGGCACCCGCATCTTTGGGGCTGTGGCCCGAGAACTGCGGGATCGCAACTTCATGAAAATCGTCAGCCTGGCGAGCGAGGTGGTGTGATGCTGATCAAGACGGGCGACATCGTCGAAGTTCGCACCGGCAACGACAAGGGAACCCGAGCCAAGGTTCTGGCGGTCCGGCCAGCGCAGCCTGGCGGCAAGCCCGGCCGGGGCGGCAAACTGGTCGTCGAGGGGGTCAACCGGGTCTATCGGCACATCCGCCGCAGCCAAAAGAATCCCCAGGGTGGACGGCTGAGCAAGGAGATGCCGATCGACGCCTCGAACGTGCTGCTGGTCTGCACGGCCTGCGGCAAGGCGACCAGGGTTGGCAGTCGGATCACTGCTGACGGCGGCAAGGAACGGTTCTGTCGGGCCTGCGGCGCTGAGCAGGGCATCTTGCGGCGGCCCAAGGCGACCGCGGCCAAGGGCTGAACGGGCAGCAACGAGACACGAGAACACGAGACACGATCAGGATTTTTCAGATGGCCAAGAAGACCAAAGCGGCGACAGCGACAGTGGAGCCGGCGGCGACGCCCCGGCTGCTCGAGGTCTACGCCGAGAAGGTGCGGCCGCACCTCGAGAAGGCGATCGGCCGAACCAACCCGCACGCGATTCCCAAGCTCGAGAAGATCGTGGTGAGCATGGGCGTCGGTGCCGCTGTCACGGAGAAGAAGTATCTCGACGAGGCTCTGGGTGCCTTGGCCCAGATCACGGGACAGAAGCCGGTGGCCACGCTCTCCAAGGCGGCGATCTCAGGCTTCAAGCTCCGGGAAAATCTTCCGATTGGCTGCAAGGTAACCCTCCGTGGCGACCGGATGTACGAGTTTTTTGACCGGCTCGTCGCCGTCGCGTTGCCCCGAGTCCGCGACTTCCGGGGCCTCTCGGCCACGGCCTTTGACGGCCACGGCAACTACAGCCTGGGACTGTCGGAGCAGATGGTCTTTCCCGAGATCAACCCCGATCGCTTTTCCCGGCCGCAGGGCATGAACATCACGTTCGTCACGACGGCCCGGACCGACGACGAGGCCCGGGAACTGCTGGTAGCCATGGGGCTGCCGCTCAAGAAGGAAGGGGAGGGCGATGCCGCGGCGTAGCGGCCGACAGCCCGACAAACGAGACGCACACCACCCGAGCAGACTGAAACCGACACATGGCAAGTAAATCGAAGATCGCCGCGGCCGAAAGGCCTCCGAAGTTCTCCACCCGGCTGGTTCGCCGGTGCATGCTCTGCGGCCGCCCCCGGGCCGTCTATCGGAAGTTCGGTACCTGCCGAATCTGTTTCCGCAAGTTGGCCGACCAAGGCTGTATTCCTGGCGTGCGAAAGGCGAGCTGGTAATCCCGGAATCGACAAGAGGACCTAGCAGACATGATGACCGACCCCATCGCCGACATGCTCACCCGGATCCGCAACGCGGTTCGGGTTGAACGCGCCACCGTCGAGATTCCCGCCTCGAAGGTGAAACGCGGGCTGGCGGAGGTATTGAAGCGGGAAGGCTTCATCTGGGATTGGCGGGAGGTCGAGTCGGCCCCCGTGCCCCACCTGCAGCTGGAGCTGAAGTATGGGCCCAATGGCGAGCGGCTGATCCGGCACATCCGGCGGGTCAGTTCGCCGGGGCGACGTGTCTACAGCCGGTCGGCCCGGCTCAAGCCGGTCCTGGGCGGGTTGGGGATCTCGATTCTGTCGACGTCCAGCGGGGTTGTCAGCGACCGCGAAGCCCGGCAGAAGAAACTGGGCGGCGAAGTGCTCTGCGAGTTGTGGTAGTTCCGAAAGGTCAGTCAGCATGTCCCGCATCGGCAAGAATCCTGTTCCTGTTCCCAAGGGCGTGAAGGCCTCGGTGGTCGACGGCACGCTCCATGTGGAAGGTCCGCTCGGCAAACTCGAGCAGCGGCTCCACCCCGCGGTGCGAGTGGACGTCAACGAGTCTGGCGACACGATCACCGTGACCCGCGATGGCGACGACCGGATCGCCCGCTCGGTTCACGGCCTGACAAGGGCCCTGGCTGCCAACATGGTCGAGGGCGTTTCGAAGGGGTACGAGAAGCGACTCGAGATCGTGGGCGTCGGCTACCTGGCGGCCATTCAGAAAGACGTGCTCCAGCTACGCGTCGGGTTTGCCAACGAACTCCATGTCCCCATTCCCGGCAACCTGACCGTCACCTGTCCTGACCAGACGCATGTCTCGATCAAGGGAATCGACAAGCAGGCCGTCGGCCAGTTTGCCGCCGAGGTCCGAGCCCTGCGGAAGCCGGAGCCCTACAAGGGCAAGGGCATTCGCTACGAGAACGAGCAGGTCCGCCGTAAGGCGGGCAAGGCAGTCACGAAATAAACCATTCTGGAGGCCGGTTCCGCCGGCCCCGCCACCTTTAGCCACAACACGCGATCATGGACCACGCCCGCACGATTCTCCGTCAGCGCATCCGCCGTCGGCACCGCGTCCGCAAGCCGCTCCGGGGCACTGCCGAGCGGCCGCGGCTCTCGGTGTTTCGAACCCACAAGCACATCTACGCCCAGATCATCGACGACGGCAGCGGCAAGACCCTTGCTTCGGCCAGTTCGGTTGACCGGCAGATACGGTCGGCCGTCGGCTTCGGCGGCAACAAGCAAGCTGCCGAGGCGATCGGCAAGGCGGTGGCCGAGCGGGCCCTCGCGGCCGGTGTGAGCAAGGTCTGCTTCGACCGGGGGAGTTTCCGGTATCACGGCCGCGTTGCGGCCCTTGCAGATGCTGCCCGGGCAGCCGGCCTCGAGTTTTAACAACCCAGCCAGTTCAGGAGAGCAGCGACATGTCGACCGGTAGAGAAACAAGAACGGGCGAGTTTGTCGAGAAGGTCGTCAAGGTCCGCCGCTGTGCCACGGTGGTCAAGGGCGGCCGCCGGTTCAGCTTCGCCGGCCTGGTGGTCGTCGGCAACGGCCGCGGCAAGGTCGGCTACGGCTACGGGAAGGCCAATGAGGTGCCGCCCGCGGTTGAGAAGGCTATCAAGGACGGCATGAAGAATCTGATCGAGGTGCCGATCTCCGAGGGAACGATTCCTCATCAGGTCGAGGGGGTCTACGGAACCTCCAAGGTGATCCTCGTTCCGGCCGGGCCGGGCACCGGAATCATCGCCGGGGCGGCCGTGCGGGCCGTCTGCGAGTCGGCCGGGATTCAAGACGTGCTCACCAAGGCCCACGGGTCCGTCAACTCGGTCAACCTCGTCAAGGCGGCAATCGCGGGGCTCAAGCAGCTCCGCACCCGGGACGAAATCGAGCGGCTCCGCGGCGTCAGCCTGAGCGGCTGAGCCACCACCCATTCGTCATCACCCAGTCGCCACAACCCAGTCGCCACCACCCGTCACTGCTTTCAAGAGGATCGGCACCACGATGCAACTCCACGACGTCAACAAGGGTGTTCACAAGAATCGGCGGCGGCTTCGCGTCGGCCGGGGGCCGGGCTCGGGGCACGGCCGGACGGCCGGCCGGGGTGACAAGGGCCAGGGCCAGCTTGCCGGCTGGTCGGCGGCGAGCGTTTTCGAGGGAGGACGGCTGCCGCTCATCCGGCGGGTGCCCAAGCGGGGCTTCCACAATCGCCACGGCCGGATCGTCCGCAGCATCAACGTCGGCCTGCTGGAAGCGGCCTGCGAGACCGGTGCCGAGATCACGCCCGACTCGCTCCGCACAGCGGGCATCGTCAAGGGCGTCTGGGACGAGCTCAAGATCCTTGGCCACGGGGAACTCTCGAAAGCGTTCATCGTCTCGGCCCATCACTTCAGCGGCCGGGCCAAGGAGAAGATTCTGGCTGCCGGCGGGAAGGTTACGGAACTGCCTGGCCCGGCTCCGGTGGAGCGAAAGCCCCGGGCTGAGAGCAAGGCCGGCAAGAAGTCGAAGTCGCGGAAAAAGCCGGTCGCCGAGTAGGGTAGGCGAGCTGGCTGTCGCCCACCTTGAGGAGCCTTACCTGTGCTCGAAAAGATCCGCGTCATTTTCACGATCCCGGAACTGCGGCAGAAGATTCTGCTGACGCTCGGCCTGCTGGCCATCTATCGGGTGGGCTGGCAGGTACCGCTGCCGATCATCGACGCCGATGCGATGTCGGCCTTTGCCAAGCAGGGCGGCGTGGGCGATCTGCTGCGGACGGTGGCGGTGTTTTCGGCGAGCCAGCTCTCCCAGGCGACCATCTTCGGTCTCGGGATCATGCCCTACATCTCCGCCTCCATCATCTTCCAATTGCTGGGCACCGTCTGGGAGCCGCTCGAGCGACTCCAGAAGGAGGGCGAGGCCGGTCGCAAGAAGATCAACGAATACACCCGCTACGCGACGGTCGTGATCTGCGTCGTGCAGAGCTGGGCCTACGTCGCCTTTCTCGCGGCCCCCGGCCGGGAGCAGTCGTTGATCCAAGAGGGATTCCTGGCCGACGGTCGGCTGCCGTTTGTCTGGCAGTTCGTGGCGGTGATGACGATGACCGCAGGGACGATCTTCCTGATGTGGCTCGGTGAGCAGATCGATGAGTTTGGAATCGGCAACGGGATCAGTCTGCTGATCATGGCGGGGATCCTGGCCGGGATGCCGGGCGCGTTGATCGAGTTGGCGGGCAACACCTCCTGGGAAATCGGCGGCGGTGCTGGCACCGGCAAGTTCGGCGTCGAGATGATCCCCGTGCTGGTGGCCCTGTTTGCGGGGGTCGTGGCGGGCGTGGTCTTCATGACTCAGGGACAGCGGCGAATCCCCACCCAGAGCGCCAAGCACGTCCGGGGCCGGCGGGTCTACGGCGGCACCCGCCAGTACCTGCCGCTGCGGGGCAACCAGGCG
>JAQCJP010000123.1 GCA_027592945.1 Planctomycetota bacterium
GGCTGGCGGCCTCCAGCCGAGCCGCCGCCGCCGCCAGCCGCTCGCCGGCCCGGTCGACGGCTGCGCCGGCGAGCCGTCGCAGGCGGAGGGCCTGCTGATCGACCGACTCGCGGCGGTCGCTGACCAACCGATTCGGATCAGCGAAGATCCGGGACCGGCCCACCTGCAGGAGCCGTTCCCGGCAGGCCTGCCGGCGACGGTCGACCGCCGCTGCCAGTCGCAGGCCGAAGTCACTGATCGCCGCGGTGACCTGGCGGCCGTCGGGGGCGATTTTCACTGCCGCGTCGGTGGGTGTCAGCGCTCGCAGATCAGCGGCCAAGTCAGCCAGCGAGACGTCGATCTCATGGCCGATGCCAGCCACCACCGGAATCGGTGAGGCGGCCACCGCTCGCACAAGCACCTCTTCGTTGAAACTCCAGAGATCCTCGAGGCTGCCACCTCCGCGAACAAGCGCGATCACCTCCACCGCCGGCTGGAGTCGGGCCGCTGTAGCCAGGGCGGCTGCCACCTCGTCGGCCGCCCCCGCCCCCTGCACTCGCGTGGGAACCACAATGATTTCCGTCGCCCGCCAGCGGCCGCGAAAGGTTTCCAGAAAATCGGAGATGGCGGCCCCGGTGCCGCTTGTGACCAGGGCAAGCCGCCTTGGAAAGCGGGGAATCGGCCGCTTCCGTTCCGCCGCGAACAGGCCCTCCGCCGCCAGCGTTGCGTGGAGCTTTCGCATCTGAGCCTCGAGCGTCCCCGTGCCAAGGGCATGGAGGCGATCGATCGTCAGCTGGTAGGTGCCCCGCGGCGGATAGACCTCGAGCCGGCCGTGACAGACGACGGCCATCCCGTCAGCTGGCTCGATGGCCAAGGCGGCAGCGGCGCTCCGCCAGATCACGCCCCGCAGCAGGGCTGCGTCGTCCTTGAGCGACAGGTAGATATGGCCCGACGACGCCCGCGTTAGGTTGCTCACCTCGCCGGCCACCCAGATATCGGGGAAGCCCGTTTCCAGGGCTTCCTTGACGCGGGCGGTCAACTCCGAGACGCTCGGCGGCTCGTCCGGCGGTCGGCGGCGGTCAGCGCTGCCACGATCCTTCATGGGCAGAGAGTGTAGCATCCGGCTTCGGAGCGGCAGCCCCGCGGTCACTCGTGCCGTCCCTGTGCCGCCCGCTTGTTCACCCGCTTCCCGTCCCGGTTCATGCCATGCACGCGTCACCATCTGCTGAACCCTCGGCAAATCGCGGGCCGATGCTGGTCGTCTTTTTGACGGTCTTCATCGACCTGCTCGGCTTCGGGATCGTGCTGCCTGTGCTCCCCAGGCAGGCCGAGCCCTATCTCGACGCCATCGGCCTGCCACCGCTCGAGGGCGGAGCCGGGGGGGCCGTGATCGGCGTTCTGTTCGCCGTCTTCTCGGCGATGCAGTTTCTCTTCAGCCCGCTCTGGGGACGGCTCTCCGACCGGATCGGTCGCCGGCCGATTCTCCTGATGAGCCTGACCGGCTCGGTGGTCTTCTATGCCCTCTATGGCTACGCAGTTGCAGGCCCTGTTGAGCCCGCCCCCACGCGGTCGGCAGCCCTTGCTGCCCTCGGGCTGATCCTCGTGTCGCGGATCGGGGCCGGCATCGCCGGGGCGAGCGTCGGAACGGCCGCGGCCGTGATCGCCGATTGTACGACGCCGGAGAATCGGGCCCGCGGGATGGCCCTGATCGGGATTGCCTTTGGCGGTGGCTTTACGCTTGGGCCCCTGATCGCCTTCTTTGGGCTGGCAGCCTTCGACCAGGCCCGCTGGGGCGTGGGGGCGATCGCTTCGCTGCTCTCCCTGCTGGCCTTGCTGATTGCGATCTTTGTCTTCCGGGAGACCCGCCGGCCGGGGGCGGGACCGAGCAAGGAGTTCTTCAGCATGACGAGGAGCCTGCAGGTTCTGCGGATGCCGGCGGTCGGCGTGCTCGTGCTGGTGTACTTTCTTTCGATCTTTGCGATGGCGAGTTTCGAGTCGACCCTCGCCCTCCTCACGAAGGCCGCCTTCGACATGGGGGACGACGCCAACTTCCTCGTCTTCGCGGCGATCGGCTTCGTGCTGCTGCTGTCGGGCGGCTGCTACCGGCCGCTCGCCAAGCGGTTTCCGGAGCGGCGGCTGCTGGCGGCCGGCATCACGCTGATGTTGGCAGGCCTGGCTGCGGTCGGACTCGTAGCCTGGCAGGTGATGGGCCAGGGCACCGTGGCCGAGTCAGGCAGCCCCTGGCGGGCGGCGTTTTATGCCGCGGCCTCCTTGGCGGTCTGCGGCTTCGCCTTTGTCAACCCTTCTGTCTCGGCGCTGATTTCCCGGCGGGCCGATGCCGATCGGCAGGGCGAGGTCCTCGGCGTCAACCAGTCCTTCGCATCACTGGCCCGGATTCTCGGGCCGCTGGTGGGGCTGGCCCTGTTTTCAGCGCACCCTTCCCATGTCCTGCCCTACGCCAACGCCTTCGCGGTGTTGTTGATCGTAGCCATGCTGGTGCCCAGGATTAGCCGGGATCAGCCGACGGCTCATCCCGCTTGAGCCCCAGGCCGTCGAGCCGCCGGTAGAGCGTGGCCCGGCTGATCCCCAACAGGGTTGCGGCTTCGGGAACGCTGCCGTCGCTACGGCGGAGAGCCTCGATTGCCAGGCGTCGCTCCCAGTCTTCCAGCCGGAGCGACTCCGAGTGGGCAAGCAGCGACGCGGCGGCCCCGTGGAGGAGTTCCGCCTCGTATTCGGAGAGCGCCAGCGTGCCATCGGCCGACTGTGCCGCGGGGTCCCCGCCGACCGCCGCATCGTCGAATGGTTCCGTCGAGGCGGGTTCTTCGGCTCCGGCCCGCGCTGCCGCGTCGCGGCCCGCCCTGGCCGCTCCCGCCAGGCTCGCCAGCGAGACGAGGAGATCGAAATCGACGTCTTTCAAGCCCGTTGGTGCGGTGGCGGCAAGGACCGCCTCGACCCGGCCCCCGGCAATCACTGGCACGCAGGCCAGAGCCAGTCCACCGGCGTCGGCCTGGGGGGTCAGCCAGATGCCGCGACCGGCAATCGCTTCCTGCCAGCCGCGACCGGTGAGGAGGGCGGGCAGGTCGCTGCCGGGCGGCACCACGCAGACCGGCACGGGCAGCCGGTCTGCCGAGAGTTCGAACCAGCCGAAACTGGCGGCCGCGGTGAACTCCGCTGCCAGTTCGAGGGTTGCCCCGACGATTGTCTGGCTGGAGTCCGCGGCCAGCAGCCGGAAGCCGGCCTGGTAGAGAAACATGGGCCAGCGGGGATCGCCGTTGCCGCCCGCTCGCTGCAAGGCCTCGCCTTCCAGAGCGTCCGGCGGGCCACACCGCACGACCCTGGCATCGTCATCCGTTTGGGCCGTCACCGGCGCCGTTGACCGAAAGACGAGCTCGGTCGTGCCGACACGGATGATGCTGCCATCGGCGAGCGGCTCTTCCGTCACGCGACTCTCGTCGAGCCACGTCCCGTTGCGGCTCTCGAGATCCTTGATCAGCCAGGCCTCGCGGGCAGCGTCGAATCGGACTCCTGCATGGCGGCGGCTGGCGAGCCGGTCAGCCAGCACGATCAGCGACCCGGCGGCCCGCCCCAGGATGTTTTCCGCCACGGGATCAAGTTGAAACGCCGGCCCCGGCAGCCCCGCTATCTGGAGCGTGAGCGTGGCGGCGGCCGGGGCGGCGGGCGAGGTCGAGTGATGGGATGAGGAGGGCACGGTTGTCTGCACGCGGATGCGGCACGGAACAGATCCCTCCACTATAAGAGGTCTGGGATGAGGAGGATATGGCAGCAATGCCTTCTCTGCAGCACGTGATGGCTCTCCCTCTGGCATCGCGTTGCGGCTCGTCGAACTCCGTGCGACACTCGACGACCCGATTCACGAAATCCTCATTCGTGCCAAGGAGTCGCGTTGATGGAAACCCTGGCGGGATCGCCCCTCGCCGCCGCCGGGCCTTCGCCCGTGTCTGCACCGGCGTTGCCCGCCGGCTGCGGACTGATGGTGGTGGGTCACGGCACGGCCGATCCGCTCGGTGCCGGCGAGACCCACTGCCTGACAGCGGGCGTCGCCGCGGCGGTGCCGATGGTGCCGGTCGCCCTCGGATTTCTCGAGGTGATTGGTCCCTCGATCGGCGACGCCCTGGCCCAACTGCGTGCGGCCGGCTGCCATGAGGTCGTGGCAGCGCCCCTGCTGCTCTTTGCAGCCGGCCATGCCAAGCGGGACGTTCCGGCTGCGATCGCCGAGGCGGCTGGCCGGCTCGGGCTGACCGTCCGTCAGGCAGATCCACTGGGGACGCATCCTGCGATGGTGCATCTGGCTCGGGAGCGGCGGCGGCAGGCGATCGCAGCCGCAGTTGATCGGCCGCCCGCGGAGACAGTGCTGGTGATGGTGGGCCGCGGCTCGAGCGATCCCTCCACGCCCGCCCAGCTCGAGGCGTTCACCCGCCTGTCCCTGGCCGGCGAGCCACCGCCCGCTCGCGTTCTGATGGGGTTTGTGGCTGCCGCCCGCCCGACGGTGTCGGAAGCCCTGGCAACCGCCGCGATCGAGCCGGGAGTCAGGCGGGTGCTGGTTCAGCCGCATCTGCTCTTTCACGGTCACGTCGAGGAGCAGGTGACCGCCGCCGTCGCGGAGGCTCGCCGAGCCCGGCCCGACATTGAGTGGCTTCAGGTCGAGCGGCTCGGCCCGGATCCGCTCGTGGCCCAGGCGGTCGTTGAACGAGCTGCCCGGTGCGGGTTTCGGGCGGACCGGGCGGATCTCGTGTGAAAACATCTCGCCAAGGAGGGCGAGAGTCGTCACAATAAGCATTTGGGCCACCAGGCGAAGCATCCGCTCCCCGGCCATTCCTCATCAGGAGCCAACGCGTGAACGGCACCACCGCCTCGTCGCCCTCCCGGGCCGCTGTCTCGAGCCTTTTCCGCGGGGTCCGTTTGAGTCGACGGGCCTGCTGGTGTGTCGCGATGCTTGCCGGCTGCATCGTCAGCCTGGCTGCCTGCGTCGCCGATGAGGCACCCTCGGCCACCATCGGGTCGGTGATCACGGTGCCCACCGGCGGTGCTCCCGAGCCTGGTCCCAACGACCGTCACATCGCGGTGGCCGTCCGCCGCCACCTCGAACGGGAGCATTTTCTGCGGCAGCCGATCGATGACGACGTGGCCCGGCTCTGGTTCGAAGCGTTTTTTGAGGCGCTCGATCCGATGAAGGTCTACTTTCTGAAGTCGGACGTGGATGAGTTCCGGACGCGGTGCGACACCCTCGATGATCTCGTCAAGCGAGGAGACGTGAACTTTGCCTATCAGGTGCTGGAGCGGTTCCTGCAGCGGGTCGACGAACGGCTGCCGGTGATCGAGCGGCTGATCGACGAGGAGCATGATTTCACGCGGGAGGAGTCGATCATCATTGACCGTGATGAAACGACCTGGGCCGCAACCAAGGCGGAACTCGACGATGCCTGGCGGAAGCGGATCAAATACGACCTGCTCGTCCAGAAGATGGAGGAGACCCCGCCCGACGAGGCCCGTGACAAACTCCATCGTCGCTACCGCAGTTTCGCCAAGCGGATGCACCAGATGACGGCCGATGAGCTGCTCGAGACCTATCTCTCCTCGCTGACTTCCAGCTTCGACCCCCATACGAGTTTCATGTCGCCTGGCACGCTCGAAAACTTCGAGATCCAGATGCGGCTCGAACTCGACGGCATCGGAGCCCAGCTCAAGAGCGAAGACGGCTACACCACGATTGTCGAACTGACGCCCGGCGGGGCCGCCGAGCGGGATGGCCGGCTCAAGTCGCAGGATCGAGTCATCGGGGTAGGGCAGGGTGCTGACGGCGAGGTCGTCGATACCGTTGACATGAACCTCAACGAGGTCGTGAAGCTGATTCGCGGCAAGCGGGGGACCGTCGTTCGCCTCAAAGTGATCCCCGTCGGAGAGACGGCGCCCAAGGTCTACGACATCACGCGGGACAAGATCGAACTGAAAGATGCGGAGGCTCGCGGCGAGATCATCGAACACGGCACCAAGGCCGACGGCTCGCCATATCGGATCGGGGTCATCAACCTGCCGAGCTTCTACATGGACATGGCGGGGGCCCAGCAGGGGCAGGCCAACTTCAAGAGCAGCACCCGCGACACCGAGCGGCTGCTCGACGACTTCCGACGGGAAAAGGTCGACTGCGTGGTGCTCGACCTGAGGAACAACGGCGGCGGCTCGCTGCCCGAAGCGATCAAGCTGACCGGGCTGTTCATCGACCGGGGGCCGGTCGTGCAGATCAAGGATGCCGATCAGCAGGTGCGGCCCTATGACGACATCGATCCCGGTGTCGCCTGGGACGGGCCGCTCGTCGTCCTGGCGAACAAGTTCAGCGCCAGCGCCAGCGAAATCCTCGCTGGGGCCATTCAGGACTACCACCGGGGGCTGATCGTGGGCGACGACTCGACCCACGGCAAGGGCACGGTGCAGAGCCTGCTCGACCTGGGTCGGCAACTCTTCCGTCGCTTCGACAACGCGCCCTCGCTGGGGGCAATCAAGATCACCATGCAGCAGTTCTACCGCCCCAGCGGCGCCAGCACCCAACTGGAGGGCGTCAGAAGCGACATCATCCTGCCGAGCCTGACGACACACCTGCCCGTCGGCGAGGCTGACCTCGATCATGCGATCGAGTTTGATCGGGTGCCGGCGGCCCGTTACGAGCCCGAAGGGCGAGTGACCAACCGGGTGATCAAGGCCCTCCAGGAGCGTTCGAATCAGCGGGTGGCGACCAACGAGGAGTTTCAAGAACTCGCCGAAGATATCGCTCGCTACAAGCGGCGGAAGGACGAAAAGACGATCTCGCTGGTCGAGAGCGAGTTTGAACGGCAGTGGAACGAGGGCAAGGCGGCCGAGGAGGAAGAGGAGAAGCGGCTCGAGGAGTCAGAGTTTTCCAAGCGGCCGGTGGTCAAGCGGGACTACTATTTCGACGAGGCGATGAACGTCGTCATCGACTACCTCAACGCCCTCTCCGGTGCCGGCGATATCGCCGAGGCCGCCCAGGCAACGCCGTAGCAGGCTCAGCCAGCCCGCAGCAGCGAGGGGAGCGCCGCCAGAGCATCGGGATAGCGCGGCGCACGCCCGAGGTCGGCCCAGACGACCGCGGCGTCCACCCGCTTGTCGCCGCCGCGGGCTCGCGGGGCGTCGGCCGCCCAGGTCGGAGGCGGGCTGTGGCTGAGTTCCGCCAGGCGGGTGTACCAGTCCCGACGACGGATCGGGCGACCGTCGGCCACCACGTACAGCGGCCGGGGTTCGGCGGCTTCGGCCACCGCCTCGACGACGGCGGCGGCGTCGTCGATGTGAATCAGGTTGAGCCAGCTGTCGGGGTCGGCAGCGAGCGGTCGGCCCGCCTGCAGGTCTGCCAGCCGCGGCAGCCGGTTGGGGCCGTAGAGCCCGGCGAACCGCAGAGCCGTGCCTCGGCACGCCGGATGCGCTGCCAGCAGGGCCTCGGCCTCGACCAAGACGCGGCCGGCCTCCCGGGACGGCATGGGCGGCGTCGACTCATCGACGAGTCCGCCGGCCTGGTCGCCCCAGACGCCGGTGGAACTCGAGAAGATAACCCGCGCAGGCGGCGTGCTGCCGGTGCTGGCCAGCGCGTCGAGGAGTTTTTCGAGGCCCGCGACATGGATGTCTCGTGAACTGATGCCGGCGGTGCGATCGAAACCGACGCTCCAGAGGATGCTCTGCGGATGCCCTACGCGAGCCAGAACGGCGGCCCAGTCCGGAGCGGTGACGTCGATGACAACCGGTTCAACCCCGCTGGCCGCCAACTCGGCGGCCCGGACGGCAGACCGGGTGGTGCCGACGACCCGTTCGCCACCAGCGAGCCACCGGGCTGCAACCCTACGGCCGAGATAGCCGCAGCCGACAATCAGTCGGGGCCGGGCGGCCTGCTGTGAGGCATGCATGAAAAGCTCCCGGTGGGATGGGTCAGGTCAAGGGCGAGCCGCCTCGAGCCAGGAAGCGAGCACCACCTGAGCGGCCACCGCATCGCTGCGTCGCTTCTTGCCGGACCGGGTCAGGCCGACACCGGCGAGCTTCCCCGCGGCCTCCCGGGAACTGTACCGCTCGTCGTGAAAGGCGACCGGCAGGCAGGTGGCCCGGCTCAGCCAGGCGGCAAACTCCTCGACCTCGACCGACATCGGGCTGTCGGAGCCGTCGGCGTGGAGCGGCAGGCCGACCACAAACCCGACAAGTTCCTCCCGGGCGGCCAGGTCGCGAAAGAAGATCGCGTCGGCCTGACGGTCACCGCTGGTCTCGCGGATGCCGAGCGGGCTGGCGATGATCCGCTGGGCGTCGCAGATGGCCACCCCGATCCGCCGCCTGCCGTAATCGATCCCGGCCACGCGGCCGGCCGGGATGGCCGCCGACTCCGGACCGGTCATCGGGATTGTTCCGGGGCGGAGGAGCGGTCGGGAAACCGGCCGGTCTGAAGGAATGTCTCGGTGGCTCGCTGGACCGCCGGACTCTTCATCATCGCGGCGTGGTGCACGGGCACGAGCAGAAAGTCGCGGGCGCCCTCGAGCCGTGTTTCCTCGACACAGACGATGGCGTCGTCATCCCCTTCGAGCAGCATGCTGTAGCCGGCGTCGTCGCCCTTGCCGCCGGCCACGATCCCGAAATCACAGGGCGGCACCGCCAGCCCGGGAGCCACGCGGGCCCAGTCGTAGACCAGTTCCCGGGCCGAGCCCTCGACGTGCGGGGAGATGCCCCAGATGCCGGCGGCCATTCTGGCCAGCTGCGAGCCCTGGTTGGGCGGGCCAAGCATCACGACCCGGTGAATGCGGCCGAGTTGGGCCTCGTCGGCCAGCGCCATCCAGCGACGGACGACGAGATTGCCGAGGCTGTGGCCCACAAAGCTCACCGGCCCGCTGGCCGGCAGTCCGGCTACGACCGCCGCCAGCCCCCGACTGTGGTCGTCGAGTTCCGCCGAAACGCTGGCGTATCCAAAGCAGATCACCGTCGCGTCGAGGGCTGCCCGGAGGTGCTCCGCCAGCGGCTGCATCGAGTCGCGACCCTCGCCGAGACCGTGGAGGAGGACAACGGTCGGTCCGTCGTGGGACGGGATCGTACCCTCCCGCTCGAGCTTCGTGAACGCCTGCCGGCACTCCGCCTCGGTGCCCGCCCGCACGGTGTGGTCGTCGGGGTCGAGAATCCGGCAGCGACCGTCACGGGCGTTTCGCTGCAGCCGCCAGTCGTGGCGGATCACCAGATCACTCCAGACGAGCGCCTCCCGCGATCGTCGGAAGGCCGACAGCCAGCCGGCGTCACGGGCGGCCACGGTCGCATCGGCCGCCGCCAGCGGCGAGGCGAGCGACGCCCCGAGCAGCAGACCCAGCAGGACAGCCCGCGCCCGGGGTGGCATCCCGGATCGGCATCGGCCGGCTTGATCTGGCATCACAGGAACTCGTTCCATCCGCGGCTTTCCAATTCAGCGACGACCTTCCTGACGGCCTCCTCATGGCCCCGGTCGGCCACCAGCGTGGCATCAGCGGTATGTACCACCAGCATATCCTCGAGGCCGAGGGTGACGACGAGATGGTCCCCGTCGGTGTGGACGATCGTGCCCCGGGAGTCGATCCCGATGTGCCGGCCGACGACGGTGTTGCCCGCCCGATCCTCGCCCCGCTGGCGGGCCACCGCCGACCAGCCCCCGAGATCGTCCCAGCCGAACGGGGCCTCGATGACGGCAACGTCGCTGGCGTGTTCCAAGACGGCGTAGTCGATCGAGATGCCCTTGATCGCGGCAAACTCCTCGGCGAAGACCCGCTCGCGGTCTGGTCCTTCCCAGGCGGCCGCGATCGCCTCCAGGTGTCGCAGGCACTCCGGCTGCCGTTCGGCGAGGGCCTCGAGAATGGTGGCCGCCCTCCAGACGAAAATGCCCGCGTTCCAGAGGTAGGTGCCGGCGGCCAGGTACTCACGGGCCACACTGGCCGGCGGCTTTTCCTTGAAACTCGCCACGGCGAAGGCCGGCGCTTCCCCGGGGCCGGCCGGCAACGGCTCGCCCTGCTGGATGTAGCCGAAGCTCTCGGCGGGATAGGTCGGCCGGACGCCGAAGGTCACCAGTCGGTCGGGAGCGGCGGCGACCAGGCCCTCCGCCTGCCGGATCGCCTCCTGAAACTTGGCCACCGGGCGGATGACATGGTCGGAGGGCATCACGGCCATCGTGGCGTCCGGGTCGTGCCGCGAGACGAGCAGCGCGGCCAGCCCGATGCAGGGGGCGGTATCCCGTTTGCAGGGCTCGCCGACGAGCGAGGCGGCCGGAATGCCGGGCAACTGGCGACGGATCGGGTCGAGAAGCCGGGCGGCGGTGACGATCATCATCCGCTCCGTTGGCACGAGGCCGGCAAGCCGGTCGACCGTGTCCTCCAGGAGTGTCCGCTCGCCCGCCAGCGGGAGGAGTTGCTTGGGCAGGGCGGACCGGCTGGCCGGCCAGAACCGCGTGCCCGAACCGCCAGCCATCACGATCGCGTGGAGCATGGCTGCTTGAATCTCCGGAGGAAGGGGGAATGAGAAAGGGCGATTGGCGGCCGGGTCAGCCGCCGCGCACCCAGAGCCAGAACACCAGGCAGAGCAGGGGAAAGCCGACGAAGATCACGCCGTAGGTGAACAGCGTGGTCCAGAGGTGGGTGGGCCAGCGTGCCATGCGGAGACTGCCTGCTGCTTCAGGGGGAGGGGACAGCGTTCACGGAAGCCACGAGATCGACCGGGATTTGCAGCAGTTCCTCGGCCGGCTCGGAGAGCCGGCACTCCACGCGGACGCCCCAGGGGAGGACCTCCGCCGCCACGAAGTCGGCTTCGACAAAATCGCAGTCGGTCGTCACGTCGACAGCGGGTGTGGCGGCAAAGGCCGGGCAGAAGCCGACATGGGCATGGCCCGAGCGGCTCCCGGCGGCCACCGTCACCAGCACTCTGCCCCGCAGG